>NZ_JBHMIN010000004.1:0-202511 GCF_048060215.1 Micromonospora sp. LOL_021 | reverse complement strand
CCCTGGCCACCAACGGGGCGATAAATGACCGCCTACGGGGAGTATTCACTGGCCGCCGACAGTCGACGCACCGGCCCTGAGGTAGACGCGGCAAGCCGCACTCAACTCGGCCTACATCCGACGGCTGGCCCCAGGCCTGCGGGAGGTCAAGGTCGGTGGCGTGGGGTGACGGGTGGCGTAGAGCCGACCGCTCCCTTGGCGTCCGGATCTGCCGAGAACAGTGTGCACCTGGCTTGCCGATTGAGATCCGAACGGTCTGGCGATATCCTCCGTCTGTGACGGAGGCCGGGAAGGCGGAGCGAATAGCGCGGATCCGAGCCTTGACGGATATAGCACGGACGATGCTGACATCCGGTACCGACGCGGATCAGGTAGCTAAGGAACTGCTCCAGCGCACCGATTCCCCTATCTCGGCGATCAAGGCCGTTGCCGACGCGACTGGCATGAGTTTGGGCGACGCGAAGTGGGTCGTACATCGCAACCTCTACCCTGAGGTTCGCGAGGCTGCAGAGAAGTTTTGGGATGACCTGCTCGACGGCGTCGACCGTTCCCAGGAACCGACAGCACGCCCG
Source organism: Micromonospora sp. LOL_021 (assembly GCF_048060215.1). NCBI lineage: Bacteria > Bacillati > Actinomycetota > Actinomycetes > Micromonosporales > Micromonosporaceae > Micromonospora > Micromonospora sp. LOL_021. The sequence goes on along the minus strand of NZ_JBHMIN010000004.1, from coordinate 201,939 downwards.
ATCCGGCCCGTTGAACCAGTGGAACGTGGTGACGCCGCCCGGGATCTGCCACCACGGTGAGGGGCATGACCTGCCGCGAACCCGTGTGACGGGCGAGGCGTCCGGACGGGCGACATACGCGCGTCGCACCGTCTATCGCTGTCCGCGTCCAGAGGCTGGTCGGCGGCAGAGCCGGGGCGGCAAGCTGTGCAGCCGATTCGGTGCGCCCGTCCCCGCCGATCTGCCGTCGGGATACATATGCTGAGCAGCATGGACATCATGCAGTTCGACGTGCTGGCCGAATCCCTGCGCCATGAGTCGGCCGCTTCGCTGGCCGAGTACGGTTTCCCACTCATCGAGGGGTACACAGTCACCGAGAGGGATATCTCCGAGGTCGAGACCCACCTGGACGTCATTCTCCCGGAGCTGTACAAGGCCTTCATGATCCATTATGGCGGCGGGATGTTCGGGTCCGTCGAGCTCTTCCCGATCGTGAGCCACGACTCAGGCGACGAAAACCTCAGATCAGTCAACGACCGCGAGTTCCCCGACCGAACCTTCATCGCCGTCGCCCCGGTCGGCACCGGGGATCACTGGGGTTTCCCGGTCACCAGCAGCCGTTGTCACGACGAGGTCTGGTTCCGCTCCCACGATGCCGGTAAACCTGAACTTGACGCAGCTGACTTCCTTGAGTTCGTGGCGCGCCATGGGTGCAGAGCCTAGCCATTCGCCATCCTTAACTGCCGCGAACCGCTCGTCACGGAACGTATCCAAACACCGCCGGGAGAGCTGTCCGGACGTGCCGAGTTGGGTACGTTTCCAGATACCAGTTGCTACACGGAAAGGTAGGTCCTGTGATTGCCGCAGGCGTGCCGGATCCTTCCGAAGTTCGTCAGCGGGTCGCTCGTGGCCGCGGTCTGTTCATCTCGCTCGACGAGGCCGTGACGATGCCAACCGCCACCGTCACTGCCCGCGCCTTGCAGGCCTCGCTCGGGTCTGATGTGGTTGTCTTCGCCTCGCCGCGGAGTCGAGGGCCGGTCCTTACCGTGCTGCGGCTCGTCGATGACGAAGAAGCCACGAGGCTACGCCCGGTCCTGGAAAGCCTCGTCGCCGTGTTCCGCCGAACAGCCGCAGCGCTCGTCGAGCAGATGAGGGCTGGTATGCCGCCGGGGAGCGACGACGACACGGACTACCCGGAGTCCGTACGGTACGACGGCGCGACCTGGTACCTGCACCTGCACGGGGAGCACTGCCGGTTCGAGAACGTGGCGAGCGGCGAGGTTGTCGAGGCCAACATCTATGTCCCCGATGCCGTCGACCCGTACTTTCTGTTGCAGTACGCCAAGTCGGCCGGCAGCCATGGCGCTGTCGTCGATGCGTGTGTCGAGGGTTTTCACGACATGTGCCGCCTGCTCGACCGCGCTGGAATCGCCTACGGTTGAGATCGACACCGTCTAGCCGGCGCACTCATCTGCCGTGAAACGATCGCTACGCAACGTCACTCCTTCGAATCGTGTGGGCACTGCTCCGTTCGACAAACCTGGAATCGCGGCCGTCGTCGCGCGGTGAGTCGCTGCGTGCGATGATCGTTGATCATGAACGTCAGTGGCGTGTGGCGCCTGGTCGAACAGGCGCGGAGCGAGTTGGACCAGGCAGCGCTGGACGCCGACGAGGTGGCACAACGGATGGTCGCGCTGCTGGGTCAACGCGAACCAGCTGAGATCGTCGCCTTCGCTCAACCGCTGTGGGATCTGCTCGCCCGGTCCTACCGCGCCGACCTCTGGGCGGCTGCTTACGTAATCAACGGTGGTGCCTCCGACGACGGCTTCGACTACTTCCGCGGTTGGCTGATCGCCCAGGGGGAGACCGTGTTTCACGAAGCACTCGCCGACCCGGACCGGCTCGCCGGTCACCCCATCGTCGTCCAGGCCGCTGCGAACGGCGAGGACCTGTGGTGTGAGGACATCCTCGCCGTCGCCTGGAACGCGCACCTGGCAGCAACCGGACAAGAGCTACCGTCCAACGCTTACAGCATCCGGTATCCCCAACTCGACCGCGACTGGGACTTCGACTTCGACGACGAGGCCGAAATGCGACGACGCCTGCCGCGCCTGACCAGGCTCTACTACCAGCCGACCGAGGCGTAGTCGGGCACAAAACTGCGCGATCAAGACGTCTCGTGCTCGAACAAGATTGGCAAGCCGAGGCGACGATCCGAGCCCCAGCACGTTTCACCAAGGCCAAACCTAGTGCGCGCACATGCCGCGAACCAGGCGTGACGGAGCGTAGTCGGCCACCGCCGGGTGAAGCGTCTGGATCTGCCGATGTCAGGATGTTCGCTCGGCGACTTCGTGGTGTGATGACAGGGCCAAGACCGTGAGGAGGCGTCGTCAGTGTCCGACTATCCGGTTCTCATGCACACCGCCCTGGACGCCACCGACGCCCGGGCCCTCGCTGAGTTCTACCGCGAGTTCCTCGGACTGCAATACCGCCCTGGTGACGAACCTCCGGCTGACGGAACGACCGATGACGAAGATTGGCTCGTCCTGGTCGACGGGAACGGCAACCGCAAGCTTGCCTTTCAACAGGTGCCCATATTGATGCGGCCGACCTGGCCGTCACACGACGTTCCGAAGCAGATGCACCTGGATCTCCGCGTACCCACCGTCAACGAGTTGGAGCGACACCGTCGACGAGCCGAGCAGCTCGGAGCCAGCTTGCTTCACGACCGCACCCAGAATTCAGAGGAGCCTCTCTACGTTCTCGCCGATCCGGAGGGACATCCGTTCTGCATCCTCGTCGGCTCGGGGTAGGCCAACGTACGGATCTGCCGCCGAGCGTGCTTCAAGTCGGGTGACGGGCGCAGGATACGTCGAACGTTCGGGCCATGCTTGACGAGCGGTGCGACCCGACCAGAGCGGCGGCGGCCGAGGCTGATGGTCGACACGGAGCCACAATGGCGGAATGGACACGGACGCCCGCTACGACGGACACGCCGACTGGTACGACAGCACGTTCCGCGCCTACCGTGACGAGCACGGTTCAGCCGGGCTGCTGGCCCGCCTTCTCGGTCCGGCCAACCCGACCGGCGCCATCTGCGTTGACGTCGGCTGCGGCACCGGGTTGCACTTCGCCACGGTCGATGCACACGGTTACACGATCATCGGCATCGACCTCTCCGCCGACCAACTCCGCATCGCCGCGACCCGCAACACCAGTCTCATCCGAGCCGACGCACGACGGCTACCACTGGCGGACGCCTCGGTCCCCACCGTGGTCATGACCTACACCCACACCGACATCGACAACTTCCCCACCGCCATCAGCGAAGCGGCACGCATCCTGCGGCCCGGCGGCCGGCTGATCTACCTCGGTGTGCACCCGGCCTACACCGGAGCGTTCTGCGACCGGCGCACCGAGGCCACCGACCGGGAGGTACGCATCAGCGCCGGCTACGGCGACGAACGGATCCACCGTGACCCCACCGGCACGTACCCGATGCGCAGCCGGATCGGCGTCCGCTACCCGACCCTGACAACATTCCTCGGAGCGTTCCTCGCACCACCCACCCTCCGCCTGACGGCCGTCGAAGAGTTGGACACCAACCTACGACCCTGGCAGCCCGCATCCAGCGATGGACGCGTCGTCCCCTGGAACATCGCGATCACCGCCCAGGCAACCGCCCCACCCCGCTGAACGGGCCACCGCCCACCACGCCCTGCACCACAAGATCACGCCGGGCTTCCTCCCACCCGCCGAACGCGTCTACGCGACTGGGCTGCCATAAGACGTCGCCTATCCATATCCGTGGCTGCCTACCTGCTGCCCGCCAGCGCCATCCGGATCTGCCGCGACCCTGTGCAAGCGCCTAACCCAGCTGCTGGGGAGCGTACTCGGCAATGCGTTTCGCAGTTCTCTGGGCTGTGGGCTTCGCCGGCGGCGTGGGGCCTTGCCACGAACTCGGCAGCGGGGATCACATCTTCGTGGCTTGCCCGGCGACGTACGTGCCCTTGCCCTGGTGGCCTTCGACCAAGCCACGGTCGCGCAGCAGCCGCAGGGCCGCTTGGGCTGTGGAGACGCTGACCTTGTACGTGTCGGAGAGCTGGGCGTATGTCGGCAGCTTGTCGCCCGGCGACAGCTCACCGGACCGAATCTGTTCGGTGATGTCATCGACGACACGTAGGTAGTCGGCAGGTCGACTGGGCATTTCAAGGTACTCCTCGCAACTTCACCTCATGTGCCCATCATGCAAGTATCGCACATTTCCAGTCTTCAGTACGTCAAGCGCCACGGCAACGCGCCGCCATACATAGGGACGGAGCCGCTGCTGCGCCTTCTCCGCCGTACAAAACTCGAACTCAGACAGCTCAGTATCCGAAATCTTGAGCCCGGCAATCTGCTCATCGGTCAGCTCGCCGCCGTCAAAGATGAACGAGAGCGGGTCGTCCCAGGGTCCGTGTGGTGACACCCAATCGACCACCAGCAGCCCGGCTACGTGCACGTCCAGCCCGAGTTCTTCTCGAAGCTCGCGGCGAACGGCATCCTGAGGCGGCTCGTTGGCTTCCGCCATGCCGCCGGGCATGTCCCAATCCGGCTTGTACTGCGGGTCAACAAGGAGGATCCGTCCGGCACGGTCACGTACGAGAACATCGGCACTGACGCGCTTGCGGGGCTGCTTGGCGTTGCCTTCTGCCAGGTGCGCCTGCCACGCCTCCGGGTCACGTTCATACAGCGGAGCGTCAGAGTTCACGGTTTCTCCCCAACGCCGTTGTACCGCTACGTCCGTCCTGCGCAAGCCGCTGGTAGAGCCACGCCCGCTCACGTAGCGCCTCATCAAGGAAACTCAGGAACTCGGCCACCACCCGAGTACCCCCGGTGCGGCTCCAGCAAGCGCCTGAGACCAAGGAGTTGCTGGATGACGAGATAGGAACCGAGCTGATGGGTCGCGTCCAGCACCTCTTGAGCTACGGTACAGGCCTCCTCGGGCCTGCCCTGGGCCACGAGCACAGTCACGAGGATGAGCTGTCCGAATGCCCGGCTTCGCGTGCGGTCTCCCGGTCGCAGTTGGACGACCCGCTCGGCCTGCCGTTTCGCCTGGCCTAGGTCACCGAGTTGGCGCAAACACCGGGCGGCCTCGTTGGCCAGCGAGCCTTCATCGAAGTGACTGACCCACGGCGACCGTTCTTCGGCCGGTTCTGCTTCAAGCACTCGCTCTACCTCGATAAGGTGCTGTGCGCAGTCGTCGGGTTGTCTCAGTGTGGCGAAGGCACGAGCCTGCATGGCAAGCAGGCGAGCTTCGAGTTCAGACAACCGCGGACCACGCGCCAGCACCCTCGCTGCCTTGCCGGGCGTACCGGAGAGCGTCGGTTGGCTTGCCCCGGTGGTGCGCGAGGTGGCTCAGGCTGGCGAGGATATGCGTGCCGAGCTGCCGATCGCTGCTCTGGTCGACTCCGAACGTGCATGGGGCGACTTCGGCTTGCAGGTACTGCACGACCGTGGCGTAGAGGTGGCCGCCGCCGACTTGGCGGTCCGCCGCCCGGAACGACTGCATCGCGGAGGCATACCCATTGCCGTCACCCAGCGGCAGTCCGAACGACGGAGACTGAAGTGGGACCGGTGCCGGCACGGCCTGTCTCGGTACAGCCGCCACGCTTGTGACGGCCATACGAGAGTCGTCGCTCGCAGACGATGTGCTGGGCAGCTTGAACCACAGTAGATGCTCGGGCATCCAAAGCGTGCAGGCCCAGTGCGTCAGGCTGTCGAGGTGTCGAACAGGCGGCCCGTTCTCGGTGCGGCTGATCTGGGCTTGGGCGGTGGAGACGCTGACCTTGAACTGCCGGAGAGCTGCATGTAGGACGGCAGCTACTTCTCCGCTACGTACACACCGCGACCGGAATGTCCGACGACGAGGTCTCGGTCGTGCAGGAGTGAGACGGCGCGGTACACGGTCGCTGGGCTGACGTCGTACTGGTCAGCAAGCTGGGCGGTACTGGGCAGCTTCGTGCCAGGCGGTAGTTCGCCGCTGTTGATCTTCGCGGTCAGTTCGTCTGCGATCCGTCGGTAATCGGCTGGTGCTGAGGGCATGGCACATCCCCTTGGTTCGGCACCACTATTCGATCACGCACAACCTTGGTCAGCAAGTGATGCAAGAAACCTGCCTCGGAGGGTTTACCTACGTCAGCTGTTGACGTAGGTTGGTGCTCGGTCAGCCCCTTGGTTCGGCAAACCCGGCGGTCGACCCCGTCAGGGCGGCTCCAGCTCTGTCGTCCTGACGGCCCTCACCCACGCGGCCCTGCGTGCGTACCGCCGATTGAGGCTGCGTGCGCAGGGCAGGCGGCCCGACCTCCGCACCCCCGTTCGGGGTCGGGCCGCCCTTCCACCCGCTCTACCCCGAAGACCATGCCCGACCCGCGAGCTTGAAAGGCGACCTACCGTGCGCAGACTCCTCGACTTCCTCCGCGTGAAGATGCCGGCGGCTGATCGGTAGCGTGCCGGCCGACCGGTCGCCGGCGGACCCCCGGCCCGGCGACGAGTTGATCATCGACGGCAGGGCGAGTGTGCAGTTCGCCGCCGGTCGAGGCTTCCGGTTCCGGGTGACAACAGTGGACAAGCGGTGGACGTATCAGGACTGGGTTTGGTTGTCCGGGTACGTGTTGGCGCCGGACGGTGAAGCCCGCGAACGGCGGGAGATCTTCGTCCAGCGTGACGGTCTCCGCTGGGCACCGCGCCCCCGCCGACACCGCTGACCAGGGCGGCGGCACAACTGCGACATCAGCCGCGCCCTCTCGACCCGTACCCCTGAAGGTTTCCGACTCTTGGAAGGTGGTTCCTGCTGTGCGTAGGTTCTTTGACCTGTTCCGTCGACCGCCGGTGCGGAGCCGGCGCAACCGGCGGTTGCTCGCCGAGATCGCGCGCCACAACCAGCGGCCGATCGACGCTGCGGCCGGCCAGCGCCGGCCGGTGCGACGTGCCCCGAACGCCGTCGGCCACCTGTACGGCAGGCCGGTGCGACCGTCGATCAGTCCCGGCCTGGTCCGCGACCGCCGGTTCGGCGACCGCGTCCGGCGCGGCTGCGACCCCACCGAGGTACGCACGTTCCTGCACCTGGTCGCCGACGAGCTGACCGCCCTGCGCGCCGAACTGGCCGCCACCCGCGACGAGAACATGCGGGTCAAGCAGGCGTTGCGGGACTGGCAGTCACAGCAGTTCCAACAGTTCCAGGCAGGGACGGGGGTGACCGGGTGACCGGGGTCAACGGGGTGCCGGCCGGCCCGGTCCACGTCGTCGGGTTCGGGTCCGAGCGGCGGCGGGCGCAACTCGTGGTCACCGTCGCCAACCTCGACACCGGGGCGGTGGCCTCTACCAGCCTCGTCCCCGGCTCGTTCACGCCGCTGCCGACCCCAAACGGCACCTGGTGGCTGCCGTACGCACCGATCGTCACCGACCTCGCCCAGCGTGCCGGCGTGGCCGCCGCGACACTGTGCGACCCGGACTTCCCCGACGAACCCGGCCGGCTCCCGTCGTCCGGGCTGACCCTGCCGATCCAGTGGCAGCCCGGCATCCCGGAGCGGGACCGCCACCGGTGTGAGGCGTCTGCGCTCGCCAACCGGCTCACCACGCCGTGGCTGGTCCTGATCGGCCGCAGCAGCGAACCGCCGCCACCGGGCGACCCGGGTCGGCTACTCGGCCGGCTGTGCGCGCTCGCCGACCAACTTCACGTCGACCTGGTCCTCGAAGCCCGACCAGCATCGACTCCGAGTGGGCTGAGCTGGGACATCCGGTACGAACTCGCCGGCGGGAAAGTGCCCGACTACCCGCACCGCTGGGTAGCCGACCTGCCGGCGGCGGTCACCTCGATCAGCCCGGAACGGGCCGCCTCCGGGCTGGCCGTGGCCGACTGGAACCTGCCCGCCCACTACCTCACCGAGGCCGCGCTCACCCCGCACCCGATGCCGGTCGGGCTCGACGGGCACCCCGGCGGCCACGACCTCGACCAACTCGAACGACGCATGATCGCCGACGCCGAGCAGCACGGCGGCGCGCAGGCGATCTGGCGTAACCGGCACTGGTGGCACACCAGCCTGCGACCCGACGACACCGAGCCGGGCGAGGGCGGCGGCAGGTTCCGGCGCGGATGGGAGCCGCCAGCGCCGAGATACTGGGGCGAGCCGATCCCCACCCACCCCTGCCCACGATGCACCAACGCGGCAGATCCGCCGTACTGCACCGACTGCTACGGCACCCGCCGGGTCCGGCATGGCGCCGTCGCCACCGTCACCGACCTGCGCGGCCGGACCGTGCACCGCAACTGGCGACCCGACGACGGCCCGACCTCCCCAACGCTGGTGCACACCGACCATGCGTCCGGCACCAGCGTGTGGCAGCTGCCCGAGCACTACCGGATCGGCACCCTCTCCGCCCAGTTCGGCGTACAGCCGACCGACCTGACCGACATCGACGGCGAACACGTCATCGACCAGCACCTGCGCAACGGCATCAGCCAGATCCCCCACACCGGCGGGGACCCGCTCGCCGCGTACCTCGCCGAAGCCGCCGCCGCCCACGACGGCGCCCGCATCCTGGTCCGCGCCACCGACTGGCCCGGCCCTACCCTCGACCAGCTGGCCCGCCTCGTCACCGGCCTCGGCCTCGCCCTCGACATCACCGTCGTCGACCACCGCGACAGCACCGGCCGACCGGAGCTGATGCAGGGCCACACCTGGTCGGTCCAAGTCGCCGACCCGGCCACCCCGCCGACCGTCGACCCGGTCCCCACCAGCGCCGCCCTACCCGAAGCCGTCGCCCTCTGCCACCGCTACCTCTACGGCGCGCTGCGCGCGACCATCCCCACCGACCCCGAAAAGCCCATGTCCGTCCCCCACCGGCCCGCGACCCCCGGCCCAGCACCCGACACCACCAGCTTCATCACCGAGGTACGCCACCAAGCCGCCACCCACCCCGGCCAGCCCGCCACCCTCCGGCTCCACCCCGACGGCACCACCCGATCCCAATGACGTGCAACGAGGAGACCGGCTGCCATATCTGATGGGTGACGGGTGCCGAATGCGCATGGAGATATTCCATCGCACTAATCAGGCCGCCGGCGACGCTGAGAGCTTTGCGCAAACTGCGCGCAGCTCGCATCGCCGACGGCAAGTAGAAACTGTTAAACGGACTGCCTATGCCACTCAGCTAGCACACGCGGACAGCATCGAGAATATTGTCATACGGACCCATTCCTGTGTTGTAGCTGAATGCGTTGGAGCTGAAAAGAAGGGTCCACTGGTTGGTGCCGTTCCAATTGTAGAAGTGGCTCGCGGTGTTTGGTGCCTGATTGTTTACCCAGGATGAGATGCGATCATTCCAGTGCCCGCCGCCTGGGAATGGAATTGCTCCGAGGTCCTTGAACTGGCAGTAGTAGAAAGAAATTATTGCACTACCGGGGTGAAGGTTTGGCTCAGTGTACAGACGGAGATGTTCGTAGTAACAGCCGTAGAAGTAGTCATCCGCGGCGGGGGTTACCGGCTCCTGGGCCTTCGCGGGAGACGTTGTAGGTTGCGCCGGCGGAGCGGTTCGGGTGATCGCGGCTGGCACCTCGGATGAAGCGGTGTTGGCGAAAACCTTATCTCGCGGGTAATCCTTGGGCAGCGTGACGAGTACGCCCGGTGCTACTCGGACAGTGTTCTCGTCGATGGCGATGGATTCAGGATAAAAGTCCAGCAGGGATTGCAGTGCCACCGAGTGCTGGGGAACTTCTGGAAGGTCTTCTGCCTGCGCTGGCGAGGCTGTTAGGGTCAGGGTCAAGACTGACGCAGTTGTTAAGGTCAAGAGCGTGTGTGTAACCCGTTGCTTTGCCAAGACGTCCCTCCTGGTTGTTGTTCCCCACAACAGGAAGCGGCACCCCGGCACCCCGGCACGCCTGCTGGCCAAGATGAACCGGTATCCCCCGTGGGAACGATCCATGCTGGTCGACCTTCAGCCGATTGCATCGGAGGTTGCCGATGCCCACGAGCCTGCGTGGTGTTCCGAGAGGTCTTGCGTGCTCCGCGAGCATGGGAGATCACCGAAGGTGACTGGATGGTTGTTCGGGTGTCGACGTCAACGGGTATGGCTGGAGTGATCAGATGACCTTGAGTGATCGGGTAACTAACTGATAACAAAGTTGGCAGTGCTCTGATCTGAGTCAAGGCGGCTAGCTGCCTGAGCTGTCCACGATGGCCTGGCGTATCAGGGCACTGTTGGCGGTGCCGAGGAACACGTACGACGTCGCGTCGAAGATGAGTGTCGTGCCCTCGGTCATACCGATCCCTACCCCTTCGCGGTCGGCAAGGTCCCGCACCTGCTGCCGGAGGGTTACGCCTTGCAGCGAGGCCAGCGCGTCAAACAGGGCACTTCGTTGGCGCGAGGAGAGGTACCTACCGCCGACGAGCAACTCGCCCGCCCGTTGAAACAAGAGGGCATCAACGGCGCTGCCATCAGAGGAGGCGGATGACCTCGCCTGCGGATCTGGTTGCAAGCTCTCCGCTGAACTCACGTCGGCTCGGAGCCAGTCGAGCACCGCCGCTGGGCTGTCTGGCATCCCGGCGTCGTAGCCCTGCTGTGGCACACATGTCTGGTCCGCCTTGGGATCGACGGACGGGCTTGACCGACCTGAGGGACATGCCGGCAGCACCAGGTCGTCGAATGGGGCCGAGTCCTGCTGATAGACCCGATCGCGGATCAACCCATCCTCAGTGCCGTCGGCCGAAAGCCAGGTCTGCCGCAACACCCGAGGTCCATGACTTGTGGCAAAGCTGCCGTCTGGTTGCTGCACCTGATTGATAGGGCTCGCCACTGTCTCGGTGAACACGAACTGCCCGGCTTGCGGCGCGGCGAGGTCTGCCTCCTGCGCCACCAACGCAGCGTTTCGGAGGATCGAGGCGGCCTCGGCTGTGTCGGGGAGCGGCGCCGTTCCGCCATCAGACCGACCGACGTGAATCGTGGTGCCGACGGCAACTATGGTGAGGAAGGCTGCCAGAGCTCCGCTGGTCAAGGCAAGATTCCAACGCCTAGCTGGCGATGCTGCGCTACTGCGGTGTGCTGTCGGCTGCGTGTCGGGTTCACCCAGCTGCCGGCTGCGCCAGGCGGTAGGGGTCTCCCCGGCACGTGGAGCCAAAGCAGCACCGAGCTCCCGGATCCGGTCCATCTCACTCATGCGTCGCTCCATCTTCTCCACCATCGTTTCTCGATCGCAGTGTCTGTCAGGGTGCTTTGAGTCGTACCGCCGTCCAACGCGTCACGCATCCTGCGACGGGCCCGGTTGAGCCGAGATCGGACCGTGCCGATCGGGATATTCAGGGACCGGGCGACTTCCTCATAGCTCAGGCCGCCCCAGGCAACCATCAAGAGCACATCTCGCTCCTTTTGGCCGAGCCGGGCGAGCGCCGTGGCGAGCGGCCTACGCCATGCCTGGGCGGTAGCGGCCGCCACCACTCGGTCCGCGAGCGCCTCCTCGCCGCTGTCGGGCTTGACTCGCAGGTACGCCCGGTATCGGGCGTTTTCGGCGCGGTGATGGCGGGCCAACTCGCGATGCACGATCGAGAGCAGCCACGGGAACGCGTTCGGGTAACCTGGGTCATAGGTGTGCCGTGCCCGGAACGCTGCCACAAACGCATCCGCGACGACGTCCTCGGCGATTTCCCGACCCACCCGCCGGTACGCGTAGCCGTAAAGCATCCCGGCGTGCTTCTCGTAGACCTGTGCGAAGCGATCAGGGTCGTCCAGCGACGCGATGATGGTGGCTGCGTCATCTGTCGGCTGTGCCGAGACGCCCCTCACCCGGAGCCCAGCGTTGACGGTAGATTCACGATCGCGTGTCCTTCCTGTCGGCTTCCCTCTGCAATCTCTATGCACGAGCGCGAGATTGAGTTCATCCCGCACCGGAGGCGTACCGCATCTGTGACCAGGTGGTAGAGACCCGATCGACGCGTACCTTGCCGCAGCCGTGCGCGGCTTCGGTCTCGCCCTGGACGTCGCCGTCGTCCGACCCCGCCACCCCGCTCGCCGTCGACCCCGTCCCCACCAGCGCGAGCCTGCCCGAAGCCGTCGTGCTCTGCTACCGCTACCTGCACGGGGCGCTGCGCGCCACCATCCCCGCCGACCAGCTCGGCCAACCCGCCGCTGCCCGGTTCCACCCCGACGGCGCCCACGCCACCACCACGGCCCAGCCGAAGAGATGACTTGACCGTGTAGTCACTGTGCAGGCAAAATGCAGTCATGACTGTGGTGCTCACCATCCGCGACGTACCCGAAGAGGTGCGGGACCTCCTGGCCCAGCAGGCCCGCGAACGCGGCCAGTCGCTGCAGGCGTACCTACTGGCCGTCCTCAATCGGCAGGCTGACTTCTGCCGCAACCGGCAGCTCCTCGCCGAGCTCAGCGACGAACTCGACGGCGGCAGCAGCGGAGCCGGACCGACCGCGCCCAACGCCTCCGATCTGCTCGCCCGTTCCCGCGCTGAACGGGATTTCCCGGACTCCGCACCATCCGGGCGGGACGTCGGGTGATCGTCGTCGACGCCTCGGTCATCGCGAGCGTGCTCGTCTACAGCGACGACCGCGGTCGCAAGGCCCGCGCCGTCCTGGGCCGCGATCCCGAGTGGGCGGCACCGGAGCACTGGAAGGTCGAGGTCTTCTCTGTCATGCGAGGGCTCGCCCTCGGCGGAAAGATCACCAACGAGACGGCGGCGCGGGCGGTCGACCGGATCAGCCGCCTCGGCGTCGACACCGTCCCGATCGACGACCTGCTCACCCGCATGTGGCAGGTCAAGGCGAACATCAGCGCGTACGACGCCCCCTACGTCGCCCTCGCGGAACGCCGCGCACTGACGTTGGTGACCGCCGACGGCAAACTCGCCCGCGCGGCGAGCGCGTACTGCCGGGTCGAACTCGTCGCGTAGCGGGACGCGGGTTCGGCGGCCTGGTCTTCCGCCACGGCCGAGGCCTTCCGCCCAGGCAAGCGCTTTCCTATGCTGATCCGATGATTCGGATCGACGACTCGCTGACCCCGGCCAGCCTGCAACCCAGGATCGACCGCCTCTGGGAAGCCTCCGCCCACAAGATCGACTCGATCGAGAAGAGCTGCCCGCCCGGCTCGGCGTCGCCGGTCTTCACCGTCGACGGCCGGTACGCCGCGCGCGGCTGGACCGAGTGGACCCAGGGCTTCCAGTACGGTTCGGCCCTGTTGCAGTTCGACGCCACCGGCGAGCAGCGGTTTCTGGACTCCGCCCGCGAGTTGACCGTCGCCGTGATGGCCAGCCACGTCAGCCACATCGGCGTGCACGACCACGGCTTCAACAATGTCAGCACGTACGGCAACCTGTGGCGGCTGATGGCCGAGGGGCGGCTCCCGCACGACCGGGCCGAGCGCGACTTCTACGAGCTGGCGTTGAAGCTGACCGGGGCGGTCCAGGCAGCCCGCTGGCGGGACACCGCCGACGGTACCGGCTACGTCTACTCGTTCAACGGGCCGCAGTCGCTGTTCGTCGACACCATCCGCTCCTGCCGTGCGCTGGCGGTGTCCCACCTGCTCGGCCACGCGCTCATGGGTGAACAGGACGAGCGGATCTCGCTGCTCGGCCGGCTGATCGAGCATGCCACCAACACCGCCCGGCACAACGTCTTCTACGGCGAGGGGCGGGACAGCTACGACATCCGGGGTCGCACCGCCCACGAGTCGATTTTCAACGTCAATGACGGCCGGTTCCGCTGCCCGAGCACCCAGCAGGGCTACTCGCCGTTTACCACCTGGACCCGAGGCTTGGCCTGGGCGATGCTCGGCTTCCCGGAGCAGCTCGAATACCTGGCGGTGCTGCCGGACAGCGACCTCGAACCGTACGGCGGGCGGGCCGAGGTGACCGCGATGCTGCTGAAGGCCGCCACCGCCACCTGCGACTTCTACCTCGAACACACCCCGACCGACGGCATCCCGTACTGGGACACCGGCGCACCCGGCCTGGCCGCGCTCGGCGACTACCTGGATCGCCCGGCGGACCCGTACAACGATCATGAGCCGGTCGATTCGTCAGCCGCCTGCATCGGCGCACAGGGGCTGCTGCGACTCGGCCGCTACCTGACCGGTGCCGGGCAGCCCGACGCTGGTCGCCGCTACTGGCAGGCCGGGCTGACCGTGGCCGGCACCCTGTTCGACGAGCCGTACCTGAGCACCGACACCCGTCACCAGGGACTGATCCTGCACTCGATCTACCACCGACCGAACGGCTGGGACCACGTGCCGGCCGGCAGCCGGGTGCCGCACGGCGAGTCGAGCATGTGGGGCGACTACCACGCCCGCGAACTGGCGCTCTACCTGCAGCGGATGGCGCGCGACGAACCGTACTACACGTTCTTCGGCCCGGCCGACGCCGACAGCGCCGACAGCGCGGACACCGTCGGGGGCGGACGGTGACCGCCGCGCGGGTCGCCATCGTCACCGGCGGTTCCCGGGGGATCGGGCGCGGGATCGTGCTGTCGCTGGCCGCCGCCGGGTACGACGTCGTGGTCAACTATGCCCGGAACGCGACGGCGGCCCAGCAGGTCGGCGACGAGGTCGAGGCGATGGGCCGCCGGGCACTGCTGGTCGGCGCGGATGTGTCGGTCAGCGCGGACCGGCAACGGCTGGTCGATCAGACCGTGGCGATCTTCGGCCGGATCGATCTGCTGGTCAACAACGCCGGCGTCGCCCCGGACGTGCGGGCGGACCTGCTCGACGCGACGGAGGAGTCCTTCGATCGGCTGATCGACATCAATCTGAAGGGTCCCTTTTTTCTGACCCAGCAGGTCAGCCGAGCCATGATCGACATGATGGCGGCCGGCACCGTCACCGCGCCCAAGATCGTCATCGTCTCGTCGATCAGCGCCTACACGGCGAGCGTCAACCGGGGCGACTACTGCGTGGCCAAGGCCGGCCTGGCGATGACCACCCAGTTGTACGCCGCCCGCCTCGCTGAGCACGGCATCAACGTCTACGAGATCCGGCCCGGCATCATCGCAACCGACATGACCGGTCCGGTCCAGGCGAAGTACGACGATCTGATTCTCAACCAGGGTCTGACGCCGATCCGGCGGTGGGGCCAGCCGGACGACGTCGGGCGGGCGGTGGTGGCGGTCGCCACCGACCTGCTGCCGTTCAGCACCGGCCAGGTGCTCGACGTCGACGGTGGCTTCCACGTACGGACGCTGTAGTAGCCAGCGGACGCCCAACCTGCCGGCGCCCTTACGGGTGACCGTTGGGGGGTCGACCAGGGCTACGCCCGGAGGTGCCGACATCGACCGGCCGGCAGGATTCGGTGCATGGACATCGCTCTGGTCTGCTGGCTGGCGTTGGCTGGTGGCTGGCTCGTCGCCGCCGTGATCGCCGAGTCGCTGCCGTCGGCGGGCAGCCCCGCGACGCTACGGCGCCGGGTCGGCTGGCTGACCGCGTTCGTGCTGGCCGGTCTGGGCGGGATCGCCGGGTTGATCGGTGGCGGGGCGGCCAGCGCCCAGGTACTGCTGGTCGCCGTCCCGGCGGCGGCGGTCGCGGTGGTGACCCTGCCGCGCCTGCGGCGGCTGTACGGCGGATCGGCGGCGTTCGTCACCGCGCCCGCCGCGCCGAGTCCGCCAGGGCTGCTGGCCCGCGCGGCGCACCCGTTGGTGGCGTTGCCGGTGCAGGTGACGGCGCTGGCGCTGGTGGCGGTGGCAGCGCGGTACTTCGGTGGCGTGCCGGAGCTGGGGATGGTCGCCGACGGGCTGGTACTGACGGTGGCGGTGATCCTGCTGGTCGCCATCGGGGTGCGACATGCACTGCGGCACAGCGCGCTCGCTGAGCATGCTTTGGTCGGGCGGCTACCCAGGGGCTGAGCTGGGCTGGCCCAGCGGCCACGCCGGGGGACGGTCGAGGTTGGGCACGGTTGAGCCCCGGGACGCGCCCGGGGCTCAACCGTGGGTCAGTCCAGGTCGAATTCGCCGTCTCGGGCACCGCCGAGGAAGGCGTCCCACTCGTCGGAGGTGAAGATCAGGACCGGCCCGGTCGGGTTCTTCGAGTCGCGAACCGCGATGGCCTGGTCGACGAACGCGATCTCCACGCAGTTGTCGCAGTTCGGCCCGCTGCGCGAGCTCTTTCGCCAGGCCGCACGGGTCAGGTCTACCCGAAGCCCCTTGACCTCGATGTCCACAATGGCTCCTTTGCGCGTTCAGCGATCATCGCGACGGACTCCTCGGGAGTGAGTGCCGCCGCGCGTATGTGATCGAAGATAAATATGTATTTGCGTAGTTCTTCGGTCTTCTCCAGGAAGAGCCCACCGGTGGCGTTCTCCGCGTAGACGACGTCCGCGTCGCTGGGCTCCGGGAAGTCGAGGATGGTGAACGTCCCGTCCATCCCCGCGTGTGCCCCCACCTCGAACGGAAGGACCTGCAGGGTCACGTTCGGCAGATCCGCCGCCTCGACAAGGCGGTGCAGTTGGGCGCGCATCACCGCGTCGCCGCCGACCGGCCGACTCAAAACCGCCTCATCGAGCACCGCCCATACATCGATCTGATCTTCCTGAGTCAGTAACGACTGACGCTTCAGTCGGACATGGACGCGGTGGGCAACTTCTTCGTCGGTGATGTCGGGCCGGGCCGAGCGGATCATCGCCTGGGCGTAATCGGAGGTCTGCAGCAGACCGGGAACCACCTGCTGCTCGTACGCCCGGACCGACCGGGCCGCCGCCTCGAAGCCGACGTACGCGCCGGTGAGCACCGTGGAGTACGGATGCCACCAGCCCTTCTGCCGAGCCTCCCGGGCGATCTGCACCAGCTCCTCGGCCTCGACACCGGTCACGCCGTAGATCCCCAGCATGTCGCGAACGTCCCGCGGAGTCGCGGTGGTGTGTCCCGTCTCGATCCGGGAAACCTTGGAGGCGGAGCACTCCAGTCGTTCGGCCACCGCATCGATCGTGACTTTCGCGGCTTCCCGCCGCCGGCGCAGTTCGGCGCCGAGACGGCGGCGACGGACGGTTGGGCTTCGACGCTCGGTCACCGGTCACCTCCGGTCAGGGGTGCAGGGGCAGTCGGCCGGCCCCGCGCACGCGGTTGAGGGGCGACGGGGTCACGTCGCGAGCGGTCGTGCGTGGACGGGGAGGAAAGCCGACGCGGAAAGAAAGCCTGTTCAGTCTGCCGCCCGTACATGTAGGACTTCAAGCAGCAATCGACCGAGTGATTTTCGCATAACGCCAAAACCACTTTGCAACTTGCATCGAGGGCGACGGTGGTGCACTCTTTGCGTAGGCCACAGGTCACTCAGCGTTCATACAAGATCGTATCCGCCGCGGTTGCGCCGTACCGCGACGGTGCCTGCTGCCCGGACACCGGCAACGCCGTGCCCGTCTGACCACCGGCAACCGGTGGAACATCCGACAGTGCCCGGTGCGGATCCGCATGCCTGGCAGCAATCGGACAACGGCAGCTCGGAACAGGAGTAGCGGTGCTACTACCCCGCTCAGGAGACGTCCTCCACGTGACCCGTGCGGCAAGCGTGCAGTTCCTCGAGCCGCTCCTCTTCCGGGTGATCCGGGTCCACGACTGGCCGACCTACCACGGTTGGGTCTGGCTGGACGGCTACGAACTCAACGCCAGCGGCGATGCCGTCGACCGACGCTCCATCTTCGTCCAGATCGACGGCCTACGCCAGCTCCGGGTGGTGGCCGACCGGCCGGGTCGGGCAGCCGCCCGGCGGCCGGCTTCGACGGTGATGTCGGCGCGGGCCAGCTGACCGCGACTCAGTCCTCGTCTCCGTCGCCCGGGTCCCCGGTCGGCTCGGCCGCCCCGGTCGGTTCAGCCGGACCCGTCGGCTCGGTGTTGGTCGCGGCGATCACCAACAGGATCTCGGTGCCGGGCGGCACCTCCGTCCCGGCCGGCGGATCGGTCTCGAGCACCGTGCCGGCAGGCTGGTCCGAGCCGCGCTGTTCCAGCCGGTAGACCAGGTCGCGCTCGTCGAGCTCGGCACGGGCGTCCGCCAGCGGCAGCCCGGTCAGCGTCGGTACGACCACGACCGGCGCCTCGGTGGTCTGCTCCTCGGTCGGCTCCGGCTGCTCCTCGGTCGGCTCGGGCTGCTCCGTCTCCGGCTGCGCGGTCGGCACCGTCGCGGTCGGCGCCGCCGTCGGCGTCGGCCCGCCCGGATCCGTGGAGTCGTCCAGCGTGCTGGCCCACCAGATCACCAGGCCGACCAACGCGACCAGCAGCAGCGCCAGGACACCGATCAGGATCGGCAGCCACCACGGCCGGCCGCCGCCTTCCGAACCGCCCGGTCCCGGCCAGTCGCCGGTGCCGCCGCCACCCGTCGCCGGGCGCACCGGGACTCCGGCCCGGCCGGACCACGCCGGCTCGCGGGCACCACCGGCGGCGGAACCCGCCGGCTGGTCGGACCCACCGGTCGGCTCGCCGGCCTGGTCACCTGGCCCACCGGCCCTGGTCGCCCAGGGGTCGACCGGCCGGGGCAGCTGGCTGGTGTAGTCCCCGGCGTCACGCCCCGCCGAGCCGTCCTGCGCAGGATCCCTCGGTCTGTCGGCCATGACTCGTCCTCTCCGTACCACCGGGCGTGACTTTCGGTAGGGCTCAAGATATCGACCCGGCCGCCGGACAGCGCGCCCCACGCCCACGAGTCGCCGGAGTTCGCCACTACCGCTACAGTGCCCGGCATGGCCGTACGAGGCTGGGGAAGATCGGTCGCGACGGCGACCGGCATCGCTGCGGGCGCAGGTGCCGCGCAGCTCGGTCTGGGCTACGGCCTCGGCATAGTTGCCTGGTTACCGTCAGTCGACGGCGGAGGAGAGGCTTCCTGGGTCGCCAGCCTCGCCTGGGCGACGTGGATCACGGCGACCTCAGTGGTGATCGGTGCCGTCGTCGCGGACCGGCTCGCGCCGTCACCTCCCAATTCGGAACTGTCGGCCGGCGCCGATCCGGATCGAACGCCGGACAGCCTGCTGACCGCAAGCCTGTGGCGACTCGCCCTCGCCGCAGCGGCCGCGATCGGCGGGATGCTCACGGTCGCCCTGATCGCCGTACCCGCGCGCAGTGCGACCCGGGCCGACACCTTCTCCCCACAGACCATCGCCGCCGGGTACGCGATGGTGGGCGCGGTCGTCGGACTGCTGATGGCGATCTGGGCGGTCGCCTCCCGGGCGGCGGCGGCGAACGCCATCGCCACTGTCGGCTGGCTCTGGCTGCTGGCGGTGGTCGCCGTGATCGACTCGGTGGTCTCCGGCACCGGGCTGACCAGCGCCCAACTCGGCGTCTGGCAGATCACCGCGGACAGCGAACAGTACTGGTTCCGCAACATCTACCTGCCCGGGGCGGCGCTGTCGCTGGGTTCGGCGTTCATCATCGGTGCGGTCTCCGCCTGGCCGGCCGCCCGCGACGCCCGGCGCCGGGTGGGCGCCGCGATCTCCGGCGGCGTCGGCCCGGTGCTGATCGCCGCCGCGTACTTCCTGGCCGCCCCCCGGCTGGTGGGGCCGCGGGCGGAGCAACTCTCGGCGCATCTGCTCGCCCCGTACGCGGTGATCGCCGGCCTGGCCGGGTCGGTGCTGGTCACCGCGATCGCGCAGCGGCTGGAGATGTCCCGCCGGCAGCCCGCCAGCGGCACCGACCGCGACGGTGCTTCGGCCGCCGATGCCCCGGCTACCGGCGGGTCCGCCGACGGCCGGGACGACGCCACCGGCTCCGCTGAAGGCCGCGACGCACCGGTGCCGGAGCAGCCGACCAGTGGCCAGGTGGCCGACCCGCCGGCCCGGGGCACGGCTTCGGTCACCGGCGGGGGCCGGCCCGCGCCGACCACCCCCGACGGCAGCTGAACAACGCGACTCAGTCGACCGGCCAGGTGTGCACCGGTTCGTTGCTGCGTTGCAGTTCGGCGTAGCGCTGCAGCATCTGGTGCAGCGCGTCGGGTCGGGCCAGGCCCTGCTCCCGCTCGGCCCGCCAGACCGACTCGGTCTGCCAGACCGCGCCGTTGCGTCTCAACCGACAGCGTTGTTCGATGATGCCGAGCAGCCGGTCGCGCTGCTGTGGCGAGACCCCGAACCGGTCCAGACCGGCGTACGCCTTGGGGAGCAGGACGTCCAACACCAGATCGGTGACCGGAATCTCGCCGAGCTGCGGCCAGTGCATCTGTGCGGCGATCCCGCGCCGCGCCGCCTGGTGGAAGTTCTCCTCGGCCGCGCCGAAGCTCAGCTGGCTCCACACCGGGCGGTCCGCCTCGGCAAGCTCCCTGGCCAGGCCGAAGTAGAAGGCGGCGTTGGCGAGCATGTCGACGACGGTCGGCCCGGCGGGCAGCACCCGGTTCTCCACCCGCAGGTGCGGTCGACCGTGCATGATGTCGTACACCGGCCGGTTCCACCGGTAGACGGTGCCGTTGTGCAGCCGTAGCTCGCTGAGCTCGGGAACGCCGCCGGCCTGCAGCACCTCGACCGGATCCTCGTCGGCGCAGATCGGCAGCAACGGCGGGAAGTACCGGACATTCTCCTCGAACAGGTCGAAGATCGAGGTGATCCACCGTTCACCGAACCACACCCGAGGCCGTACGCCCTGCGCCTTCAGCTCGTCCGGCCGGGTGTCGGTGGCCTGCTCGAACAGCACGATGCGGGTCTCCGCCCAGAGCTGTTTGCTGTAGAAGTACGGCGCATTGGCCCCGAGCGCCACCTGGACCGCCGCGATGGCCTGGGACGCGTTCCAGTAGTTCGCGAAGTTGTCCGGGGAGACCTGCAGGTGGAACTGAACACTGGTGCAGCCGGCCTCCGGGGCGATCGAGTCGGTGTACGCCTGCAGCCGCTCCACACCCCGGATGTCCAGCCGGATGTCCTCCCCGCGGGCGGCGACGATCTGCTCGTTGAGCACCCGGTAGCGCCCGTTGGTGGAGATGTTGTTCAGCACCAGGTGCTGTGGGGTGAGGGTGGGCAGGATGCCGATCAGGATGATGGCCGCCTCGGCCTTCGCCGCCCGGTCGCCGGCGCGAGCCAGGCTGGCCTGCAGGTCGGCTTCGTAGTCGGCGAATCCGTCGGCCTCGATCAGCCGAGGGCGCGCGTTGAGCTCCAGGTTGAACTGCCCCAGTTCGGTCTGGAAGGTGGGGTCCGCGAGGTTGGCCAGGATCTCCGCGTTGCGCATCGCCGGCTCCGCGTACGGATCCACCAGGTTCAGCTCGATCTCCAGCCCGGTGGTCGGCCGGTCGGCGTCGAACTTGAAGTCGTCGAGCATCAGCGCGAAGACGTCGAGGCAGCGCCGGACCTTTTGCCGGTAACGAACGCGATCCTCCCGACTGAACGACGCGCGTGAACCGACATCCCTGCCCATAATGCCCTCCCCGGCGCGCCCCGAACGACTGCCGCCACGCTCGCTGGCCGAGCGGCGCGGCAGAACTGTTCCGACTGTGTGGTGGTGCAACCCTGCTCGACCGCAGCTGTCGTCGGCTCCCCCAGCCGGGACAGGCGTTGATCGCCCCAAAGTGAGCGGACCGAAGCGCTCGGTTTCACCTTTTCACATCCGACGGGCGTCTTCTACTGGGGTTACTACAGACAGCGGCACCCCGGTCACCGAGGAGGTGGCCGGGGTGCCGCTGTGTCACGCCGGGTACGGGCGCCAGGATTCACCCCTGACGGATGGCCTCGCCCTCGATCTCGATCTTGATCTTCTTGCCGACCAGCACGCCGCCGGTCTCCAGGGCGACGTTCCAGGTCAGGCCGAACTCCTCACGGTCGATCTCGGTGCTGGCGGTGAAGCCGAAGATGTCCTGGCCGAACGGGCTGCGGCCGGCGCCCTCGAACTCGACGGCGAGCTCCACCGGCCGGGTCACGTCCTTGACCGTCAGGTCACCGGCGAGCACGAACTCGTTGCCGCTGTGCGAGACGATTTCGGTGCTGCGGAACTCGATGGTGGCAAACTTCTCGACGTCGAGGAAGTCGCCGCCGCGCAGGTGGGCGTCCCGGTCGGCCTGCCCGGTGTTGATGCTGGCCGCCTGCAGCACCGCGGTGACCGACGACTGCAGCGGGTCCTCGGCGACGGTGATGGTGGCGGTGGCGTCGGTGAACTCACCTCGGACCTTGCTGACCATCATGTGGCGGGCGACGAACCCGACCCGCCGGTGGGCCTGGTCGAGTTCGTAGGTGCCGGCGGTGGGGATGGTGATGCCGTTCCACTCGCGGGTGGTCTGGTCGGTGCTCATGGCTGCTGCCTCTCGCGGGACATCCGGTTGAACGGGGAACATGTGCGACAGCAACAATAGACTAGGCAATATTCCTCATGTCAAGTACTGCTACGATGACCTGGTGACCGAGAACCTCGCCGACGATCCCCGGATCACCGCGATCGGCCTCCTCTTCGAAGTCCACACCGGGCTCGCGGCCCGCTTCGCGGCGCAGTTCGAGGAGCACGGCCTGTCGACGGTCGAGTTCGAGGTGCTGATGCGGCTACGTCGTTCCGCAGGTCACCAACTGCGGATGACCGACCTGGCCGCGCAGGCGGCGCTGTCCACCAGTGGCGCGACCCGGGTGGTCGACCGGATGGTGCGCGACGGGCTGGTCTGCCGGCGCGCCTGCCCGTCCGACCGGCGCAGCTCGTACGCGGTGCTCACCCGGGCCGGTCAGCAACGCCTCGACGACACCCTCCCCGGTCACCTGCAGCTGATCGACCAGTGGTTCACCGGTCAGTTCGCGCCTACGGAGTTGACGACGCTACTCGACACCCTCCGGCGCCTTCGTGACGCGGTGCATCCGCAGGCAACCGCCGGCAGTGACGAAGCGACCGCGCCGGCCCGTTGACCGACGCCGGCACCGGCAGAAGGACCGGCAGAAAGCACCCTCGATCAACGACATAAGGCTCTGAAAGCCGCAAACAGCTCGGATGGGCCGGATAGCGTACTGGCGACCGGGAGCGTAACGGGGGGTGCGGCGCGAAGGCCAGGACGATGGTCCAGGCCGGGGGGCGATTCCGCGCCAACCCGGGGGGCGTGTCGACGTCCGGCGGGTGGCCAGTGATGGCCCCGCCGGACGTCCGCGTCCTGACCTGATTCAGCCCCGACCTGATTCAGCGTCCTGACCTGATTCAGCCCTGACCCACCGCTTCTCGTTCCCGGGGCAGCAGCGTGATCCCGGCGCTGCGGCAGGCCGCCGCCAACCGGTCCTGGGCCGCCGCCCGCGACACCGCCGTCTCGGCGTGCACCACCAGCCCCACCATCGCCTCCACCGCGTCCCGCGGCTCCGGGCCGTTGCCCAGCGAACGGGCCGCCACGGCGTACCACTCCATCGCCAGCTCCCGTTCCCCGCGCCGCGCCGCAAGGGTCGCCTCGATCAACGCGCACCGGGGATCGTCGCCCGGCCCGGCGTGGTCGGCGTGGTGGACCGGCCGGTCCACCATCTCCACCGGCATCACCTGGCCACGGAGCTCGGTCAGGGCGTCGGCCGCTTCCGCGAGGCGGCCGTCCTGGGCCAGCGCCAGCCCGACGATGCCCAACACCTGCCGCCGGTGACTCGGATCACCGACGGCGGTCAACGCCGCCAGCACCCGGCGTCCCAGGTCGGCCGCCCGCGCGTACCGGCCCTCCAGCCTGGCCACCTCAGCCAGGTTGGCCCGGGCCAGCAGCCGCAACCGGTCCTCGCCGGACCTGGCCGCGAGCCGGTCGACCGCCGCCAGCCGGCGCCGGGCGGCCCGCAGGTCACCCGAACGGATCTCGTGCCGGGCCAACGCGTGCTGGGCGAGCGTCATCTCCCGGATCCGGCCGATCCGGCCAGCCAGAGCGAGCACCGCCTCGGAGTGCGCCCGCGCCTCGTCGAACCGACCGGCGGCCAGGCAGGCAGAACTGAGCACCGTACGCGCGGCCAGCTCACCCGACGTCTCCCCGAGCTCGATGAAGCTGGCCAGCGCCGACCGGACCGCCGGAAGTTCCTGCGGACCGGCGTCGTGCTCCAGCGCGAGCTGAGCCACGCCGATCTGCGCCCAGGCCCGGATCGCCGGGTCCGCGTCGGCCGACCGCGGGTCGTCGAGCAGCCGGCGCAGCCAGCGCCGTCCGGCCACGTCGCGTCCCCGGAACCGCCACCATCGGGGCAGGGCGGCGGCCAGGCGCAGTGCGGTGTGCGGGTCGTCGTTGGCCGAGTGGGCGAGCGCGGCCCACAGGTCACTGGCCACCTCGTCGAGCCGACTGACGACGGTGACCAGCTTCGGCCCGGCCAGGTCGACCGCCGCCCGTTCGGCGAGCCGCGCGAACAGCACGGCGTGCCGACGCCGGATCGCCGAAAGTTCGCCGTGTGCGGCGGCCCGCTCGGTGGCCAGATCCCGCACCACGTCGATCAGCCGGAACCGGTACGGACCCGCGCCCCGGGCACCGAGCAGCCCCAACGACATGAGCCGGTCGAGGAACGGCACCGGGTCGACCCGACCGTCGTGATCCGACTGGCCGATGTCGGGTTGGCCGATGTCGAGTTGGCCGACATCCGGCTGGATCGGATCCTCGGCGAGCATCCCCTCGGCCAGCTCGACCGACCACCGGTTGCGGAACGCCGAGAGCCGACGTACGCCGCGCCGCTCGGCGGGGGTGAGCAGCGCGTAGCTGGCCGCGACCGCGTCGCGCAGGGTTACCGCCACGGCTTCCCTGCTGGGTGGTGGCACCGCCAGATCGAGCAGCCGGTCGCCGTACCGGTTGAAGATCTCGTTCAGGTCGAGCGCCCGCCCCCGGGCGGCGGCCAGCTCGATGGCCAGCGGCAGCCCGCCGAGCCGCCGGACCAGCCCGACCAGCGCGCCGACTTCGCCGGGGTGCACCGGTTCCCGGCGTACCTGCCGCAGCCGGGCCAGGAAGAGCCGCGCCGCCGGGTAGCCGGCGACCGTGGCCAGGTCGGTCTCGGTGTCGGCCGGCGGCACCTCAAGCGGCGTGACCGGCCAGACCCGTTCACCGGGGAGCCCGACCGGGTGCCGGCCGGTCGCCACTACCTGCAGCGACGGCGCGGTACGGGTCAGCCAGTGCAGCGCGTCGGCTATCGCCACCGGCGCCCGTTCCACCGCGTCGACCAGCAGCAGTGCCGGGCCGTCGGCGAGCCGGGCCGCCAGATCGTTGACCCGCCCGACGCCGAAGACGGTGGCGGAGGCGGTCAGTACGTCACTGACGGTGGAACCTTCGGTGACGACGATGCCACCGGTGCCGCCCGGATACCGGTCGGTCACCTCGGCGGCGACCGCGAGCGCCAGGCTGGTCTTGCCGACTCCGGCCAGTCCGACCAGGCTGACCAGCCCTGCCCCGGCACCGGGTCCCGCAGTCAGCAGGCCGGCCAGGTCGGCCACGTCACAGTCGCGGCCGATCAGTTCGCCGGGCAGTGGGACACCCCGGCTACGGCCGGGCCCGACCAATGTTTCGATGTCGCCGGCAGCCTCGCTGCGCGACCCGGCCGATAACGCTGCGGTGGCGAGTGCCGGAGTCAGCTGGCGCGGAATCGTCGCACGCGGCTCGGCCGGGCGGCCCCGCGCCGCCGCATGAAACTCCGTCCGGTCCTCGCCGGTCAGGCCGAGCGCGGCGACGAGCAGATCGACCGTGGTCCGCTGCGGCCGGACCGTACGGGCCCGCTCCAGGTCCCGGACGGTACGCACGCCGACCCCGGCCACCGCGGCGAGCTCCGCCTGGGTCAGGCCGACGGCCAGCCGACGGCTGCGGAGTAGTTCGTCGAACCCGACCCTGCTCTGGTCAGGAGCATGATCCGGACTCATGGCAGGAGAGGGTACGCATTGCAGGGTGCCCGGGTCAGCTTTCCGTCCGGCTGACGACCCGAAAGGAACGGATTTCCGACACAACCGGTGAGGTGCGGTGCCCTCCGGGGCACCCTTACAAGCTCATCAAGCGTCGGCCAGCCCAAGATCACGAGCGATGATCATCCGCTGGATCTCCGAGGTGCCCTCGCCGATCTCGAGAATCTTCGCGTCGCGCCAGAATCGCGCGACCGGGAACTCGTTCATGAAGCCGTAACCACCGTGAATCTGGGTCGCCTCCCGGGCGTTCTGCACAGCACACTCGCTGGCGTGCAACTTCGCCACCGCGGCCTGACGTTTGAACTGGTCACCGGCGAGCATCCGGGCGGCCGCGTCGTAGTAGGCCAGCCGGGCGGTGTGCGCCCGTACCTCCATGTCCGCGATCTTGAATTGAATCGCCTGATACCCGCCGATGAGCTGGCCGAATGCGCGGCGCTGACCCGCGTACCGGACGGACTCGTCGACACACCCCTGCGCGAGGCCGACCGCGAGGGCGGCGATCGCGATCCGCCCCTCGTCCAGAATCTGGAGGAATTGCGCGAACCCCCGACCCCGCTCACCCAGCAGATTATCGGCCGGAACCCGACAATCGTCGAACGTCAACTCGTGGGTGTCCGAGGCACACCAGCCGACCTTCGAGTAGCCGGGCGCGACGGTGAACCCCGGCGTCCCGGCCGGGACGATGATGGTGGACAGTTCCTTCGACCCGTCCGGTCTGGTCCCGGTCACCGCGGTGACCGTCACCAGCGAGGTGATGTCGGTACCCGAGTTGGTGATGAACGCCTTCGAACCGTTGATCACCCAATGGTCGCCGTCGCGCACCGCCCGGGTGGCGGTCCCCCCGGCATCGGAGCCGAACCCCGGCTCGGTCAACCCGAAACCGGCCAACGCCGCCCCGCTGACCAGCTCCGGCAGCCATCGCTCGCGCTGCTCTGGGGTGCCGAACCGGTAGATCGGCATCGCGCCGAGCGACACCGCCGCCTCCAGCGTGATGGCCACACTGGAATCGACCCGGGCCAGCTCCTCCAGCACCAGACAGAGGGCGAAGTAGTCGCCGCCCATCCCGCCGTACTCCTCCGGGAACGGCAGCCCGAACAGCCCCATCTTGCCCATCTGACGGACGATGTCGTACGGAAAGGCGTGCCGCTGGTAGTAGTCACCGATCACCGGCGCGATCGCCTCGCGGGCGAACTCACGGACGCTCTCCCG
The DNA here is from genome assembly GCF_048060215.1 of Micromonospora sp. LOL_021. Lineage (NCBI taxonomy): Bacteria > Bacillati > Actinomycetota > Actinomycetes > Micromonosporales > Micromonosporaceae > Micromonospora > Micromonospora sp. LOL_021. Next base: position 174,987 of record NZ_JBHMIN010000004.1, on the reverse strand, counting down.
CAGCGCTTCCTGCTCGTCGGTCAGCCTGAAGTCCATGTCCAGATCCTTCCTGGAGGAGCCGCTAGACCGGGGTGACGCCGTGCCGGCGGTGGGAGAAGTGCCGGTCCCGGCCGGCGGCCGCCGCGTACCGCCGGACCAGTTCGGCACGCAACTGTTCGGGTCGGACGATGTCGTCGACGACGAGTTCGCTGGCGAGCCGGGTGAGATCGATGTCGCGCTCGTACTCGGCACGGCGGGCGGCGACGAAGCCGGCCCGCTCGTCGGGGTCGTCGATCGCCGCGATCTTGTTGGCGTAGACCGCATTGACCGCGGCCTCCGCACCCATCACCGCGATCTTCGCGGTGGGCAGGGCCAGCGTGGCGTCCGGCTCGAATCCGGGTCCGGCCATCGCGTACAGCCCGGCACCGTACGCCTTGCGGACCACGACGCAGATCTTGGGTACGGTGGCCTCCGAGATCGCGCTGATCATCTTCGCGCCGTGCCGGATGATGCCCTGCTTCTCCACCGCGCTGCCAACCATGAAGCCGGGCACGTCGGCCAGGAACAGCAGCGGTACGTTGAACGCGTCGCACAGCTGCACGAACCTGGTCGCCTTGTCGGCGGAGTCGACGAACAGCACCCCACCCTTGAACATCGAGTTGTTGGCGACCACGCCGACCACCTGGCCGGCCAGCCGGCCGAAGCCGACGGTCAGCTCGCGGGCCCACAGCGCCTGGATCTCCAGGAAGCTACCCTCGTCGAGCAGCCCCTTGACGAACCGGCGCATGTCGAACGCCTGCCGTTCGCTCGCCGGTACCAGCGCGGCCAGGTCGACCCCGGCCGGCGGGTCGCCGGCAGCCGCCACCGGTGGCGGCTGCCGCCAGTTGTCCGGCAGGTAGGACAGATAGCGGCGGACCACGTCGAGCGCGTCGTCCTCGGTCTTGCAGAGGAAGTGCCCGACGCCGGACTCGGCGCAGTGCACCCGGGCACCGCCCATCGCCTCCAGGGTGGTCTTCTCGCCGGTGACCATCTCGACCATCCGGTCCGAGCCGAGGTACATACTGGCGTTGCCCTCGACCATAGCCACCACGTCACAGAACGCCGGAATGTAGGCGCCGCCGGCGGCCGACGGCCCGAACAGGGCGCAGACCTGCGGGATCGCACCGGAGGCTCGGACCTGGTTCCAGAAGATCTTGCCGGCACCGCGCCGGCCGGGGAACAGGTCGACCTGGTCGGTGATCCGGGCCCCGGCGGAGTCGACCAGATAGACCATCGGTAGGCCGGTTTCGTACGCCCGCTCGATGATCCGGATGATCTTCTCGACGGTACGGGCACCCCACGAGCCGGCCTTGACCGTGGAGTCGTTGGCCATCAGGCAGACCTGTCGACCGTCGATGGTGGCGGTACCGGTGATCACGCCGTCGGCGGGCAGCCCGTCGGCGAGGGCGTTGGCGTACCGGCCGTCCTCCACAAAGGAGCCCGCGTCGACCAGCCGGTCGACCCGTTCCCGGGCGAACATCTTGCCCCGGGCGGCGTTGGCCGCATGGTACTTCTCCGCACCGCCGGCCCGAATCCGCTTGTCGAGCCGATCCAGCGCCTCACCGTCCAGCGTCACGCCGCCCCCTCGCACCAGCCCGTACTAAACGATCGTTAGGCTACCGTACGGCGGTCACCCTCGCGACCCCCCGCCAGCGGGTCAGCTGGTCGGGGTGAGCCGGGTACGGGGGCCGGCGCGCAGCACCCCGGAGGGAAGTTGCCGGCCGACCAGTTCCTCGGCCAGTTCGGCGGCGGCCAGCAGGGCATCCAGGTCGATCCCGGTCTCGACGTCCATGTCGTGCAGCATGTGCACCACCTCCTCGGTGGCCACGTTTCCGCTGGCCCCGGGCGCGTACGGGCAGCCGCCCAGGCCACCGACGCTGGCGTCGAACTCGGTGACCCCCAGCTCCAGCGCGGCCAGCAGGTTCGCCAACGCCGTACCCCGGGTGTCGTGGAAATGCAGCAGCACCGGCACGGCGGCCTGCCGGTCGCGCACCGCCGTGACCAGCTCGCGGACCCGGCGCGGGGTGGCCATCCCGGTGGTGTCTCCGAACGCAACCCGGTCCGCGCCGTCGGCCACCACCCGGTCGACGATCCCGGCGACCCGGTGCGGGTAGACGTCCCCTTCGTACGGGCAGCCGAAGCTGGTCGCCACGATCACCTCGACGTGCGCCCCGGCGGCGTGCAGCAGCGGAATCAGCTCGGCGATGTCGTCCAACGACTCGGCGGTGGACCGGTTGACGTTGCGCCGGTTGTGCGTGTCGCTGGCCGACACCACCACTTCGATCTCGGAGAAGCCGGCGTCGATCGCCCGCCGGGCACCTCGCAGGTTCGGCACCAACGCCGAGTAGCGCACCCCGGGCACCCGCCGGGTCCGCCGCCACACCTCGTCGGCGTCGGCCATCTGCGGGATCGCCTTCGGATGGACGAACGAGACCGCCTCGATCCGGCGTACGCCGGTGCCGGACAGCGCGTCCAGCAGGCGGACCTTGCCCTCGGTCGGGATCGGCTGCTCGTTCTGCAGACCGTCACGCGGCCCGACCTCGCGGATCGACACGGACTCGGGAAGGGGCGTCGCTACCATCCGTCCAGCATCCCGCGCCAGCGCCGTCCACTCAATGGGATCCGGTGAAGGTCACCGCGCCCGCATCCGGCCGACGATGCCGGTGTCGTAGTCGCCGGAGACGAACTCCGGGTGTTCCAGCAGCTCGGCGAAGAACGGCAGGTTGCACTTCGGTCCGGCCACCTCGAAGCCGGCGACTGCGGCACGGGCCCGGGTGATCGCCTCGGCCCGGTCGGCGCCGGAGACGATCAATTTGGCCATCAGCGAGTCGTAGAACGGCGTCACGGTGGTGCCGGCGGCGTACCCGGAATCGACCCGGACCCCGTCGCCGGTCGGCTCCGACCAGGCGGTGACCGCGCCCGGTCCGGGCAGGAAGCGTTTCGGGTCCTCGGCGTTGATCCGCAGCTCGATCGCGTGCCCGCGCGGCGCGAGGGCGTCCGGGTCGAACGTCGGTTCCAGACCGGCGGCCACCCGCAACTGCTCCTCGACCAGGTCCACGCCGTAAACCAGCTCGGTGACCGGGTGCTCGACCTGCAGCCGGGTGTTCATCTCCAGGAAGAAGAACTCGCCGGTGGTCGGGTCGAGCAGGCATTCCACCGTGCCGGCGTTGCGGTAGCCGACCGCTTCCCCGGCCCGGACGGCGGCGGCAAGTAGTCCGGCCCGGATCTCGTCGGTCACCGCCGGCGACGGCGACTCCTCGGCGAGTTTCTGGTTGCGCCGCTGCACCGAGCACTCCCGCTCGCCGAGGGCGACGACCCCGTCGGTGCCGTCCGGCGCCCGCCAGCCGAGAATCTGCACCTCCACGTGGCGTACCCGGGGGAAGTAGCGCTCGATCAGCACGGACCCGTCGCCGAACATGCGGGCGGCGAACGCCCGGACCTTGTCGTACTCGGTCCGCAGCGCGGCGGCGTCGGCCGCGACGCCCATGCCCATCCCGCCGCCGCCGGCGGCGGCCTTGACCATCACCGGGTAGCCGATGGTGGCGGCGGCGGCGAGTGCGGCGTCGACGGTTTCGGCGGGCTCGGTGCTGCCCGCGGCGACTGGTACGCCAGCGGCGGACATCAGGTTCCGTGCGTTAATCTTGTCGCCCATCGCCTCGATCGCGTCGCCGCCCGGGCCGACCCAGATCAGCCCGGCGGACTCGACCGCGCGAGCGAACTCGGCGTTCTCCGACAGGAACCCGTAGCCGGGGTGGACCGCCTGGGCGCCGCTGCTCTTGGCGGCGGCCAGGATCGCCCCGGTGTCGCGGTAGCTCTGCGCCGGGTTGGCCGGACCCACACAGATCGCCTGGTCGGCCTCGGCGACGAAGGGCATACCGGCGTCGGCCTCGGAGTGCACGGCGACGGTCCGGACCCCCAACCGTCGGGCGGTTCGGATGATCCGCCGGGCGATCTCGCCCCGGTTGGCCACCAGCAACGACTCGATCATGCCTCTCCTCGCGGGGTGCGGCGCCCGCTGCCGGGCGCGGGGATGGGCCCGGGGTGCTGCTCAGCCGTGCAGGGCGGCGAGGGTGGCGGCCCGCAGCAGGGTGGCCCGCCGTTCCCGGTCGACCTCGCCGCCGAGGAAGGGGGTGGAGTTCATCAGGCCGAACGCGGCGTGCGCCAGCACCCGGGCCTCGGCCGCGTCGAGATCGTGGCGCAGCGCGGTGAGCACCGCCACCCACTCCTCGACGTAGAGCCGCTGCAGCCGCCGGATCCGCCGACGCGGCTCCTCCGGCAGCCGGTCGAGTTCGTGCAGGTGCAGGGCGATGACCGCCGGGTTGGCCAGGGCGAACTCGACGTGGAACTCGATCAGCGAGGCGAGCGCGGCGGTGGCGTCGCCGGGCCGCGCCGCGACCCGGGCGCGGCCGCCGTCGAGCAACTCCTCGCTGACCGGGATGAGCGCGGCGGCGAGCATCGCCTCCTTGCCGGCGAAGTGGTGGTAGAGAGCGGGGCCGGTGACCCCGGCGGCGGCACCGATGTCGTCCATCGACACGCCGTGGTAGCCGCGGGCCGCGAAGAGCCCGACCGCGATCTGGAGAATCTCGTCGCGACGTGAGCGTCGCCGTGGCGCGCCCGGGTCCGCCCCGTCCGTCGTTGCCGCCTGCTGATCTACCGTCACCTGGCCAGCCTAACCGTGTGTCGAGCCGAATTGAACGACCGTTCAGTCACCGAGATGCCGCCGACTGATTCTCCGGTGTCCACGCTGACCCGACGCCCGCCGATCACCGTACCGTCACCGACGCCGAAGTCTCACCCCGGCGGAGCCCCGCCAGGTGCCGGCTGGAAGCGCGAGCCCGGTCAGGTGCCGGCTGGAAGCGCGAGCCCGGTCAGGTGCCGGCTGGAAGCGCGAGCCCGTCGACGACCCGTGCGTTGGGCAGTACCCCCAGCGCCGGACCGGGAAGCACGATCTTGCTGCCCCGCACCCCGGAACCGATCACCACGTGCGGCACCGCCACCACCCGCGCGTCGACCAGGATGGGCCACTCCGGCGGCAGCCCGATCGGGGTGATCCCGCCGTACTCCATCCCGGTCGTCTGCACCGCGTCGGCCATCGGAGCGAAGCTCGCCTTACGGGCGTCGAGCAGCCGGCGGACCGTCCCGTTGACGTCCGCCCGGGTGGTGGCCAGCACCATGCAGGCGGCGTACCGGACGACACCGCCCCGCTTGCCGGCGATCACCACGCAGTTGGCCGACTCGTCGAGCGCGACCCCGTACGCGGCGCAGAAGGCCGCCGTATCGGCGAGCTCGGGATCGATCGGCGCCACCGCCACGTCATCCACGTCGACCGGCACCTCGGCCGACCACTGCTCGACGGCGGCGGCCACCGGCGCGGCCACCAGGTCGAGTCGGCTCCGGACCGGTTCGGTCTGCAGTTTCCCCAGCACGTCCGCCATCATGCACCCGGCGGCCGGCGAGCCGTGCCGAGGGGCACCGGCCACCCGGGCGCGGTAGATTGACCGCCGCCGCCACCGCGTACCCGGCCCGCCGCCGGGAGCGGCGCGGCACCGCCGGACAACCCGCCGAGAGGTGATCGTGGCTGCCCCAAGGGCGAGCGTCGTCGTACCCGTCTACAACACCGAGGCCTGGCTCGGCGCGGCTCTGGCGTCGATCGACCGTCAGCCGCGGCGGCCCGAGATCGAGGTCGTCGTCATCGACGACGGCTCCACCGACTCGTCGAGCGAGATCGCCCGCGACTACGCCCGGCGGGCGCCGGGGGTCCGCTACGTCCGGCAGGACAACGCCGGTCTCGGTGCCGCCCGCAACCATGGGGTACGCCTGGCCACCGGCAACTACCTGGGTTTCCTCGACTCCGACGACCTCTACCCCGACGGCGGGCTGGACCACCTGATCGACATCGCCGAGCGGGACGGAGCGCAGGTGGCGGTTGGCGACATGCACGGCTTCCCACCCCGGCCCAGCCCGCCCTGGCGGGCGGAGATCGTCGGCCCGGCCCGCACCATCGGGTCCGTCGCCGAGGCACCGCTGCTGATCGGCAACCCGTCGGCCTGCAACAAGGTGTTCGCCCGCGACCTGGTCGACCAGGTCGGGGCCGAGTTCACCGAGGGCAGCGCGTTCGAGGATGTCCTGTTCACCGTCCCGCTGCTGGTCCGCTCCCCGCTGACCGCGCTCAGCCCGCGACTGGTCTACCTCTACCGGCAGCGCGGCAACGGCTCGTCGATCATGGAAGGCCGGTTCCGGCCGGCGAAGATCATGCAGCATCTGACCATCATCGAACGGCTGGTCGCCGGCAGCTCCCACGTCGCGCCCGAGGTGGCCGGAGCGGTCCGACGGTGGGTCGCGTACATGCAGCTGCACTACGCTGGGCGGGCCGCCGACGTCCTCGACGACGGGCAGCTGGCCGATTTCACCCGCCGGATGGCGGCGCTGCTGGCCGACGTACCGGTGCCGGTCGCCGCCGAGTTCAGCCGGAACCCGCACGCCGGGCTACGCGCGGTGGCCCTCTACGAGCAGGACCCGGACGGAGTACGCCAGCCCCGGCACGCCGGCCCGGTCCGGCTGTGCGGTGGGCAGCTCTACCTCGACCATCCGCGCTGGGACCGGTACCGGGACCTGCTGCGGGTACCCGCGCCGACCGTCGGTGTGCACAGCGTCCGCCGCAGTGGCCCGGCCGGCGACGAGGTGGTCCGGTTGACCGGGTGGTGCGGCCTGCCCGGCCCCGGCGGCGCGCCCGGCGACCAGCGGGACGACCTGGTGCTGGAGATCGGCGACACCCGGCTGCGACTGCCGCTGACCGTGGCCGACGGCAGCGGCGGCCGGCTCCGTTGGCGGGTCGACGTACCGCTGGCCACACTGCCCCGCGGCCGATACGCGCTGCGGGTCGTCGCCCGCGACGACGGCGCCGAACTGGTGCTCCCGCCGGCCCCGGGTGCGCCCGGCACCCGGGCGACGCTGACCGCCCGGGGCCGTGCCGTGTGGGTCGCACCCGGCCGCCGCGGGCTGCGTCTGGTGGTCTCGGACCCGCTGGTCACCGCCGCCGCGACACCGGCAAGGTGGAGCCGGATGGCCCGCTACCAGGCCGGACGCGCGGCGCGGCGCGGGGTCCGGGTGGCCCGCCAGGGCCGCCAACGGCTGCGCCGCCTGGCCGCCCGCTGATACCGACCGATCGCTGACGTCGACTGGCGTCGACTGGCCGGCGGCCGGTCAGGGGTCCTCGGCCAGCAGGTCGGCGCGGCTGTCGCCGAGCAGTTCCCGCAGCCGAGCCAGGGAACGCCGGCTCTGAGTCTTGACCACCGACACCGAGACGCCGAGCGTCTCGGCGACGGTCTCGACGCTCTGGTCCTCCCAGTAGCGCAGCACCACGATCGCCCGGTCGCGGGGCGGCAGACAGCCGAGCGCGTCGATCATGGTGACCCGCAGATCGGGCCGGGCGGACCGGGCCGGATCCCCGTCCTCACCAGGGCTGGCGATCGGCAGCTCCCGGGCGCTCAGCCGGCGGCGGTGGTCGAGCACCACCCGTAGCAGCACCTTGCGGCTGTACGCCTCCAGATTGTCGAACCGGGACACCCGCTGCCACGCGGCGTACATCTTGGCCAGTGCCGTCTGGGTGAAATCCTGGGCCAGATGCCAGTCTCGGCACATCAGGTAGGCGGTGCGGCGCAACCGTGGCGCGGCAGCCGAGGCGAACGCGACGAACTCCTCCTCCACCGCCCCGGACGGGGCGCGGTCCGCCGCCCTCGACCCGTCCAGGGCCGTGGACGCGGATACCGCCTGGTCGACGGCGGGTCGCGGCTTGCCCACCACATGCCCGGGCAGGATGATCTCAGCCGCGCCGTACACACTGCACTCCCATGCCTGGGCACCCTCCCCGGTGTGGACCTGCCGGTGTCCGACCCCTGCTGACACAGACGTCGCGTGGGCGGCGATCGGTGACATGGGCGGGAAAGTCCCGGACGTTCGCCAACTGGTCACCAGCTGTTAGCCTTTTGCCAGGGCCCCCTTCCCCTACCCGACGGACGATGTCGGACCGACGGTTGACCCCCGCCGCCGGACCGACGCACCGACGTACGTGGAAGGCGCGCTGCACCGATGGCACTGCTGAGCTTGATCATCCCGGTGTTCCGGGTCGAGAAGTACCTCGCAGCGTGCCTCGACTCGGTCCTGGCGCAGCGTCGGGCGGACGTGGAGATCGTGGCGGTGGACGACGCCTCCGATGACGGGTCCAGCGCCATTCTGGCCAGCTACGCACAGCGACACCCCGAGATCACCGTGGTCACCCTGGACCGCAACGGCGGGCTGGGCGCCGCCCGCAACGCGGGTATCGCCCACGCCAGCGGTCGCTACGTATGGTGTGTGGACAGCGACGACTGGTTGCCGGACGGCTCGCTGGACGCGGTCGCCGACCGGCTCGACCGAACCGACCCGGACATCTTGATCACCGGGTACTCCCGGGTCTATCCCGACGGCCGGGCTGAGGAACATCCGGTCACCGGCATCGCCCCGGGCCGCCAACTTCCGGAGGTCTTCCGCTTCGCCGACGAGCCAGGGCTGCTCGACGTGCTGTGGATCGCCTGCAACAAGGTCATCAAGCGGGACCGGTTGATCGACACCGGGATCACCTTCCAGTCCGGCTGGTACGAAGATGTCTCGTTCGTGATCCCGCTGCTGGTCGCCACGGACCGGATCGCCGTGCTGGATCGCGACTGCTACGCGTACCGGCAACATGACGACGGCGCGATCACCCGGACGGTCAGCGACCGGCACTTCGATGTCTTCGACCAGTGGCAGCGGGTCTTCACCTACCTTGACGCCCACCCGGGCCGGGCCGCCGGCGTACGCCCGTTGATCTTTGGTCGGATGATCTGGCACTGCCTGCAGGTACTCGGGCACCCGCACCGGGTCCCCAGGTCCCACCGGCGGCGCTATTTCCGGCGCACCTGCGAGCTCTACCGCCGGCATCGGCCGGCCGGCGGGTACCCGGTGCCGGGCAACGGCAACGAGACGGTCAAGCACCGACTCGTCGCGGCGAACGCCTATTCTCTCTATCAGACGCTGGTGGCCGTCTGGTCACTGCGCAAGCGGATGCCCGGCCGGGCCGGTCAAACACCGCCGTCAGCGGCGGCGCGGCCCGGCACCGTACCCGCCCGGGGTGGTGCGGTCGACGACGAAGCCGAGGAGGGGGCGATCAGGTGAGGCGCGACGCCGGCTCCGACGCCTCCGCGCCGGCCGGCAGCCGGATCACCTGGCGCCTCACCGGACTACCGGCACCCCGCCCGGCCGAACGACTCGGCCGTGCGGTGGGGTTGCGGGTACTGCGGCTACCCGGCATCCGGCGCGCGTTGGTGATCGCCGGCACCGTGGACCGGCTACGCGACCTGCCCCACCACCCGGCAGCAGGTCAGCCGGTACGTGCTGCCACCGTGGTCGTCGTCTGGTGGCGGTACCCGGGGCTCGGTTGGTCCGGCAGCGTCGGCACGTTGCCGCAGCTGCGTCGGCACCGGGTCGGGCTGCCCAGGCTGCGCCGGGGCGCGGCCACCGTCCGGCTGGCGCTCGCCGCCCCGGTGCCGCTGCGGTCGGCGGTACGGGCGGCGCTGCGCGCGTTGGACGGGTCTCGGCCGATGCCGTCCCCCGGCACCGCCGACGTCACCGCCCTCGGTGCTCCGCCGGCGTACCTGCCGGCGGGGGCGACCGTGCTGACCGCCGGACCGCTGCCGGAGCGCGACGAGATCCGCGCCCACGACCTGGTGCTGGACGGCCGGGATGCCACCGGCCCGCAGGGCGAGCGCGGCGCGGCGTACGGTGTCCGGTTGGCCGGCACCGGGCACGCGGTCACCACGCCCGCTGGCGAACGGCTCGTGCTGATCGACGCCGAGCGGATCAACCCGCGTGGCCGGCTGGCGGTCGCGTACCGGCCGGAGGCGGCAGAGATCTCCCTGGAGTTCGCCCGCGCCGACCGGTCCGGGGCCAGCAGGTTCCGCGGACCGATCAGCGGGTCGACCCGGTACGGGTCACTGACCGGCCCCGGGCTGGACGCGGCGGCACTGGCCGCGCTGCGGCAGGTCCGCGCGGTGCGCTGTCGGCTGGTGCCCGGTGAACATCCCGAGCAGACCGCCGGGCTGCTGGTGCAGCTCGCCGCGACCGGGGTGCTCGTGCACGCCCCGGTCCTGCCGCCGGCCGTGGCCGACCTGCTCGACCCGCAGCTACGCGCACTCGTCACCGGGCAACTGCCCGGATCAGCCGGATCAGCCGGGCGGGACGGCCCGTTGACCGTCGAGGCGCGCAGCGTACGGCAGCGCCGGGCCGCGATGCGCGGCCACGCCGCAGGGTTGCGGCTGCCCGGCCTCGCCGACGGCGGGCTGCCGGCACTCGGCCGACCGCCGTCGGTCAGCGCGGTCCTGATCACCCGGCGGCCGGAGCTGGTCACCTCCGCGCTGGCCGCGATCATCACGCAGACCTATCCGGAGATGGAGATCATCCTGGGACTGCACGGCATCGAGTTGCCGGAGTCGGCCCGCCGGGCGTTGTCCGACGCGGGCCGCCCGTTCGAGGTGCTGCACCTGCCGGAGTCGGTCGACTTCGGCGCCGGGCTCGCAGCGGCCACCCGGCGCGCCCGCGGCACCCTGATCACCAAGTTCGACGACGACGACAGCTACGGCGTCGAACACGTCTGGGATCTGGTGCTGGCCCGGCACTACTCCGGGGCCACCCTGGTCGGCAAGGGTGCCGAGTTCGTCCACCTGGACGATCAGGGCGTCACCCTCCGCCGACGGTCGGGCATCCCGGAGGCGTACGGCGGAGTGGTCGCCGGTGGCACGATGCTGCTCGCGAAGAGCGATCTGGAGGCGGTCGGCGGCTGGCGCCCGGTGCCCCGCTCGGTCGACCTCGGGCTGATCGAGCGGCTCCGGGCGGAGGGCGCCACCATCTACCGCACCCATCCGCTCGGCTACCTCTACCATCGGCGGCCCACCGGGCACACCTGGGATCCGGGCGAGGCGTACTTCGTGGACAGCGCGTACTCCCGCTGGACCGGCGTCCCGGCGGAGGCGATGGGCGACGAGGTCACACCACCATCGACGGCAGCGGCCAGCGGCGCAGCCGGTGCGGCAACCAGACCAGCCGGTCGCCCACCTTCGTGACCAGCCCTTCCTCGCCGAATTCGCGGGCGATGTCCAGGTCGACAGTGGTCATCTCGGCACCGTCGAGCAACTGCTCCAGCACCGCCAGGTAGGCCGGGTCGTCGATGGTCAGCAGGTTGAGCCGACCAGCCCGCCGATCCCGGACCTGGACGAACCCAGGGCCACGCCGGTAGGTGCACTTGTCGAAGTAGAACGCGTCCCGCCAGGCGGCAGCGGCCACCGTACCCGGGTCGGATTCAGGGTCGGCGCCGGCGGAGCCAGCCGCGTCAACGGAGCCGGCTGCGCCGACGATCTCGACCGTCGCTGGCGGACGCAGATGCCCGTACACCCGCCACAGGTCGCCGTCGCCGCCCGGCAGCCGTATCGACCAGTCCACCTCGATGGCGTAGCTGGTCAACTCACGGACCAGGACGAGCCGGCGGACCGCGTCGGCCGCCGCCACCGAGCCGGCGGCGGTGAGGTCGACGCCGCCGGGCAGCGCCACCTTGCGTACCCCCCGGTCGAGCCAGTCCGCGACGGTGTCGGCGGCGGACCCGGTGAACTCGGCCGTGCCCAGGTCGATGCCGGGAATGTCGGCGACCGCCGGATCGTGGTCCCGGTGCAGTCGGGCCACGACCGGCCCGGTCGGCGGTGCCTCGATGTCGGTGCTGATCAACGCGGTGCTCCTGTCAGACGGCGGTGAGCGCGGGCTCGGGCGTGGGGTGCCCGGCGGACGTGGCCGGGTCCGTCGACGCGGCTTCCGCCTGCGCGGCGGCCCGCTCCTGGTGCAGGTGGTCGATGCGGAGCAGGTCCTGGTTCATCGCCTGCGGTGCGATCTGAATGAACTGGTCGGCGTCGCTGAACAGCAGGCCGAGGTCGCTCCAGCGGGCGAGCAGCGTGGCCACCGCTTCCTCCGACGCGGAGATCCGCCGGGCCAGTGAGGCGACGCTGTGCGGCTGGTCCAGCTGCCGGAAGGCGGCGATCTCAATCGGATCCGTCAACCGCAGCACATGCCAGTCGAACTGCCGCCGCTCGCTGACCAGCACGATCTCGGTGCCGAGATCGTGGTGGGTCAGCCGGCTGCGGGCGTACTCGTGCTGCCAGCTGGTAACGGCCCGGTCGAGTGTCTCGGCGAGGTCCTCGTCGATGCCCTGGGTCGGGGTGTCGAAGATGTACGCCAGGTCCATCAGCTCCGACTCGGGCAGGTCGTAGATGAGCCGGTACTGGGCGGCCGGCCGCAGGTCGGTGAAGCCGAGCTCCGGCTTGACGAAGTACGGGCTGAACCGTTCGATGGCGATCCGGGTGCTGCCGTCGGGTGGGCAGAGGTGGTGCAGGGCCGGCATCTGGTCGATGATCGACTGGTAGTCGGCGTCGGTCTCGCCGGGGAAGCCGTACAGGTAGTTCCAGGCGATGGTGATGCCGCTGGTCTCCGCGTCGCGCAGCATCCGCACGTTGAGGCAGCCGGTCACCCCCTTGTCCATGATCTTCAGCACCCGGCTGTTCAGGTTCTCGATGCCTGGCTGGACGCTGACCAGGCCGGCGTCGGCCAGGGCCTGTACCTGCGGGCCACGCATGTTCGACTTGATCTCGTACTGCAGCCGCAGGTCGTAGTCGGATTCGGCCAGCCGGGGCAGCAGCGAGTTGACGTAGCTCATGTCGAGGATGTTGTCGACGACGAACATGTCCAGCACCTGGTGCCGCTCGACCAGCCCGATGATCTCGTCGTAGAACCGGCCGGGATGCTTGCTGCGGAACTGCATGAACGAGCCGTTGAGCCCGCAGAAGGTGCAGTGGTGCTTCTCGCCCCACCAGCAGCCGCGGGCGCCTTCCACCACCAGCCGGGGCTCGACCCAGTTGTTCGCCTTGGAGCCGGCCAGCCGCTCGAAGTAGCCGGTGTAGTCCGGGCTGACGATCTCAGCCGGCGGCAGCGGTGCGGTGCTCATCGGGTTGGCCACGTGCCGGCCGTCCGGGGTGGCCCAGCACAGGCCCTCGATGCTGGAAAAGTCGCCCTGGTTGTCCGCTGGCGCGGCCGCAAGCGCGGTGAGCAGCTGGGGAAAAGCCGCTTCGCCTTCGCCGCGTACCACGAAGTCGATGAAGGAGAAGTTGCGGTGCAGCGCCGCGCCCTGCTCGCCGTCGCAGTTCGCCCCACCGAGGGCGGTACGGATCCGGGGGTCGAGTTTCTTCACCGCCCGGGCAGTCGCCAGCGCTGCGGTGTTCTGCTGGAACGTCGAGGTGAATCCGACGAGGTCGGGTGCCCGGTCGACGATCCGGGCGGCGATCTCGTCGATGAACTCCGGCGCGGCCCGGTGCAGGTCCATGTTGCGGCTCAGGTCGCGTTCGGACATCTGGCCCTGGACGACGCGGGTGAACTCGCTGACCCGCCATTCAGGGTCGTCGTAGAGGGCGGAGGAGAAGACCCAGTCACCGCAGCCGGAGAAGTAGGTGAACAGCGAATAGTAGTAGTAGTCGCCGAGGCCGAACTCACGTCGGTCGACCACCCAGTCGACGAAGTCGAGGTTGGCGTGCATCACCTCGACCTCGGCGTCCGGCATCTTCTGGCGGACGCTGTTGGTGAGGATGCCCAGCGCCAGCGACGGGACATCGATCGATGACCACGGCATGTTGACCAGCAGGATCCGCATGTGCCCTTCCCTTCTATGCGAGCCGCTACCGACGAACCCGGTCAGCGCGGGTGTCGGAGGTGGACAGGTGTGCCGGAGGTACGGAGGCGGTCGGGACCGGTGCAGTGAGGCGGTCAGGACCCGGTGGGGTGGTGACGGCCACGGCGATGGGATGGAGGCGGTCAGGCGATGCCGGCCAGGGCGCGACCCGCCCGCCTCCACCCCGTACGACCCGGATCAGAACTTGATCTTGACCGAGACCGTGACCGTGACGTTCGCGCTGCGAAGCTGGTCGCGGTTGCCGTTGATCGGGTCGTTCTCGACAACGTTCTTCCGCATGCCGTTCACCTCCTCTCCCGATCGGACCGAACCTGCCAACGTGCGGGGAACAGGGTCAGGCCACTGGCCGCGCCATGGCGAGCGCGACCGCCGTACCCTCCTCCTGCACGCCGTCGAAGTGCCGCTGCATGAACAGCAGCACGGTCTGCATCAGCGACAGATGGCTGCGGGCGTCGAAGTCGTCGTGCCCGGCCCGGCGGCGGACCAGCTGATGCGGAACGCGGCGGGCGGCCAGCAGGCCGGCGTACCGCTCCACCGGAGCCGGCGGGCAACGCACGTCGTCGCTGGAGACGGCGAGCAGCACCGGCGCGGTGACCTGGTCGACGTAGCTGGCCGGCGACGACCGGGCGTACGCCTCGGGAACCTGCTCCGGGGTGCCGCCGAACAGCATCACGTCGAGCGCTTGGACCGCCGGGGACGCCGCATGGAACGCGGCGGCGTAGTCGGCGATCGGGCTGATCGCCACCCCGAGACGCCACAGCCGTGGCTGCACACCGAGGGCGAGCAGGGTCAGATAGCCACCCCACGAGGTGCCCCACAGGGCGGCCCGTCCCGCCTCGATCAACCCCTCGGTCACCAGATGCTCGCGGACCGCCGCCAGATCGGCGACCTGGGTCAGCCCGACGCCGGAGCTGAAGTCGTTACGCCAGGCGGAGCCGTAGCCGCTGGACCCCCGGTAGTTGGCCCGCACCACCGCGCAGCCGGTGCTGGCCAGGATCTCCACCAGCGGGTCGTACGCGTCCCGCGCGTGCTGCGACGGTCCGCCGTGGACCAGGAAAACGGCGGGACGGGTACGCCGGTCGTCGTTCGGTGTGGTCAGCAGCACGTGGATCGGCCCGCCCGGCCCCGGCACCCACAGCTCCTGCCGCTGGTAGTCGTCGACCGTGGCGGACGCCGCCGGGTCCGGACCGGCGCCACTGTCCGGCAGCCGGACGTCACGGCCCGACCGTAGCTGCGGCGGGGTCAGCGAGTCGGTCCAGATGTAGACGACGTCGCCGTCCGGCCAGACCGCCGCGTCCAGCACACTGCCCGGCGGAGTCGGCAGCACCGCGCTGGCCCGCACCGTCAGGTCGGCCTCGTGCAGGATCGTATGGGCGTGCCGATCCTGACGAATCAGGATCCGCCGGCCGTCGGGGTACCAGCTCGCGGTGATCTCGGTGTCGAACCAGCACCAGCTGTGCGGCTGTAGTCCGTCGGCCCGGGTCCAGGTCGCCGGGAAGTACCGGTCGTCCTGCTCCAGCACGAGCAGCAGCCGGGGTTGACCGCCGCCGGGGGCGAAGCCGAGCGCCCAGACCCGCCGATCCGGCTGGCCGGACACCACCCCGACCGTGGCCCCGTCGCGGCCGACCACGGTCACGGCGTCCGCGGCGGCCGGGTCGGTGCCGACCGCTGCCAGCTCACCGGTCGGGTCCAGGTCGACCAGGTACGCGTACCCGGCGGTCCGGGTGACCTCGGTGATTCGTCCGTGCGGGTCGCGCCGATGCAGGGTCAGGCCGTCGTCGTCGGCGAGCCCGACCAGGGCGGTTCCGTCGTCGGCCATCGCGATCCCGGCGTGCCGCGCCGGCGTCACCCCGGGCAGCGCCGGAGCCGAGACCGGCGAGGTGACCTGGTCAGTGGCGCTGTTCGGGAAGTCGCGGGTACGCCAGACACCCACCCCGGCGAGGTCGTCGTCGAACCACCACACCGTCTCGCCGTCCGGGTCCAACGCGGCCCGGATCGTTCCGGTCGCCCGGTCGGTCAGCTGGGTGACCGTGTCGGTCCGGCGGTCCCAAGCCAGGATCTGGCACCGACCGTCGGCGTCGCCGACGTAGACCACCCGGTGCGGCGCGTGCTCGGCGACCGCTGGAAGTGCCGGGTAGAACAGTCGGTATTCACGGCTCATCGGCGTGCCTCCTCTGCCACGGATCCGGTCGACGTCGCGTCGGGTTCGGTCGACGTCGCGTCGTCTGGTGGGTCCTCCGCCCCGGCGCGCAGTTGGCGCAGGTTGACCGTCGTGTAGACGGCCAGCCCGGCCAGTGCGGCGGCGAAGATCAGCGCGACGGCGGTCGGGCTGTACCAGGCGACGAGCAGGCCGGCGAGCAGCGGCGCCGGGGTCTGCAGCACCTCGCCGGCGGTGCCCATCACGGTGCCGACCCGGCCCTGCAGCTCGTCCGGCGTCAATGCGATGACCCGCGACTGGAAGATGACCCCGAGCAACGGGCTGAGCAGGAAGACCAGGCCGAAGAGCAGGCCGTACGTCCAGGTCTGCCGGGCCTGCGACATGGCCGCGACCAGGGCGACCATCGCCCAGGAGGCGACGACGATGACGGTCATCGGCCGGACCCGGCTGAACACGGCGGGCGCCAACAACGCGCCGGTCAACCCGCCTACGCTGGCCACGGTCAGCACCAGGCCGATCGACGACGCGGCCGCGCCCTGCTGCCCGGCGGTCAGAATCGCGTAGTAGATGAGTGCGCCGAAGGTGAAATTGATCCCGGCAGCCCAGATGGTCACGAATCGTAGAAACGGCTGCCGCCATACGAAGCGCAAGCCGTCCCGCAGATCAGTGAGGAACGACGTGCGTTCGACACGGTCCGGGGTGAGATCGGTGCGGATCGCACCGACCAGGAATGCGGACACCACATATGACACAGCGTCCACCAGGAATGGCACCCACCGGCCTATCTGGTAGAGTGCACCACCGAAAACCGGACCGACGATCTGTACGGCGTGATTGCGCGCCTCCAGCCGGGACAGCGCCTTCTTGTCGTCAGCCGGCAGCACCCGACGGATCGAGCCCGCGCCGGCCGCCTCGTAGCCGCTCTGAGCCAGCCCTTCGACGAAGGCAGCGGCAGCGAGCACCACCAGGGTCGCTGTACCGCTGGCGACCGCGACGAAGAGCACCGCCATCGTGGCGGCAGCCAGCAGTAGTGACGCCACCATCATCCGCTTGCGGGGCAACCGGTCGGCCAGTACGCCGGCCGCAGGCGCGGCGACAAGTCGACCGGCCAGGGCCAGCGCGCCCACCAGACCGGCGGCGGCGGGCGAACCGGTTATCGCGAGGGTGACCAGCGGAAAGACGATGCCGGAGGTCTGCGACCCGAGTTGGTCGACGGCCCCGGCTATCCAGTACAGCCGGAAATCCCTCTTACGATCTCCATCAGTCGGCGTTGAATCAGCGGTTGAGGCAGCGGTCATCACTTCGGCCACATCGTCGACATGAACGTCCCAAGGGGTGGTTGATTGAGACTGTCTTGGCGGGCGTAACTCAGGTGAAATAGATCGACCTACCGGCCCCTGACCGGGCCACGGACAGAAGGCTAACAGCGCCCCAACCGGAGCGCAAGCATGTCAATACTTCAAGTTAGCCCGGGAGGAACCAGCGGCTCGTTCAATCCGAACTTGAGGATAATCGTCCCGCAAATGAAGCTATGCCCACAGGCCGAATTATTACCGCCCTACCTGGGCGTAACAACGACTCGTTGTCATCTTTGCCGTTAAGTAGGCGATGTCAGCCGCAAACCCGGCATCGGCGCTGTTGTCGCGACAAGATCGACAAGGGCGGCTGGCAGCCGCTCGAGAGGGCGGGCGTCAGCCCGCGCCTCAGCTCGGCTGCGTCGGATAGGTCGACAGCGCCGCCGGCCGGGCAGCCAGCATCGGCCGGAGCGCGCCGGCCAGCAACTCGACGTCGGCGGCGGCGAGCCGCAGCAGCGGGCGGCGCAGGTAGATGCTCCACGCATGCGGCTTCGGGAACGCCGCCAACTGGTGCACCAGCGGCTGCAACTCCACCCCGCCCGGGTACGGCACCACCCCGTCGACGTCCAACGTACAGCCGGAGACGAACCGCATCCCGGCGATCTCGACCGGCTCGCCGAAGGCGCGGACCGCGCTGGTCGCGGTCGCCGTACCGATCACCCGGCCCCGGTCCCGGGTCGGGTTGTGCCAGGCGCCCCGGGTCGCGTACAGCAGCAGCTGGTCGCCGGCGGCCAACGCGGCCACCTCAGCCCGCGGGGTCGCCGGGAACGCCATCCGCTGCTGCTCCAGCACCCAGCGGATCGCTGCCCGCTCACCGAGCACCACCAGGTACGCCGCGTTCACGCCGCTGACTCTATCGACCCGCGTCCCGGGCGTCGGCCCAGCGTCATCCCGGCACCGACCCGCCGTACCTGCTCCAGCAGGTCGCCAGTGGACCCGTCCAGGTCGATCCGGTGGCAGACGAGCCGGATCCCGGTCCGGCGGACCACGTGCGCGGTCGGACCGCCCTCCCCGGCGTAGATGAGATGACCGGTGTCCAGACCGTACGCGACGCAGTAGGCCAGCATCTGATACAAGTCGTCGACGGGCGTCCGGGTCTTGTACTTGGTGTCGGCCACCGCAGCTACCCGGCCCTCGTCCCACCAGGTCAAATCGGGGCGGATGTCGATCAGGCCGGCCTCGTCGAGGTGACCGGCCGTCTGGGTGCGCAGCTGGCCGGCGGGCAGCACGGCCCGCAGCGCGGCGGCGACGAACGACTCGAAGACCCGCGCCATGTCGAGCAGCAGGCCGTTCGCGGCCCGGTCACCGACGCGAGCGTCGAGCGACGATCCGGCGAGGACCAGCTCGGCCAGCCACAGGGCGGTGTGCAGCTGGGCGTTGCTGCGGCCCGGACGCCAGATCGGCACCGGGGCACCGGGACGCAGCCGAGCGACACCGGGGAACCGCTCAGCCAGCTGGCTGAGCCGGCGACGTACCGACGGCACCAGCCCGGGCACGCGCAGCATCCGTTCGACCGCGCTGACCAGGATGCGGTTCTCCGGCGTGTCGGCGGTGAACTCGTCGTAGCGGACTTCCAGCGGCAGCGGCTGGCCGAGCCGACGGGTCAACTGCCGGGCCGGCAGCATCCGCCCGCGCAAAACCGTCGATGCGGCGTCGACCTCCTGGTAGCCGTGTCGCAGCCCGCCCCGGATCGCCCGGTCGACCTGCCGACACAGCGCCTCGGCGAGCGCCGGAGCCAGCTCGTCGCTGGCACCCAACGGCAGGCTCGCCGGCTGCCACCGGTGCGGGTTCCGCGCGTAGCCGAACAGGAACAACAGCCGCGCCACCGGCACCTTCGGCGCGACGTACACATCGAGGTCGCCGATGCGGGCGGCGCCGACGAGCCGGGTGGCGCGCAGCAGCCAACGCCCGGCTGACGGGCCCGGGCGTACCTCGACGACCGGTTGCCGGCCCGCGCGGGCCGCCGCCAGCTGCCGGGCCTGCTCGCCGGTCAGTGCCACGTTCAGCGCCGGACCGGCCTCCCGCAGCTGGATCGCCCGGATCACGGTGCGGGCTGCCGATCAGCCAGGGCGGTCCGCAGCGCGTCGAGCCCGTACCGGTCGGGTACGTCCAGGTCGTCGGCGTAGTGGTGGTCGGCGAGCAGCGGCAGGATGTCATGGCGCCAGACCCGGTCGAGGCCGTCCGGGTCGCGGTGGTCGGCCTCGTCCAGCAGGTACGTCGGCCCGACGGCGTAGTCGGCGTCGGCGAGCCGGGCGTTGAGCGCGTCGAGCAGGTCGGCGGCCTCGGTGGGCAGGTCGCGGGCGGTGAGCCAGCGATGCAGCAGGCCGGCCACCGGCGGCCGGTCGGGGTGCATCTCGACGAACGCGAAGCGGCGGCGCATCGCGACGTCGATCTGGGCGATCGACCGGTCGGCGGTGTTCATGGTGCCGATCAGGTAGAGGTTGGCCGGCAGGGTGAAGTCCTTCGCCGAGTACTGCAGCGCGATCGGCTGGTCACGGTATTCGAGCAGGAAGTACAGCTCCCCGAAGACCTTCGCCAGGTTCCCCCGGTTGATTTCGTCGATGATCAGCACGTACGCCGTGGACGGGTGTTCCCGGGCGGCGTCGGCGAGCCGGCGCAGCGGTCCGGAGGTGAGTTTGAATCGCAGGGTGCCGTCGTCGCCGGCCTCGGGCCGGAATCCTTCGAAGAAGTCCTCGTAGGTGTACGACGGGTGGAACTGGATCAGCCGTACCGCGTGGGGTTCGGTGAGCCGGGCGGCGAGGGCGCGGGCGACGTACGTCTTGCCGGTCCCGGGTGGACCGTACAGGATGATCTGCCGCCGCCTGGCCAGCAGCTCCCGCAGCTCCCGCAGCCAGTCGAGGTCGAGCAGCAGCGTGTCGGCCAGGTCGGCGGGGACGTCACCGAGTCGCGCTTCGGCCGCCGGCGGCGGGGTCGGGGTCGGGGTCGCCACCGGACCTGGCGGCGGCGTCGCGGGGGTGGCCGGTGCCGCGGTCGGCGCCGGTTCGCGCAGCAGCGGCGCAGCGAGGTGTTCCAGCGCGGCCAGCCCGTCGGTCAGGTCGACCACGTCGTCCTGGCTCTGCAACAGGTTGGACAGGGCGGCGGGCAGCGCCGACAGGTCCACCGGCGGGTCGAGCTCCAGCCAGCGCACCGGCCGGCGCAGGTGGGACGGCAGCTCCCCGGCGCCGGTGAAGCTGGGCGGGCCAGTGACCAACCCGAGGTGTACGTCGCCGTGGTGCGCGGTCGCCACGAAGTCCCCGTCGCGCATCAGCCGCAGGAAGGCGTTGAACTCGCCGGTCAGCTTCTCCCGTACCGAATAGCTTTTGTGCCGGTAGGCGTCGGCGACGGCCTGGGTCAGCTGCTGCTCGTCGATGCCGGGGCCGAGTTGCGGCAGTTGGGAGGCGGCCAGCGACACCCAACCTTCGGCTAGCCACTGCGGCACCAGGTCGGCGCCGTCGACGTTGCTGCCCCGGACCAGCCAGGCCCGCCGCGCGACGGGTTCAGCCGCGAGGGTGGCGGTCTCGGCGAGTCGCTCGGCGAGGAAGTCAGCGGTGATCCGCTGTTCGGCGTTCGCCCGACCGTCGACGAACTCGACACCTTCCTCGCTGAGCCGGGCCGCCAGGTCGCTACCGCGTAGCCGGGCATGCTGGTGCCTGGCATCGGGAACCCGCCCGGAAGCGTTGAGTACGCGGTGCGCGTTGTCGACGTAGGTGTCGGCCAGTAGGTGGGCGATGTCGTCCGGCGTGCCGTCGACCAGCTCGGCCAGATCGTCGTACGCCGTCCAGGAGCCGGCCGGTACGAGCTCCAGGGTGCTGGTGATCTTCTCGAGCCGGTCGTCGTACTTCTTCCGTGCGGCCTTTCGATCTCGGACGATGCCGTTGTATCGCTTGTTGATCTCACTCAAGAGGGTGTCCGGGTCGGGAAACATGTCTAGGGCGGCCAAGCCGTCGTCGGTGATCCACCACAGCGCGTCCCGTTTGATCAGCCAGCCGATGGTGGCAGCGTCGCCGGCGTAGAAGCGGGCCGCGACCGCCCAGGCCGGTGAACCGTTGCGGTGCGGTCGCATCTCGGCCTCGTTGAGATCGATCCGCTCCGCGACTTGGTCGAGCACGTCCCTGCCATGCAGCCGCTGCCCGCTGTCGCGGAGCACTTCCAGGCAGGTACGCACCAGCAGCCCGTACCGCACACCGTCAGCCACGAGCGTCACCCTTCCTTGATCTCAGGTGACCTCGCAGCCTACGACCAACGAGCCACCGACTCGAAACTCGGTTGTCGGAGAGCGGAATCCCGTGATCCCATGGGGTCCGGGGGGACGATGCGGATCGTGAGTGTGAACGCCTGGGGTGGGGCGCTGGCCGACGGGCTGCTGCCCTGGCTGGCCGACTGCCCGGCGGGCGTCGTCTGCCTGCAGGAGGTGACCCGGACGCCTGGTCTGACCGGGTGGACCCGCTTCGACGATGGCGACCGCGCCCTGCCGCAGCGCGCGAACCTGTTCGACGATGTCCGCGCCGTACTGCCCCGCCACCAGGGGTTCTTCCTGACCAGTGACTCCGGGCCGGTGACCGACGCGACGGGTGCCCGGCACCGGCAGGACTTCGGCGTGGCGACGATGGTCGCCGAACGGCTGCCTGTCGTCGGTGTCGACTCGGCCTTCGTACACGGGGAGTTTGTCGCCCATCGCGAGTGGACCGTCGCGGACCGTCCACGGGTGGCGCTCGCCGTCGGCGTCGTCGGGCGCACGGACGGCCGGCGGGTGTGGGTGGTGCAGGTGCACGGGCTGCGCGACCCGGCCGGCAAGGCGGACACCCCGGCGCGCCGGGCCCAGGCGGTACGGCTGGCCGATCTGGTCCAGCGGATACGCGAGCCGGACGATCTGGTGGTGGTGTGCGGGGATTTCAACGTGCTGCCCGACAGCGAGACGTTCGACGTGCTGGGCGGTATCGGGCTGACTGAGCTGGTCGGCACGGCGGACACCCGTACGTCGCATTATCCGAAGCCGGTTCGGCACGCGAGCTATCTGCTCGTCTCCGACGTCGCCGCCGTCGAACGGTTCGAAATCGTGCGTCAGCCGGAAGTCTCCGACCACCGCGCCCTGCTTCTCGACCTGCGGGCCTGACCCCGTCGGGCGGCAAATCCAGCCCTCGCATGTCCACCCTGACGGCGGGTACTCGTAGGCCATGATGGGCAGCGCCAACACTCTTACGCGGTCCCGCACCCCGGTGACGGGGTCGGGCCGCAGCGGAGCCCTCGTGCGGCCAGCCGAGCACGCCGACCTGGCGACGACGGCTCGCACGCATGTGGAGTTCCTGCCGGTCGGGCTGTTTCCGTCTCTCGGGGCAGGCTTCGTCCGCCGCTGGCACCGTACCTACCTCGACTCCCGGCACGGCGTCGGCTACGTGGTCACCAACCCGACGACGCCCGACGGCGACGTTGTCGGATTCCTGCTGGGCACCACCGACCAGGCCGCCCACATGGCGGCGCTGTTCGCCGACCGGCGGGCGCTGGCCGCACTGTCAGTTTCCGGCGTAGGTGCGGTGGTCCGCCGTCCATGGTTGGCCCGCCAGCTGTCCTCCCGGGTTGGACCGTGGGCCCGGCAGATCGCGCGGCGCCGGTCCGGCCAGCCGACCCCGGCGGACGCGCCGTCCGAGAATCCGCAGGTCGCGGTGATGGTCGCGGTGGCGGTGCAGCCGCAGTGGCGGGGCAGCGGAGTCGGGGCGGAACTCGTCCGCCGGTTCGTCGAGGACGCCCGGCGCTCCGGGGCGGCCGAGGCCGAGTTGGTCACGCCGGTCGGGTCGGCCGGAGCGACCGGCTTCTACGAACGGCTCGGCTGGGAGCTCGGACCGTGCTGGCACACCCGCGACGGTGACCAGCTTCAGGCTTACCGTCAGCGCCTCGTCTCCGCGGCCTGATCGGACCGCCGGCCACGCCCAGGGGGCGGGTCGAGCGGGCAACGGTACGGCGTACCGGTGCGGACGGCAGCGGCCATCGCGTCGTAGCGCTCCAGAATCAGGCGTTTGGTGCGGTACTCGCCGTGCGCGTTCTCGTCCTTGTCCCGGACGACCTTGAAGGTCTCCATGATGTGGTCGACGTCGTCACGGTCCACCCCGTACAGGTGGAAGTAGGCGGCGTCGAGTTCGGCGCGGATGAGTTCACGTCGCTGCGGGTCCCACCGGAACGGCGGGCCGTCGTCGCCGAGGCTCTCGGCATAACCGGCCAGATCGTCAGCGGTGTAGGCCAACTCGACAACGCGGTCAGCGATCCACGAATCCAACGATCCGAGGCAAGAGGCCAGCCGGCCACCGTCACGGTAGCCGTCGGGCGCGAGGACAGGTAGCTGCTTCATGACGTAGTACTTCAGGTGAGTCCCGGATGCCTTCTGGCGCACCACGTAGTCCAAGACGAACGAACTCATGTTGGCCTGCAGTCCAGCCGAAACGATGCTGGGCATCGCGAGCAGGTAGGTGTCCCCGACGGCCGCGAACGGGATAACGGTCGAGATCAGGGTGCGTTCGTCGGTGCTGCGGGCGATGTCGCGCCAACCCAGGAGCCAGTCATGAGGCCAGCGGCCGGCCAGCCGCTCGTCGACCGCCTGTTTCGACACCCAGTAGCGTGGCAGTGGCAGCCGCGCCGGATCGTCATGATCGGCGTCGGTGAAGCGGGGTAGCGTCCCGACGTTCAACTGCGCCTGCGTCGCCCCCTCGTACGTACCCAGCCGGTGGTCGTAGAAGTGGACCATCTTCGCCTCGTACAACGGCACCATCCGCGCGTCGCCCCGCACGAAGTGGTTGCCCTCCAACGCCCAGCCATCCTGGACCAGGTCGTCGTAGCCACGGAACAACCCCGAGTCGTTGGCCATGTGCAGCATCGCCAGGAACGACACACCCCACGGGTTACCGTCCGGAGCGTCGTCCCGCCACAACACCGGCACCCGCCGGTAGATCCCCAACGTGATCTCCGCATCCCGCCGGGACAGAAACACCGGACACGTCCCCGTGTTCGGGTTCAACAAGCTAATCTCCTCCGGCGACAACACGTACGCCCGCCGCGCAATCTGATCCACCTGCCGCACCCGGAACACCAACGCCACCCGATCAACCGGCCGCCGCACACCCGCCACCGTCAACAGAACGAACCGGAACGAGTGATGCACCTCCGAGAAGACCCGGTCCTCGTTCTCGAAGTCGAACAACGACACCAGACTCCGACGACGCACCAGGTCCTTGAAAAAGTCCTGCGTGGTCGCATCGGTGGCGATACCCGTCGGCACGATCATGCCGAGCTGGCCGGTGGTGGCGAGCAGCGTCCGGCTGGTTTCGGCGAAGACGGCGTACGTGTTGATGTCGCCGCGGCCGGTGAGCCGGTGCCGGCCGGCGGTCCGCAGCAGGTGGCTGATCCCGCTGGCGGTGCGCAAAGCCTTCGTCCAGCTCAGGTGCAGGTCACGCTCGGCGGGCTGCTTGCTGTCGGCGAGTGCGGCGATCAGCTTCTTGCGGGCGGCGGCGTTCGGCGCACCGGCGACCGCTTCGTGCTGGCCGTCGAAGAACTCCTGCTCCTGGAGTTTGACCCGCTCCCAGGGCGGGTTGGTCAGTACGCAGCTGAAGCCGCCGCGCCAGCCGGTGGCCGGGTCGACGCCGGCCCTGGCGGCGGGAACCCCGTCGGCGGGGACTTCGAAGATGTGCGGGAACTCGATGTGCCAGTGGAAGAAGCCGTACTGCCGGACCATCGTCTCGACGAGCTGCCGGGCGCGCTCGACGTCGTCGCTGCGCTCGTCGGTGGCGATGCGGGCCAGCATCGCGTTGGTGAGGCCGTACGCCCGGTTTCTGGGGATCTTCGGGGCGACGAACGCGGCGCACCAGGCGTCGGCGATTTGCCGCCGTCGGCGCCGGTGCGGGTCGAGGGTGCGGTCCCGCTGGGCTTGGATGTGTACGTCGGCGAGGGTTTCGCAGGGTGCCAGGTGGGCGATGGCGGCGGCTTCGGCGGCGAGGTCGAGGTTGCCGGCGCTGCCGGCGGTCAGTGGTCGGACACCGGGCGACTGACTGGCGTTTTCCCGGCGCAGGGCGGTGACGACGGCTCTGCTGTCGCCGTCGAGGGCGGTGTACGCGGCGTCGGGGATGCCGGCGGCGAGTTGCGCCGGGGTGGCACCGAGCAGCGAGTTGCCGACCCGCAGGTGCGCGTCGAGGTAGCCGAGGGGTTTGCCGGGTTCGACCGCTTCCAGCCAGAGGGAGAGTTTGGCCAGTTCGACGGCCATTTCGTTGCTGTCGACGCCGTACAGGCAGCGGGTGGTGACCTTGCGCATCGCGGCCTGGACGGCGTCGGGGTGGGGTTCCAGGTCGTCGGTTTCCTCGATGGCGATGCGGCGGGCGATGCGGCGGGCCGCGCCGATGAGGAAGTGCCCGGATCCGCAGGCCGGGTCGCAGACGGTGATGCGTTCGAGGGCGGCGACGCGTTCGGCGGGGGTGTCGGCGTCGCAGGCCTCGTCGAGCAGCGGCTCCAACGTGGAGTCGAGGAGTTCGTCGACGAGGGACGGCGGGGTGTAGTAGGCGCCGGTCTTCTTCCGGTCGCTGCCTTTGACCTTGACGAAGCAGAACCTGCCGGTGTGGGCGTCCCAGCAGGGGTGCAGCTCCAGCAGTGCCTCGTACACGCTGCCGAGTTCATCCGCGCCGAGCCGCGCCCAGTCGACCCACTGCCGGCGGTCGGCCCGCCGGCCGGTGAGGACGCTGAGCTGGGTGACGGCGGTGAGCAGTGCTGAGTTGGTGAGCTGGGCGCGGCGTAGCGGCAGGTCGAGTTCGCTGGTTTCGAAGACGCCACCGAGGGCGGGCAGGCCGATCACCTGGCCGCCGGCTTCCGAGCCGAGCAGCTGGAACACCAGGGCGGTGCTCTGCCACAGGTCGCCGTGCCAGGAGTGGCGGCGGGTGTCGGCGAGGCGGCGCAACCGGCGGGAGGAGAAGTAGGTGTCGTAGCGGTCGCGGGCGGCCCGGCTGGCGTGCGGGTCGAGCAGGACGCCGCGGTCCTCGACGACCATCCAGAAGATCAGCTTGTAGACGAGTCGCAGCAGGGAGCGTTTCAGGTCGGCCAGGGTCAGCCGGCCGGCGGCGACGTCGTCGCGCAGTTGCCGGTTGTGCGGGTGGCTGAGGAAGCCTTGTCCGAGGGTTTCCAACGCTTCGTGAACGCCGTACCGCAGGCTGGTGAGGGCGCGTTCGCCCTGCCGAGCGCCGTAGGTGCGCCACTTTTCCAGCGGGCAGGAGGCGGCGCCGGCCTGCGGGTCGCTGATCTCGAACCGGCTGGCGTGGGCGATCCGGTAGAACAGCAGGAAGTCGGCGAACAGTTCGCCCTGGAAGATCGCCGCCAGGTCGAATTCGAGGTACGCGCTGCCGGCGAGGTTGGTGGAGTCGCGCAGTAGTCGCAGCTGCGGCCCGTTGCACAGCACCGCCCACAGGTGCTGGTCGCTCTGGTTGAGCAGCCGTTGCACCATGACGTGTGGTGCCGCGTCGGCCGGGGAGCGGGTGCCGCGCGGCACTCCGGCGGCCCGCCGGTCGAGGTCGGCACCCCAGGGGGCCAGGTGCACCGGCAGGGCCTGCTGCCATCGGTGGCTGACCGGGAACGGCTGTTCGTCGACGACGATGCCGCCGGGTAGGCGTTCGATGCCGTCGAAGTCGAGGGTACGCAGCAGGGTGTGCCGCCAGTCGTCGGCGGTGCGCCGCCGGTTTCGGCGGCTGCCGGTGCCGGCCTGCTGGTCGGCGTACCGGTTGAATTCGTCGCGCAGGTAGCCGAAGTCGCGGTTGGCGATCCGGCGGACGGATTCGCCGGCGGTCAGGTGGTATGAGCGGGCGTCGATGCCGGGCACGGTCGGGTCGCCGTCGCGGATGCGGCCCAGGACGCCGCCGGGCAGCAGGCTGCCGACCAGGTTGACCGCCGAGTGCGCCAGCGCCATGCTCGCCCTCCCCAGGCCGAGCCCCCGCGTCTACATGTGGCGATCATTCAGTCACGATCAGCAATCTTTCGCTGTCGAGTAGCCGACAGATCACCGCGTGCTACCGGTCCTGCCAGGCGGCAAGTAGGTCGGTGGGCTGGTAGAGCACGTCGAGGCCACGGCAGGACGCGCCGCTGCGGGAGACGGCGACGGTCGGCACCGGCTCGTCGGTCAGCGATGCCCGGTGCTGGAACAGCGCGGACAGGTCGTGCCCGTCGAACGGCGACTGGTCGTGCCATTTGATCGAGCCGACGAAGTACAACTCGCGGGCGATCGGTGCCCGGTCGGCACCGACGATGTCGATCTCGACGTCGTTGGATCTGGTCCAGTACGCGCCGATGGCGGGTGCCGCCGGCAGCGAGTCGTCGGGCAGCAGCCGGGCGAGCGCGTCGCGGATCAGTGGCTCGACGGCCCGGCCCCGCCAGCTCGGAAAGCTCGTCCGGATGCGGGTCAGGGTCAGGTCACCCCGGCCGCGTTCGATCTCCGGCATCGCGGGGGCGAGAAACCGCAGCCAGAAGCGCAGGTACGGGTCGACGATCCGGTAGCGGCGGTCCTTCGACGGGCGGGTGGACAGCGGTAGTTCACCGGTGACGAGCCGCTTGGCCTGCAGGGTTTCCAGGGATCGTTGCAGCGACGTAGCCGACATTTCGCCGGCCGTACGGGCGATGTTGGTGAACGTCCGTTCGCCGGAGCCGATCGCGGTCAGCACCTTGCGGGCCTGGAGCTGGGCGGGGAACTCGGCGGCGAGTGACCGTTCCGCGGAGACCAGCAGCGCCGATGTCGGGTCGGCCAGTGCCGCGCCGAGGAAGTCCCATTCGCTGGCGCCGGGCGGCCATTCGGCGGCGACCAGCGGCAGTCCACCGGTGATCAGGGCGGCGTCGATCGCGTCGGCGGGTGGCAGGTCGAGCATGGTGGCGAGGTCGGCCGGGTTGAGCGGGCCGAGCACCATCTCGCGGCCACGCTGGTGGAACGGCCGACGGTAGTCGTTGAGCGCCTCCATCATCGCCAGGTCGGAGCCGATGAGGACGAGCAGCACCGGCTTGCGGGACAGCAGCCGGTCCCAGGCCCGCTGCAGGACGCCTTCGAACTGCTGCTCGGGATCCATCAGATAGGGCACTTCATCGAGGACGACGACGCTGGGAGTGTCGTCGGGCAGCGCCGCTGCCAGCAGCCGGAACGCGGCGTCCCAGTCCGACGGGTTGGCGGCGGCGATCAGGTCCCGGCCGGGCAGGGTGGATTCGGCCGCGTCGGCGACGAGTTGCCGCAGTTCGGTGGCGGTGCCGGCACCGGCGGCGGTGAAGTAGAGGTACGGCACCTGCGCGTCGTCGACGAACCGCTCGACCAGGCGGGACTTGCCGACCCGCCGCCGCCCTCGGATGAGCAGGCAGCGGCCGGGCCGGTCGTCCCGGGCCGAGGCGATGCGGTCCAGCTCGGCAGCGAGGGTGCCGAGTTCCCGGGTACGCCCAACGAAGCTCGCCACGCTAACTCCCATGTTAGTAACACTGATGTTAGTAACATCCAGGTTATCTCAGGCGTGAACATGGCGGCACAGCCACCGCGAGGGCTGCGATATTTGGCTCAGCTACTGCAAAACTTGCCTGTACGACTAATATTGCAGAAGGCAGCGAAATTTTGCAGCAGGGAGCGGTGGCTAAAACGAACAAGTCTCACAGTCCTTGCTGACCCTGCCACACCCCACACAGACCGTCCGGAGATCGCAACCTCACAGATCAGGGTGAATGAGTCTCAGGTCAGGGAAAGATTTCGAGATCGTCCCGAAGTCGCTCAGGTTGTTCGTGGCGACCGGCAGTTGCGGGCGAAGCGCCAGGGCACACGCAGCGGTCCAAAGGTCGTTCGTGCCGCCCTTCTGTAGATGCCCGGAGAGCTTCGCGTGCATCTCTGCCCAAAGCTCTACGACCTGGGACGTGTAGGGAACCACGACGAAGGACTTGAGCCGGCTGCGCAGGTCCTCTATGCGACGAGCACCCCACCGTCGACGATAGGCGTTGGCGAGCAGCTCACCGTACGTAGCGAAACTCACGGCCTGCTCGTGACCTGCCGTGAGGCTAATGAACGCCCTGCCATGATCGGCTCCCATCAGCCAGTAGCTCACAACGTCCGTGTCAATGAGCAGTGGCCCATTGGGGACGTCCTCCGGCCTCATTCGGCGAGAGCCGCGAGGAATGCGGCTCGCTCATCGTCCGTCAAATCGGTCATCCCTAGCTCGGCCGCGTTGACCCAGCCGTTCGTTCCTTGTGCTGTCTGGAGTCCAGCAAAGGTCTGGGGCTCCCAGAACGAGTCAACGTCAAGCTCCAGTTGGGTGCTTCGGGAGACTGCGCGCAGGTCGACGCTGGTAGCCTGCGCTGTCCGAGGGTGGTAACGCACGTAGCCCTCAAGATTCGCGCGGGAGCGCAGTGCCTCCTGAATCTGGTCAGCAAGCTCGGAGGAGAAGTTGACTGCTACAGCGTCGCCGCTGGCAAGACGCAACCGAGCGGTGTGGCTTTCGAAATCTGCCTCGAAAAGCACCCCGGTCAGGGTCTCATCCCTGCTCGTGGGCACCCGGTCACCGATGCGCTGCAGGCGTTCCCGAACTGCAGCATCGATAGTCGCTTGGCGTGAATCCTGTCCCGTCGACATCGGGGAGTCATCGATCAAGGTCATCGCTGTGTTTCGGTCGCCGATCCCTAGATCTGCGGCTAACCGAGCGACCGCGGCGGCCAGCTCCGCGTCTGTTTCCGGGCCACCGCCGGTGATCACGGCTAGCAGCCGATCAAAAGCAAGAGAACTCAGGTCCGCGACGGAGATAGGCAGCTCGTCGTCGTTTGGCTCTGCCGCTTCCGGCAAGGCGAAGACTCCGACAAAGCTTCCGCTCTGGATATCTACCATGCGAAGGCGCGCCGCGCTTTCGATAGCCTGGACGTGCCGACCGGTCCCACGCCGGGCCTTTCCGAGGACCAGGTACGCCGCGTGGGCTATGGCACGTTCAAGACCAAGAATCATGCGGGCGACGTCGGCCGCCGCGACGCGGCCGGGCTCGGCGTTGACGCCTTCCAGCTTCGCCCGGACGATCCTCATGAGCCGCGACTCCTACATCTGATCCCTGTCGTCGAGGACCTGGTGCCTCGCCATGCAGTCTAGAAGGAACCACGCAGGGTCGTGGTCCCCTGACCGACCGACGACGAGCCGAATTCGGTTGCCGGGGTGGGTGGGAGCTCTACCGTGGGCGGGGTGTTGACGCCCGCAGACCGGGCCGTACGCGCGGTACGCCGCCCGCACACCGGCTCGGTCGACGACGCGGCAGGGTGGCAGACCCTGCGTGACTATCTCAAGCCGATGAACGGCGACGGCGCTGCGGTTGAGACCGGCCGACTCACCTGACGGTTCGTCGGGCCTGTTCGGCTCGCCACAGCAGTTCGCCCTGCTCGGCGGCTGCCTCGTTGGCGGCGATCCATTCGTCGATCTCGGCCCGGTGGTCGGCGTAGTAGCGCAGCGCGACGTTGACGCTGTGCCGGGTCAGCCCGGTGCTGGCCATCATCTCGGTGACCAGCTCGTCGCCGTCCAGCTCCGGGGATGCGGCCTTGAGCGCGTGTCGCGCGGCGATGACCTCCCACACGTCGGGGCCGCCGGCCAGCGCGGCCCGCTGCCCGGTCGGCCCGTCGCGCAGCAGGATGCCGGGGTACGTCGCGCCGTCGTACAAGCTCATGGGAGCTACTCCTCCTCGTCGAGAAGAGGAAGTACGGGCCCGTCGTCGGTGACTCCGTCGGGCAGCCGGCCGGCGGTGGCGAGCCGCTCGTACGCCCAGCGCCAGTCGTCGCAGCGGCTTCGCAGGCAGGACACGCAGACCTTGAGCGTCGGCGAGTCGGTGTGGGCGGCCAGCACGTCCCGGTAGACGGCGACGAGGTCCTCGCGGACCGGCACCGCCTCCCCGACGGGCGGCCCGCTGCTCACCGCGCACCCGCGTAGTGGTGGTGCTGGCCGTTGGCCTGCCGCGGCGGGTCGAACCGTGCCTCGAACTGCTCGGTCTGCCATTCGCGCAACGCGTTGCGCACCCGGTCGGCTTCGGTCCAGGCCATCCGCAACTCACGGCGCAGCTCGTCGACCTCGTCGGCGACCCGCTCCAGGTAGCCGTACACCTCGTCGGGGTCGAGGCCGCCGCGCCAACGGAGCGGCAGGAACCGCATGGCGCGCACCGCCGGCCCGGTCAGCCGCGATCGCCGTACGCCGTTGCGTCCGCTGTTGCTCTGGTAGTCGCCGCCGGTCGCCGCCGTCAGCCGGTGCTGTACGGTCGCCGCGTTGCGCCTGAACACGTTGTGCCTCCTGTGGGGAGAAGATCGTGGAGAGGCGCCGGGGCGGGCGGGATCACGCCAACCGAGTTTGCAGACCTGGGAGCCGCGTTGCCGGGCACCCGCCCCGGGCCGTGCCACCACAATGCCGGGCGTACGCGGCCCGAGAACAGCGCATGTTTGGTGCACGCTGCGCGAAGCCCGTGATGCACGTTTGTAGCGGCACCAGTGCCGAGCTGCACTATCTTACTTTCTCGGCGTCGAGCTGTGGAACTTCCACGGAATCCACAGCAGCAGAAGGTTGTCCACAGCCCGTTGCATTGATCTTGTTTCTCTGTGTGTACTACGTGCACCGTGGACATTGATCCGACGCGACGGGAGGGCGTCCAGGTGACGACACGGCGACACCGGTTCATCCAACACCGCAAGGCCATCGGTTTCACTCAGGAAGGGCTGGCTGCCCACCTGTACATCGACCGCACCACCGTCGCCCGATGGGAGCGCGGCGAGACAGACCCACACCCAGCGGTACGGGCACGGCTCGCCGAGGCCCTTGACCTGCCAATTGATCAGCTCGACGCGCTGCTCAGCGCCGAGCCGACGAATCTCGCCCTGGACAGCACCGATTCCGGCGGTACCGTGGCATTCGGGGATCCCGATGGAGGTGATCTTGTGGACCGCCGCGCGTTCGCGATCAACACCGCTCTCACCGGCCTCGGCATCGCCACACCACTGCGCGACTGGATCACATCGCCGCAGGTGCCGCAGCACCTCGGCATGGAGCACATGCGGCAGGTCTCCGAGACAATCATGGCCTTCGAGCGAGCTGACGCTGTTGTAGGCGGCGACAGCCTGTGCGACATTGCCCTCGCCATGTACCGCCGCCTGGCCCGCTGGGAGCGCGAAGCCAGCTATAACCATCAGGTCAGCGAGGCTCTGCAAGACTGCCTTGGGGACTTGGAATCGCAGGTGGGCTGGCTTGCTCTCGAC
The DNA here is from genome assembly GCF_048060215.1 of Micromonospora sp. LOL_021. NCBI lineage: Bacteria > Bacillati > Actinomycetota > Actinomycetes > Micromonosporales > Micromonosporaceae > Micromonospora > Micromonospora sp. LOL_021. The sequence continues at coordinate 142,424 of NZ_JBHMIN010000004.1, read as the reverse complement.
GCCGAGCGCCACCAAGAGTCCCGTCACTACCTGAACGAAGCCGTCATCCGTGCCCGGCTCCGCGACGACCCGCGCCTTGAAGTGCAAGCGCTCCAGCAACTCTCGATGCTGGTGCGCGATACGAATCCACGCGAAGCCCTGCGGTACGCCGAGGCAGCTCAGCGGATTGCAGCGCCGTGGGCCACTCCTCGTTTGAAGACGCTGCTGCATCTCCGATCCAGCCTCGCCCACGCCAAGGGCAAAGACGCCTCAAGCTTCGGCCGGGAGTTGGTGAACGCCAAGATCCAATTCGACCGTGGCCTACACGACGACGATCCGGACTACATCGGGTTCGTCACCATCCACGAGGTCAACGCAACCGAAGGTCTGTCGCATCTGGCGCTCGACCGCCCCGACCGAGCCGCAGCCAGCTTCATCGGCCGACTCGAACGCCCCGATCCGGCCTTCAAGCGGAATGAGTACCTGGGCAAGCTCAACATGGCTACGGCCCTGTACCAACAGGGCGACCATGCGGGATCCGGCTCGATCGCGCTCAACGTTCTGCCCGCCGTCGCGTCGCTCAAATCTCGGCGGACTCGGAAGCGTCTGGCAACCCTGCGAGCCGACCTCGGCCGGACGGCTCCTCACGTGCCGGCAGCTCGTGACTTCATCGAGGCGTACGACACCGCCAAGGTCGCCTGATGGCGGTTGACGGTCTCAAGCTCGACGTCTACGACGCTGACCAGGCGAAGGCAATCCTTGAAGACCTGGTCGCCGTCTACATCGAGATCTATGACGAGCCGGCCGACGCGTTCCACGGCGAGGACCGCTACCGCCGGCAGATCAACGGGCACATGACGCTGCCGGGCTGGAAGCTCGTCACCGGCACAGTCGGCAACGAACTCGTCGGCTACGCGTACGGCTTCCCGCTGTCGTCGGACCGCTGGTGGGCCGGGCTGCTCACGCCCGTACCGGCTGGCTTCACCGAGGAGGACGGGCAGCGCACCTTCGCGATCAGCGAACTCATGGTCCGCGAGTCGTGGCGGCGGCAGGGCATCGCCCGCGCGCTGCACGACGAGTTGCTCGGCAACCGGGAAGAGTCCCGGGCCACCCTGCTCGCCGACCCGAAGAACGTCCCGGCACAGGCAGCGTACGCCTCCTGGGGCTGGCGCACCGTCGCCCAGCTCCGCCCAACTGGGACAACTCCCCCACCTACGACGTCCTCATCCTCCCACAGCGCGAGTAGGCCGCCAGACCGTGAGCGTCTGCTCGATGGGTGAAGGTCATGAGCATCCTTGCTGACGTCGCCGCGATCGTGCGAGCCCGAGTCGCTGATCTCAACGTGGCTATCGGTGAGCTGTACACCGCTCGCTCAAAAATCGAGCGGGCACATTGGCAGATGGCCGCCGCTACGCGCGGCACTGATGATGCGGGCCTCTCGCAGGCGATCGCGGAGCTGGTCCGCTGCTCGGTGCGGGTCGATCATGGCGCTTCCCTCGTCATCCACACGACCGAGAACCTCGCGTACTTCTCCACAACGGTGCTGGGATTCCCGCTATCCGCCGACGGCAGCGGTCGCCCGCTACAGCAGCCCGAGTACCTTCGCCCGGATGCTGTGCCCACCTGGGTGCACGATGTCGCCAGTACCGTTCACGCGCTCATGCCCGGCGGTGGCAAGACCGCCGGTGTCCTCGCACTTCCCGATGGGCGTACCCGAAGCAAGCCGATCTGGAGCGGACGACAGGGTCCGGGCGCGGGCGCGCCGGGTCTCCGGCGGGATGACAAGATCAACCAGTGGCCGCGGTTGAAGTCAGCGGTCGAGCATGTCGAGGGCCACGCTGCAGCTTTCATGCGCCGCGCGGGCGCACCAACGGAGGCGGTCTTGGTCGTCAGCCAGCCGCCTTGCCCTGGGCCGTACGGCTGCAACGCGGTCCTGCCGGCCCTCCTACCCGTAAACTCTCGTCTAACCGTCTACCTCGCGAGTGCGGATGGCCAGGCCCGGCTCTGGAAGACCTATATCGGCACCGGGGAAGGAACAGTCACGTGACGACGTACGAGGTTACCTGGCTGGGGACGGGCCACGCCGTCGTGACCGACCCCTCGCAGATAGACGAGGTGCTTGGTCCACTACAAGAGGCCGGACAGCCCTGCGTGGTCGATGTTTTTCGTTACCGTGACGGCAGGCCGGAGGGTGGCGTCCAAGTCGGGGTAGGTCATGCGCACCGGTCGTTCGTGCTCTACTTTGGCGAGCCAGACGGAGGGTACGCGGTCGAGCCTGGTATTGAGCCCTGGGGTTGTGACATCGAGTTCAGCTATGGCGGCCAGCCCACCGGCTACGATCCCTCCGAGACGCGGATCACGCCTGGTCGGGCTATTGCGCTCGTCCGCCAGTTGGTCGCTACGGACAGTCGCCCAGCCGGTGTGGATTGGGATGAAGGCGTCGATCCCAACGCCACTCCGACCGACGTCCAGTGGGAATCATTAGACGCCTGATTCAATAGAACAAGATTCACAGTAAATACTTATTGGCCGCACTGGAGAAATCGGCGAGAAAAACGAAATCTTGTTCCCACAAAGCTCCCAATCGGCTTCAAACCGACGGCCTGAAACCTGTCGTCGATGCACGACACGCAGTAAGCCGGTCTGGTCCTTGTAGGATAGGCAGCCACGTCCCCGCATACGACCGTGGCACAACGGCCCAGCCTCATCAGTGATTGGCTCCCTCTGCGGAGTGGCGCGGGCCTTGGCCCGGTGGGGGGTCGAGCGGGGTTTGGTACGGTGTACCGGTGCGGATGGCGTCGGCCATCGCGTCGTAGCGCTCCAGGATCAGGCGCTTCGTGCGGAACTCGCCGTGTGCCCTCTCGTCCTTCTCCCGGACGACCTTGAAGGTCTCCATGATGTAGTCGACGTCGTCACGGTCCACCCCGTACAGGTGGAAGTAGGAAGCGTCCAACTCGGCTCGGATCAGCTCCCGCCGACCCGGAATCCACCGGAAAGGCAACCCGTCGTCACCCAGGTCGGCAGCATATCTTGACATGTCGTGAGCCGAATATGTCAACTCCAGAACACGGGCACCTATCCACTTACTCAACTCGATGTCATCGCGCATCCAAGGAGTTCGGTTCTCATATTCACCCGGCGGCAGCAGCGCAATCTGTTTCATCAGAAAATACTTCAGTGAAGTGCCGGCAAATTTTTGACGCACCACATAATCGGCAACGAAGGCACTCATATTTGCCTGCAGACAAGCGGCGCTTTTAGACGCCATGGCCAGCAGCAATTTGTCTCCTGCGGCAACCCGCGGAAGCACGGCTGGGATCAGGGTGCGCTCGTCGGTGCTGCGGGCGATGTCACGCCAACCCAGCAGCCAGTCATGCGACCAGCGCCCGGCCAACCGATCGTCCACCGCCTGTTTCGACACCCAGTAGCGAGGCAGTGGCAGCCGCGCCGGATCGTCATGATCGGCGTCGGTGAAGCGGGGCAGCGTCCCGACGTTCAACTGCGCCTGCGTCGCACTCTCGTACGTACCCAGCCGGTGGTCATAGAAGTGCGCCATCTTCGCCTCGTACAACGGCAACATCCGCTCGTCGCCTCGGACGAAGTGGTTGCCCTCCAACGTCCAGCCGTCTGGCTCCAAGACCTCCCTCGTTCGGAAAAGCCCCGAGTCCGTGGCCATGTTGAACAGGCCTTGACTGAACGAGACACCCCACGGGTTGCCGCCCACTTTGGCCTCGTCCCACAGGACCGGAACCCGCCGGTAAATCCCTAACGTGATCTCCGCGTCCCGCCGGGACAGAAACACCGGACACGTCCCCGTGTTCGGGTTCAACAAGCTGATCTCCTCCGGCGACAACACGTACGCCCGCCGCGCGATCTGATCCACCTGCCGCACCCGAAACACCAACGACACCCGATCGACCGACCGCCGCACACCCGCCACCGTCAACAACGAAAACCGGACCCGATGATCGACCCCCTGGAAAACCCGGTCCTCGTTTTCGAAGTCGAACAACGACACCAGACTCCGCCGACGCACCAGGTCCTTGAAGAAGTCCTGGGTGGTCGCATCGGTGGCGATCCCGGTCGGCACGATCATGCCGAGCTGACCGGCAGGTGCGAGGATGATGCGAGATGACTCCGCGAACATCGCGTAGGTGTTGAGCCTGCCCTGGCCGGTCAGTGGATAGCGTCCGGAGCTGCGGATCATGTGGCTGATCGCCTCGACCTCGCGGACAGCGGTCAGGTAGTCCCGGTACAGCGACTGATACGAGGGCTCTTCGGCGTGCTCCAGTGCGGCGATCGCCTTCTTCCGCGCTGAGGCGTGGGCCGCGTTCGCGATGTGTGGCGCTGGTGCCGCGAAGAACTCCTGCTCCTTGAACTCGACTTTTTCCCACGGGGGGTTGCCGAGGACGCAGGAGAAGCCGCCCTGCCAGCCGGTGGCGTCGTTGACCGGGCCGTGGTCGGGCACCCGGAAGATGTGCGGGAACTCGATGTGCCAGTGGAAGAAGCGGAACTGCCGGTGCAGCCGCTCCACCTGCTCCTCGACCGCGGCCAGCTCCAGTGACGCCTCACCCTTGCCAAGCCGCTCCAACACCGCCTGCGTGATCGCCGTACCCCGGGAATCTGGGGTCTTGGCCTGCACGAACGCGGCGCACCAGGCGTCCGCGACCAGCCGGGCGTGGCGTCGCTCCTGCTCCAGGACCTGCGCCCGCTTCGCCTGCACGTGCACGTCGGCCAGCGACCCCGGCTCGACCCGCGTCAGCTGGGCGGCCTCCTCGGCGAGCGTGGCGTTGCCGACCTGGACACCGCCGCTCCACAACAGCTCCGTCTGGCCGCCGGCCTCCGCCGCGTTCTGCTTCTTCAACGCGGTGGCGACCTTCTTGTCGTCGCCGGTCAGCGCGGTGAACGCCGCGTCCGGGATGCCGTCGGCCAGCAGCCGGGGCGTCACCCCGAGCAGCGAGTTGCCGACCCGGATGTTGGCGTCCAGGTAGCCCAGCGGCCGGCCCGGCTCCATCGCCTCCAGCCACAGCGACACCTTCGCCAACTCGGCGGCCATCTCGTTGACGTCGACGCCGTAGATGCAGCGGCCGATCACCCGGCGCAGCGCCGAGCGGACCGCCAGCGGCGTCGGCTCCAACTCGTCGGTCTCCTCCGCGGCGACCCGCTTCGCGATCCGCCGGGCCGCCGCGATCAGGAAATGCCCCGACCCACACGCCGGGTCGCAGACCGTCAACTCCAGCAGCGCCGCCACCCGCTCCGGCGCGGTCGGCCGGTCGCACGCCTCGTCGATCAGCGGATCCAGCGACGACTCCAGCAGCGACTCCACCAGCGACGACGGGGTGTAGTAGGAGCCGGTGGTCTTGCGTTCGTTGCCGGCCAGCCGTTCCGTGCCGAACCGCCACGCCGACGCGTCCCAGCGGGGCCGCAGCTCCAGCAGCGACTCGTAGACGCTGCCCAGCTCCTCCGCGCCCAGGTGGCGGAAGTCGACCCGCTGCCGGCCGCCGCCGCGCCGCTGCGGCAGCACCGCCAGCGCCTCCACCGCCTCCAGCAGATGCCGGTTCGACAGCTTCGCCGCCGCCAACGGCCGGTCCAGCGGACCCGGCTCGAACAGCCCGCCGATGCCCGGCAGACCCAGCCGGGGCTGGCCCGCCTCCCGGCCCAGCGAGTCGAAGACCAGGCGGACCGCCTCCCACAGGTCGCCGTGGCGGGAATGCCGCCGCCGCACCGCCAGGTCCCGCAGCCGGGCCGCCGAGAAGAACGTCGCGTAGCGGCGCCGGGTCGCCGCGTCCGCCTGCGGATCCAGCAGCGAATCCCGGTCCTCGGCGACGAACCAGAACAACAACCGGTAGATCATCCGCAGCAGAGACCGTTTCACGTCCTCCAGGCGCAGCGTCGCGTCGGCGACCTGGCCGCGCAGCGCGGCGTTCTCCGGATGGGTCAGCAACCCGGTGCCGAGGATCTCCAGCGCCCGTTCCACCCCGTCGCGCAGCTGCTCCAACGCGCGTTCGCCCTGCTTGGCACCGGCCGCCCGCCACTGCTCCAGCACACACGACGCCGGCCCGGCCGCCGGATCGGCCGGACGCATCCGGGACGCGTGCGCCAGCCGGTACAGCAGCACGAAATCGGCGAACAGCTCCCCGTCGAAGATCGCTTCCAGGTCGAACTCGATCGACGCCGAGCCGACCAGCGTCGTCGAATCCCGCAGCAGCCGCAGCTTCTGCCCGTTGGACAGCACCGCCCACAGGTGCCGGTCGCTGCGGTTCAGCAGCTGCTGCACCATCGAATGCGGGGCGGCGCCGGCCGCGCCGCGCACCCGCGCCGTCCGCCGGTCCAGGTCCACCCCCCAGCCGAGCAGATGCACCGGTACGGCGTCCCACCGGTGCGACACCGGGAACGTCAACTCGTCGACGGCGATCCCACCGGTCACCGGCGTCAACGGGTCGAAACCCAGCTCCCGCAGCAGCACCAGCAGCCAGCGTTCCCGGGTCAGCCGGGCCGGTGCGCCGTCGCCGGCCCGCTCCCGCTGCCGGCTGAAGTCCCGCCACACATCCTGCAGGTAGGCGAACGACCGGTTGGCATAGCGGCGCACCGACTCACCCGACTGCAGGCCGTACGCGGCCGGATCCATCCCCGGCAGCTCCCGGTCGCCGTGGCCGATGCGCTGCAGCAGACCACCGGGCAGCAGACCGCCGTCGACCCGTACCGCCGGATAGATGACCGCGCCGCTCATCACTGCTGCCCTTCGGGAAGGTAGAGGTAGACGCCGAGCACGTCGGCCGGTTTCTGCGCGGTCACCGTGACCTGCCGGCGGACCCGCTGCCCGACTGCCTCCCGGACCCGCAGATGCGCGGCCCGCAGCCGGTCGGCGAGCTCGTCGGCGGTGGCCGACAGATGGTCGGTGACCGCGTCGAGCTGGCCGACGACCCGGGTCAGCAGCGGTGTCGCCGTGTCCGGCAGCACGTTGCCGGTCGGGGTCGCCGACAGCAGCGCCGCCGTCTCCTCCTCGGTCAGCCACTCGGCCGCCCGCGGGGCACCCCGGAACGCCAGCACCCGCGCCTCCTCGGCGACCATCGGACGCGGCTCACCGCCCGCCGCCGCGCCCGCCGGCAACGTCAGATGCAGCCGGAACCGCACCAGCAGCAGCGTCGTGCGTTTCGACACCGCAGCCGTACGCATCACCCCGGCCCGCCGCGCCGGCCGCTTCTCCGCCGACAGCTTGTCCGCCGGCAGCGACGGATTCAGCGCCGACTCCAGCACCTGCCGGGCCAGCGCCGACACGTACGGGTCGGTCCGGTCCAGATGCGCCGCGCCCGGCGGCGTCGGCAGCTCACGGCGCAGCTGCAACACCCCGGCCTTGCCCTGCCCCGCCTTCGTCGGCCGGGACGGGAAGGCGTCAGTGACCTGGCCGGGCAGCCCGGCCAGGTCGGCGTCGAACCCGTACGGCCGCTCGACCACGTCGGCGCCGAACGCGGCCAGCGCGGTCGCCGCGAACTCGGCCACCTCGGCCGGAGTGCCCAGACTGGCCCGGATCTCGGCCAACTCGTCGGCCACCTCGGCCGGTTTGATCGCCCGCTGGGCGTACTTGGTGCGCGACTCCTTCTCCCGCTCGGCCGCTGAGTCCCACTGCCGGTGCAGCTCCTCCCGAGGGCCGGCGGCCAGCGCGTCGATGGTCAACTGCTCCGGCTGCTCCGGCGCCACCAGCAGCTCGTGGGCGATCGTCTGCAACACGTCGTCGCTGGCGTCCGGCACCGGCACCGAAATGCCCAACGTTTCGCGGATCCGGTTGTGCTTGCGCAGCAGCACCTTCAACACGATCTCGTCGATCCGGTTGTCCGCGCCGTAGATCATCACCGCGCGTACCGTCGGGGCGACCTGGCCGAACCGGTCGACCCGGCCTTCCCGCTGCTCGTGCCGGGTCGGATTCCACGCCAGGTCGTAGTGCACCACCGCCTGGAACCGTTCCTGCAGGTTGACCCCCTCGGACAGGCAGTCGGTGGCGACCAGCACCGGGCGGCGGCTGGTGTCGGCGGTCAACTCGGCGATCCGGGCGGCCCGCTCCTCCGGTGGCAGCGCCCCGGTGACGCAGCCGACCGCGAAGTTACGGCCCAACGCCGCCTCCAGCCGCTGCGCGACATACTCGGCGGTGTCGATGTAGCGGCAGAACACCACCGGGTTGAAGCCGTCGCCGAGCAGCGTCTTGACCTCCTTGACCAGCAAGGTCAGTTTGGCGTCGCCGGCTCCGGCCAGCGCCTCGGCGCGCCGGGCGAACTCCCGCAGCCGGCGCTGCTCGGCGCTGCCGCCGCCACTTTCTGCTCCTGGGTCCGCGCCCGGGGTCGCGTCCGCCGACTCCTGGGTCTCGTCGTCGGGCAGGTCCAGCACCGCCGCCCGGCCCAGGTTGTCCGCGTCCTCGGCGCTGTCGGCGTCGGCGTTCGCCGCCCGGGTCCGCAGCGTCGCCGCCGCAGCGGCCGGCGACGACGCCAACGCCCGCAGCAGCGCCAACGCCGACCAGTAGCGCACCCGCTGGTGCACCTGCCCGCCGAGCGGATCCCGCACCACCTGCCGGGCGTACGCCACCACGTCGTCGAACAGGTCGCGGTACTCGCCGGACAGCCGGTAGGCGCGCTCGGTGGTGTGCCGGTCCTCCGGGAACGGGGTGTCCTCCAGGAAACCCCGGATGTCGGCACGGCGACGCTGCACGAAATGCCGGGCCAGCCGTTCCCGACCCGCCACCTGGTTAAGGTCTACTGTGGCCAACTCCGGATCCAGCAGCCCCAGCAGGTTGCGGAACCCGGTGTCCTTGCCGCTGTGCGGCGTCGCCGTCACCAGGATCAACTGCCGGGCCGGGTCGGCGGCCAACCGGCGTACCAACTCGTAGCGCAACATCCGGGACTTGCCGGCCCGGCGATCGTCGTCCGGCACGCAGCCGTGCGCCTCGTCGACGATGACCAGGTTGGGACAGCCGCGGACGAACTGCTCGCGCAGCTCCGGCCGCTTGATGAAATCAGTGGAGACCACCACGTGCCGGTAGCGGTCGAACACCGAATCGGTCGAGCCGACCAGCGACGCCTGCAACCGGCGTACGGTGCCCGGCAGCACCAACTCGGCGGCGATGCCGAACTTGGCCGCCAGCTCCCGCTGCCACTGCTCGGCCAACGCCGGGCTGCACAGCACCGCCAACCCGTCCGCGTCGCCCTGGGCCAGCAGCTCGGCCGCGATCAACCCACTTTCGACGGTCTTGCCGATGCCGACGTCATCGGCGATCAGCATCCGCACCGGGTCCTGACGCAACGCCATCAGCAGCGGCACCAGCTGGTACGGCCGGGGCTCCACCGCCACCGCGCCCAACGACCGGAACGGCCCGCCGGAGGAGCGGAACCCGATCCGCAGCGCCGTCCGCAGCAGGCCGGCCCGGCTGGCGTTGCCGGCATCGGTCGGATCCGGGTACGCGAACGTCGCCGACCGGACCTCCTCGACATCCGGCAGCACCGCCGCGCGTTCGTCGTCCGCCCCGCCGAGCGGGCGCAGCACCAGCACCTCCGGCTCCGACTCGGGCAGCACCACCCACTCCCGGCCCCGCGCCGTGACCAACGTCCCCGGCTCGAACCGCTGCGCCGCCACCGTCACGCACTGCCTCCCTGCCGCCGCCCGAACACGCCGGGATACCGGTTCACCACGCTCTGCCAGTCACCGGCGGTCACCCGGATCGGGGTCCAGCCGGCGTCGATCACACTCTCCTCGGCGTCCACGTCCCGCCCGGCACCCGGCTGCGCGCCCGGCTCATCGACGAAGACCACCGCCCGCTGCTGCCGGTAGGTCAGATCCGGCCGGGCCCCGGCCACCTGTTCCGCCACCGGATCCGGCCCCCGGTACGACTCGCGCGCCAGCCAGGCCACGAACTCGGCAACCGGCCCGCCGACGCTACCGGCATCAGCCGCCCCTTCGCTGCCCACTGGTGGGCAGTCGCCGGCCGGCGGCTGGCCGGTCGCCGGCCGCTCGGCCGCCGCCGCCGACGCGAACGACACCAACAACTGCGCCACCAGGTGCCGGTTGATCCGCCGGTGAAACCCCTGATTCGAGTACGACAACAGACAGTCGTAGCAGCCCTGGACACAGTGGTCGGCACCGGCATCCGGCTGGTCCACGTCGACCCCGGTCGAGTCGAAGTGCGCGATCTCCAACGCCTTCGCCGCCACCCGGGCGACCGCGTGCGGCTCCTCGACCAGCCGACGCAGCACCCCCGCCCCGCCCTCGGCGCTCTCGATGAACAGCATCCGGCCACGGTCATCCGGATCCGGCAGCAGCTCACCGGTCAGCTCCGAATCCTCCAACTGGAAATGCGCCTCGATGCCGCGTTCCACCGCGTACAGCAGGGTCACCGCCATGTCGTCGGACACCCGCTCGGCCAATCGCAGCACCAGGATGTTGCGCCGGTCCTGCACGTACGGAATCACCCGCTCCGGCGCGGCCACCTTGTCGATCCCCGTGATCGCCGCCTCGTCCGAGGTCAGCTCCTCGTCGTCGGCCCGGTTCTTCTCCGTCGCCTTACGCTCGGACAGCCAGTCACCGGTCGCCGGATCCAGGAAGAAGCCCCGGACGCTGGCCTCCTTGCGGCGACGCAACCCCAGATTGGCCCGCCGCACCGTCGCCGCGTCGCCGTAGACCAGCTCCGCCAGCGGGCCGCCGTCGGTGGTAGTCACCGTCGCCGTCAACCGGCCCGGCCGTCGACCATGATCATGGAAGCGGTACGACGTCTCGATCTCGAACAGCGACCGACGCCGCTCCTCCTCGTCCGACGAGATCCGCTCCCGCCGCTGCGTACGGACCGTGTACAGGCGCAGCAGATTGGTGTCCGTCGCCCCCAGCCCCTGCCCGCAGTTCACACACACGTCCCAGCCGACCTCGTCGTCGTGCAGATGCCCACACTCGGCGCACCGCCGCGCCGACGAGGTCAACACCCCGTCGGCGTTCGACGCCACCTGATGCAGCTGCACGCCGCGCACCAGGTAGCGGGCGCCCTCGTGGTAGATCAACGCACCCGGGCCGAACTCGCTGATCCCGATGAACCGGGGCCGGTGGATGTAGTCGCCCTTGCGGCCACCGGCCAGCCCCGGCACGTACGCGGCCAGCGGCAACCGAGGGAACGAGTAGCCGGGCAGAAAGCCCTCCGACGCCAGATAGCGGAACGTGTAGAAGTCGGTCTGCGGCTCATCGGAGTTCTCGTTGGCCAGCAGATTCAGCTGCACCCGGGCGTCGTTGGCCCGCCGGCTCGCCTCGTCCCGGGCCTTGCCGGTCACGTTGGTGTCCACCGCCCGGCGGTTCTGCACCTCGTACTCGCGCAGCGCCGCCTGGTAGAGCTGCCGCCAGCGGCCCAACGCCGCGTCGAACTCGTCGTACGCCTGCTCCACCGTGTCGGCGACCCAGCGGTCCCGCCACCAGGGAGCCCCGCCAAGCGCCCCGCCTGGGGTCCCGCCGGACGCCCCGTCGACGTCGCCGGCCAGGACCGCTTCCGCGCGGGCCAACGCCCGCTTGCGGGCGTCGTCGTCGCGCAGCTTGCGGACGAACTCCGGCCGGATCCGCAGCGACGGAGCCTCCCCGCCGGTCTCCAACAGCCGAACCAGCGAACTGGGCAGCTCGGCCCCGGTCTCGGCCAGCCAGATCGCCTGCACGTGCGACCGCACCAGATCCTCGTTGGCCAGATCGAGCCGGGGCGCCTGCACCGCACCGCCGACCATCAGCTGCGGGCGTCGGAAATAGAACTGGTCGTGCGCGTTGCCCGTCGAACAGTAGGTGACCACCAGCGCCGGCTGCCCGGACCGGCCGGCCCGCCCGGCCCGCTGGGCGTAGTTGGCCGGCGTCGGCGGCACGTTACGCATCGCCACCGCGTTGAGGTCCTTGATGTCGACGCCCAGCTCCATCGTCGGCGAGCAGAACAGCAGCGGCAGCGCCGCCTCCTGGAACTGCTTCTCCCGCTTCTGCCGGTCCGCCGCCTCCACCTGGGCGGTGTGTTCCTTCGCCTGCAACCCGGCCAGCAGATGCGAAGTGTCCCGGTACAGGTCCCGGAAGAAGGTGTTGACCCGGGCACCGGCCTCACCGGAGAGCACCTTGCGGACCCGGTCCTCCGCGCCCACCGTGCCGTCCCCGGCCTGCCAGATCAGCGCGTCCGACTTCAGCCGGTAGCCGCTGACCAGGTCGTCGCCCTCCGGTGGCACCTCGATGACCAGGGTCGCCTCGGCCAGCACCGCCAGCAGGTCGCGGATCATGTCCTGCGCGTCGGCGACCGTACAGCCGTCCTTGCCGTACTGGCGGATCAGGTACTTGCCGAACGCGCCCCGGCCGGACAGGTGCAGGTGCAGCAGTTTGCGCCGCTCACCCTTGCCACTCGGCTTCGGGAAGGCGACCCCCGCGACGACCGCCCGCTCCCGTTCACCCAGCTTCCACGGCTCGGCCAGCTGCTGGCGGGACAGCCGGTCGATCTCGTCGAAACCATCCTGGGTCAGGCACCGTACGTCGATCGCCAGGTTGCGACGCAGCTCGTCCAGCAGCGTCGAGGCCACATCGTGGCGGCGTTCCGGTTTGTCGTCGCGCAGCAGATGGTGGCTGCGCGACCAGATCTCCTCGTCGACGGCGACCTCGTCGAGGTAGCGGTAGCCGATCCGCAGCAGGCCGGTCTGCTCCAGGTTCGGCATGGTGACCCGCCAGCCGCGTTCCAGATCGAGGTAGAGCCGGTAGTTGACCACCTCGCGCAGCGCCCGCCAGATCTCGTCCTTGCCGTACCGCACCTCCGGGGTCCGGGCAAACTGCCCCAACTCCAGCCGCAACGCCTCGGTGACCTGCTGCGCCACCCGCTCGTGGGTCAACCCGTCCGGGGCCGCCGCCACCGCCCGGTACAGCGCGCCGCGCAGCTGCACCACCTGGACGAAGTCGTTGAAGTGCCCGGCCTGCAGCGAAGCGTCCTGCCGGTTGTCGACGAAGGCGAGCAGCTTGCGGGCCTCCGCCGGCAGCTGCGGGGCGGCCCGCAACGCGCGTACCACGCTCGCCCCGACCACCGACAACGCCGAGCTGCGGCCCTCGACGGACAGCTTCGCCAGCTGGGCGAAGTCCTTGCCCCGCTGCCGTTCGTAGGACACCTGGCAGCGCAGGCAGAACCGGAACGGCGACGAGATCCAGGCCGCCGGCACCCCCTGCCCCGGTGCCTGCTCGGTGCCCATCGGGTCGAGATGCACCAGCTCCGGCAGGTGGCGTTCCTTTGTCGGGGCCACGATGGTACGCCCGTCGTCGGCCAGCAGCGTCCACGAGTACGGCAGCCGGGCGTCGCTGAGCACCGTGTCGAGATCTGCCGGCCACGGCTGGTCGTCGCTGATGTAGAGGTAACCTGCGTCACCGGTAGCCGACTCCACCTCGCTGCCCGCTTCGAAGCCGTGGTCGGCGCGCCGGACGATCAGATAGTCCTGGCCGCATTCGCGGCAGAAGGCCAACGGCACCAGCGCCTTCGCCTGGTCGACCGTGCTGGTCGGGGAGAGCGCCTGGTAGCGGCTGGTCACATGCCGCACCGATGGCGGCTCGATCGTGGTGTAGGCGTTGTCGCCCTTGGACAGGAACTGGTGCAGCCGAAACGCGAAGAACGGCCGCCCGGTCCCCGGGTCGTCGAGCCCCGCACCGGCGGCCAGCACCGCCTCGATCGCGGTGGCGCACTCCCGGCCCGGCACCCCGGTCAGCTCGGCGAGCAGGTCCGCGGCCTGCGGGACCGTCCGGGGCCGGCGCAGCCGCACCGGCCGGCCGGTGACCGGGTCGGGCTCCACCCCGAACGCACCCTCGACCCACGCCGCCAACGGATCGTTGCGCAACCCGTCGACGTCCGGCTGTGGCGGCTCGACGGCGGCCCACCGCAGGACCCGGTCGCGCAGACCGGCGGGGTCCGCGCCGGAACCGGCCTGCACCCCGGTGGCCGGTGCGCTGGTGGCCCGCTCCAGCGTCTCGACGATCACGTGGCCGGGTTCGACGGTGGTGCCGAACAGCCGGCTCGCCACCTCGGCCACCTTGATCCGCTGGTCTGCGCCGGTGGTGTCGGAGGCCATCGTCGCCGAGGTGCCGACGCACTGCACCTGCGGTGCGGCGAAGGCGTCCCGGGCCCGGCGGACCAGGAACGCCACGTCGGCACCCTGCCGGCCGCGATAGGTGTGCAGCTCGTCGAGGACCAGGAACCACAGGCCCCGGGCGGCCCGGGTCAACGGGCCGCGTTCGGCGTGCCGGGTCAGCACCAGCTCCAGCATCACGTAGTTGGTGAGCAGGATGTCCGGCGGGTCGGCGAGGATCCGCCGCCGCTCCTCGGTGTTCTCCTGCCCGGTGTAGCGGGCGAACCGCACCGGCGGGGTCCCGCCCGGCAGGCCCCAGCTGAGAAACTTCGTCAGCTCGTTGAGCTGGCTGTTGGCCAGCGCGTTCATCGGATAGACGATGATCGCCTTCACCCCGGGCCGGTAGGTGCCGTCGGCCTTGGCCCGCAGCACCCGGTCGACGATCGGCACGATGTACGACAGGCTCTTGCCGGAACCGGTGCCGGTGGTCAGCACGTAGCTGCGCCGGTCCCGGGCGATCTCGATCGCTTCCCGTTGGTGCTGGTGCAGCCGCAGCGGCCGCGTCCCCGGGTCGTCCGGCCGGCGCTTGATCCGGAAAATCCGCTCGTTGTCGGGGTGCAGCAGGCCCTGCTGGACCAGCTCGTCGACCTTGCCGCCGGAGGCGAAGTTGGGATTGAGCGACAGGAACGGTGCCGGCCACTGGTAGCCCTGGGCGGTCAACTCCGCGATGTGTTCGGCGATCTTCGGGTCGCGGGGGTCGACGAAGCTGGACGTGAACTCCTTGTAGTCCTCGATGAGCTTGTCGCGTACATCGAAGACGTCCACCACTGCTCCCCGGCCCGGCACCACTGACAGTCCGTCGATTCAATCACTGGCCGGGTACGCACGGTAAGTCCCGTCATCTGGTGCATTCCCGACCCGATCATCCGAGTCGACCACGCCACCCGGTTGATCCACTCCAGTTCACCGGGTTGCTTACTTACGGGCAGAACGCTGCCCGCCAAGGGCGATCAGGATGATCGCCACCACTGCCGAGCCGCCGGATACGACGCCTCCCCAGCCCGAAAGGCCGGCCAGTCTGCCGACCGCCCGTGACGCACCTCGGCGAGCCCTCCACCGCGACGTGGGACGATACTCGCTGTTCCGACGTCGCATGAAGACCTCAGCAGCGGCGAACGGGAGCGATCATCGGTCGCATTCAGCCTCACACAGCGACCCAACGGCGGCCCAAGTGTCACCGAGGTGAGGCGTACGCACCCTGAAACCGACACGTGAGGTATCTCAGCCTCACCTCGACGAGGCGTCCACAGCGGGGGTAGCCCCGGCCATATCGGCCGAGGCTACCTCTGAACGGTACGGATCAGGTGAACGGACGGATCAGGCCGGAGAGATACCTTCGGCGAAGTCGTACAGGCTCTTGATGTCGTTGTCGAAGTACGGGCCGTCGAACTGACCGTTGCCCGGGTTGTCACCGTGGCTTACCACGCTGTTGATGTACCCGTAGCCGGTCGAGTCGTCGTATTCCTGCAGCCAAGGTCCGCCGCTGGAACCGTAGGTCATGTTGCAGTACATCCGGATCTGCTGGCCGCCGGGGTTCCACGTGGTTCCCTGGCAGTAGTACTGACTCTCGCCGCCACCCAGGTTGGACGGGTAACCGAGAGCGGTGACATAGACGCTGTAGCTGTAGTTCCAGCGCAGCCCGTGGCCACCGACCGTGTCGACGACCTTGGCACCGTAGATGCCGCCGTTGTTCATGATGGCGATGCCCATGTCCTCGGCGTAGCTGCCGCTGTTGATCCAGGCGGTACGGGTGTTGAGGCTCGACGCCACGAACGTGCCGTACGGCCGCGAGCCGTTGCGGTACCGCGGGACAAACTGCCAGTTGCTGTACCACTGTCCGCCGGGGCCCTGGTGGACGCAGTGCCCGGCCGTCATGACCAGCCGGCGTTTGCCGCTGGCGACGGTGCTGGCCGAGCAGGAGGCGGTGCCGCCGGTGGGGGTGGTGAAGTAAACCTTGCCGACGGCCTGCGACTCGTTGAGCATCAGTCCGACGTCACCGCGGTTGCCGAGGCTCGGCGCGACCGGCGCCACCGCACCCGCCGGCCCGTTGGGCTTGGCGTCGGCGATCGTCGATTCGGCACCCTTCGCCGACCTCGCGAAGGTCAGGTCGACCGCCGATGCCATCCGCTCCTCGGTCCAGAAGTCGGTGACCTCCTTCGCGATCTTGGCGTTGGTGATCGCCCGGCCGTCGAGAGTGCGGGCGATGGCGCTCGTGTTGCCGTCCGACTTGAACGGCGATGAGTCCGCCTGGGCGGCCGGCGCGCCGGTGACGACCAGCGCGAGTGCCAGGCCGGCCATCGCCGACCAGCGCAGTGTGGATTTCAAGAGACCCTCCCTTGTCTTGGTACCCATCTGGGCGCTAGCAGCGTATTGGAAAATTTCCATTGATCACAATGGAAGTGGAATGACTGATCACGGACACTCCCAAAACCCGCCGCTTGAGCTGGGTAGATGTCCACCAGAATCATTGGATCCAACTTCACCAAACGCTTCGACGTCATGTGAGCAGGGAGCACCACCGAGAAGCAGAGATTTCACGTCTCATTTATCTCATAGCATCGCGAAATACATCCGAAATACAAGCCATGTGATTTTCCGGACCTAGCGACGAACATTTGTGGCAGGAATCAGACGGCGTGTTTCAGAGCTGACCGGTAGCAGTCAGAAGAAAGCCCGTCGACAACGGAGGGAACAGGCGAACCAGGCCGACCTGGTCGACCTGGTCGGCCTAGCTAGCTGATCTGGTTGACCGGGCTGTCCGGGGTGACCGGGCCGAGCACGACGGTGCCATCCGGCTCGACCCGCCAGCCCGGGTTACAGGCGACCTCCCAGACCGTGCCGTTCGGGTCGGCGAAGTGCCCGTGGTAGCCGCCGAAGTCAGCCGGCTGGCCCGGCTTGAGGATCGTCCCGCCGGCCGCCTGTGCCTCGGTCAGCACTCGGTCGACGTCGTCCGGCGTCGGCACGTTGTGCGCCAGCGTGAAGCCGCCCGGCCGGGTCTGAACCGCCGCAGCCGGGTCGATGTCCCGGCCGAAGGCGTCCACGTCGAACAGGCCGAGCATCAGGCCCGGCCCGATCTGAAAAAAGATGATCTCGCCCGGTACGTCGAGCGTCGGACGCCAGCCCAGCCCGTCCCGGTAGAAGCGCCGTGCGGCGGCCAGGTCGGCGGTGGCCACGGTGACGAAGTGAACCTGCTGCCGCACTGCCGGCCTCCCCGCTTCGACGAACCGGTCCCGATCACCGACCAGACTGCCACGAGCTGGTCAGCCATGACTGGTCGACCACGCCTCACCGGGCCGGCGGGTAGCCGTACTGCTGGTGGGCGAGCTGTTGCACGGCGGCGAGCTGGGCATTCGCCTCCCCGATGAGTTCCGACGCCTCCGCCGTCGCCGCCGCCAAGCCCTCCTCGTCGTCGGCGAACCGGCACTGCGCATCACCCATCACGTCGTGCACCAGCTGGACCGCCCGGTCCACGTGGCCGACGGCCAGGTACAGCCGGGCCAGGAACAACGCCTCGAAGGTGAGCCGCGGATCCTGCCAGCCCGGACGGCTGCGGGCCCGACGCAGCAACTGCTGCTGCTTCTCGATCGCCTCGAAGCCCAGACCCCGCTGAGCCAGCCGCTCGGCGCGGCGCGCCAGTACCCGCAGGTCGTGCTCGACGTCGCGGGGTGCCGTCCCGGCCGCGACGAGGACGAGCAACGCACCGAACAGCGCGACGTAGACGCCAACCCGATCTGCCCGATCGCCCGCCGCCAGGGCGGCGTCTGTTCGGCGATCAGCGGCTGCTCGGCCAGCCGCTGGCCGGTGATGGTGAGCCGGTAGATCTGGTCCTGGCCGGTGGCCAGCAGGGTTTCCTCGTCGATCCAGCTGACCAACTCGTAGCCGGGCGACTCGAACTTCGGCGCGTCGGCGATCTCATACGGGTCGCCGATCTGCGCACCCGCCCCGGCCAGGACGTACTTGGCGCCGACGGTCCCATCAGGGGTGACCACCAGTATCTTGCCGTCCTCGTAGGTGGGCACCGGCACGTCCGAGTCGGGAAAGTAGAACGGCTGGCCGACGACCGTACGGGGCATCTTCTCCTGGATCTGCTGCTCATGGCGACGGTCCTCGCCGTCCAGCCCGACCGACATCAGTCGGGTCTCACGGTTCTGGTACTGCCAGTACCAGAACCGCCCGGTGCCGTGGTGCACGGCCGGCTGGGACTGCACGGCCTTGTCCGGTACGGACTCGCCGTAGCCGGACAGGTCGGTGAAGGATCCGTCCAGTGCGTGCAGCCCGACCCGGGTTTCGAAGCCGATCGGTTCGGCGCGTTCCTTGCGGACCACCACCAGCTGCTGATAGTCGGGGGTGAAGTCCTCCTGCCGCAGCAGGCTGCTCAGTACGTCCTGGACGGGATGGTCGGCGTACATCTTGGGGGTGAACCGCCAGTTCTCGGTCACCGTGCCGTCGGTGGTGACGCTGTAGACGACGATCTCCTCGTCGGTCAGGGTCTGGGCGAACACCGCGCCGGGGGCAAGGGTGCTGCGGGCGGCCGCCGCGCCGCCTTCGGCGAACGACACCGGCTCGGGTGACACGGACGGTGACGGCTCCGCCGACGCGGTGGCGGTGGCGTCCGCAGCGGCCTCCGTCGGCGCCGCCTGACCTTCGTCGGCGGCCGGGCCGCCGCCGCAGCCGGCGAGCAGACCGAGCGCGGCCGCGGCGAGTACGGCCGCCGACCGGTACCGGACCGCGGTCCCTGATGAATTCGTCGCCGCCATCAGCAGACCCGCGATCCGCGTTCCTGGCCGGCGGGGCTCTCGTTCACCAGGTCCAGCGCGGCGGTGGGTTCCGGATTCGGCAAATCGTCGCGTCCTTCAGGAGTCACCGGGGCCCCGTTTCCCGTCGCATGCGAAACGAAGAAAGTTTTCCCGTCCCATTCCAACCAGAGGTAGCACTTCGTGAAGGCCATGTCAGCCTGCACCTTCCACTGCCCGTCCACATCGACCGGCTCGCCGAGACCCGCGTAGCCCGCGTCGGTCAACGCCTGCACGAAATCGTCGCGCTCCGCCTCGCTGTTGACCCCACCAGCACCGATGAGGCCGCAGCCGGCCAGGGACAACCCCATTGCTATCGCAAAAGCAGCACACAACAGCTTGCTGGAACGCATATTTTCCGACCCCCACGAATCACTCGGTCACCAGGAATCCTGACCCTTTAGGAACCCCGGCTCGTCACCGTACCGCCCCGAAACAAGAGCATCCGACGGCATAGTGACCCGGATCACAAGTACCAACACCGAACGGACCGGGGATCGCAAACAATCGGCGTCCGGCCTACCCGATTTGCTTACGCATCAGTCATCTGTTTGGTCAACCGCTTGGTCGGCTGGACCATCGGTGCCGAGGAGGGCGACCGCCCCGACCCCGGGCGTCGGCAGGCTCCGGGCCACCGTGGTTCGGCACCGCTGAACCACAGAGCCGACAATGGTCCGGAGCCGGTCCACCCACCGGCAGGAGGAGAGTCGGGAAGATGGCGTTGCTGAGCCTCCCGCGACTGACCGGCCGGCCAGCGGCGGTCACCGTCGGCGACCGGTCGATGTCCGGCGACGACCTGCTCGAAGCCGCGACCGCCGTCGCCGGGCAGGTCGCCGGCGCCGACACCGTCGCGGTCGACGCCACCGCCAGCCTCGACACGGTCGTCGCGCTCACCGGTTGCCTACTGGCGGGCACCACAATGGTTCCCGTACCGCCGGACTCCGGCCCGGTCGAACGCGGCCACATCCTGCGCGACTCCGGCGCCCAGCTCCTGCTCGGCCCCGACCCGACGTTGCCGCCCGGGGGCGGCTCCGACCGGGCCAGGCCCGGCCAGCGGCTGACCGTTGCTCCGGTCGATCAGCCGGGCCAATCGACCGGCCCGGCACCCAGCGGGTCCGGGCCTGACACCCCCGCCCTGATCCTTTACACCAGCGGCACCACCGGCGCACCGAAGGGCGTACCGGTGACCAGCGCCAACATCGCCGCCGACCTCGACGCCCTCGCCGAGGCCTGGGCGTGGACGCCGGACGACACCCTGGTCCACGGCCTACCGCTGTTCCACGTACACGGTCTGGTGCTCGGTGTCATCGGCGCGCTGCGTGTCGGCTGCCGGCTGGTGCACACCGGCCGGCCCACCCCCGGGGCGTACGCCGCCGCCGGTGGCACGCTCTACTTCGGCGTACCGACGATCTGGTCCCGAATCTGCGCCGACCGCCCCTCCGCCCGGGCGTTGCGCGCCGCCCGGCTCCTCGTCTCCGGTTCGGCGGCCCTGCCCGCCCCGGTCTTCCACAGCTTGGCCGAGCTCACCGGGCAGGCACCGGTCGAGCGGTACGGGATGACCGAAACCTTGATCACGGTAAGCAGTCGGGCCGATGGCGAGCGGCGACCCGGCTGGGTCGGTACGCCGCTCGCCGGCGTACACACCCGGCTGGCCGGTGAGGCCGGCGAGCAGTTGCCGACGGACGGCGAGACCGTCGGCGAGCTGCAGGTTCGCGGCCCGATGGTGTTCGACGGCTACCTCGGCGCCGCAGGGCGCGGCGACTTCACCCCGGACGGCTGGTTCCGCACCGGCGACGTAGCGGCAATCGACCAGGCCGGCTGGCACCGTATCGTCGGCCGCGCCTCGACCGATCTGATCAAGAGCGGTGGCTACCGGATCGGTGCCGGCGAGGTGGAGAACGTGCTGCTGACCCATCCGGCGGTACGCGAGGCGGCGGTCATCGGCGCACCCGACGCCGACCTCGGGCAACGGGTCGTCGCGTACGTGGTGGCTGAGCGCGTGTCCCCGCAGTCGCTGATCGACTTCGTGGCCACCGAACTCGCCACCCACAAGCGGCCACGCGACGTGCGCATCGTGGACGACCTGCCACGCAACGCGATGGGTAAGGTGCAGAAGAAGCTACTGCACGACGACCACCGGTGACATCCGGCCACTACCGACAGTCACCGCATCGACATCAGCCGAACGGCTGATGTCGACCGTTCAAGATCGGTGCCATAAGTTTTCTTTACTTGCGGCTCAAGAAATCATCATTTCTGGCGCTGAAGTTGATTCTTGATTGAACCGCTCCCTAACGTGTGCGTATGGCCCGGGACGACCAGTCGTCCGTTACCGGTGAACCCCCGCCGGCACCGTCGTGCCCGAGCCTAATACAGACATCCCAGTACGGTGAGTGTTCGGAAGGTGTGCACATGGGACAACCGGCTCACAGACGCGCCGCCAGAACCGCGAAGGGCGGACGGGCGCGCCGCGCCGTCATCGCGGTCGCGACCCTGTCCGCCTTCGGGGTCCTGATCGCTGTCAGCCAGATCTCCAGTGCAGGAACGGATCGCAAGGCCAGCGAGCAGGTCAACGGACTCGATGTACTCGGCACCGGCTGTGACGACAGCTCATTGGAGCCGCACGACGGTTTCCAGGTAGGCAGCCGCTGCGTCTCGACGGCGTTCGGCGAGGTCGGTGCAGCGGAGCAAAACCCGACACTGCTGATCACCGAGTCGCCGGAATCGGTCGGCGTCAGCGAGCCGTTCCAACTGCGGGTCAGCACCCGCAATCTGGTCCGGGACCGCTTCCTACCGGCTGCTCAGGGCGGGTACTACGTGGAGTCCGCGCTGCTGACCGGAGACGGGCTGACCCGCGGCCACTTTCACACCGCCTGCCGGATGCTGACCAGCACCACCGAGGCGCTCGACCCGGAGCCGGTGCCGGCCTTCTTCGTCGCGACCGAGGACGGTGGCGGCGGTGCCGAGCCGGATGTGGTCACCATCCAGGTGCCCGGGCTGCCCCAGGAGGGGATCGCCCAATGCGCGTCGTGGGCCGGTGACGGATCGCACCGGATCCCGATGATGCAGCGGGCCAACCAGACCCCGGCGATCGACGCCGTCCGTATCGAGGTGCGAACCGGCGGAGCTGAGGAACCTCCGGTCGAGGAACCAGAGGTTCCGGAAAGCCCCGAGCCGGAGGTCCCAGAAAGCCCCGAGCCTTCTCCGGACGTCGAGGAGACGCCGGAGCCAAGCCCGACCGCGGACCCGGAGCCGAGCCCGACCGCCGAGCCGAGCCCGACCACGGACCCGGAGCCGACCGCCGAGCCAAGCCCGACCGCAGAACCGGAGCCGACCGCAGAACCGGAGCCGACCGTGGACCCGAGCCCGACCGCCGAGCCAAGCCCGATCGCAGAACCGAGCGCGGACCCGAGTCCGACTGCCGCCGCCGGTGGAATCAATGCGCCAGCCGTGGACAATCTTGCCAATGACGCGGACGGTGACGAGTCAGACAGTCCGCTGGCACTGACCGGCGCGAACACCATGAACTTCCTGGTCGTCGGCCTGGTGCTGATCGTCGGCGGAGTGATTCTCGTCCACCTGACCCAACGACGCCGCTACCCGAACCGGGAGCGCTGACCTCCACAACCTCCATACCGCACAGCTGTGCCCACCGCGCTCAACCGCGCGGTGGGCACAGCGTTATCGGCAGCCCCACGGGCACCATCGATCAGGAATCAAGAAGCGCAAGCCTGCTGATCCGGCCTAGCGTGACCGCCATGAGCATTACCGATCGCCCAAGAGCCGGAAGGTCAACGTTCCTTCCAGCTGAATGCCCGCACTGGTCACCATCGCTCGACCGATCGACATCGCAGGAGTCCCGATGAACCGGCACAAGTGGTTTCGGCAGACCCACCGTTGGCTGTCCGTCGCCTTCACCGCCTCAATGATCATCGTGACAGTGACCGTACTTACTCAGGAAGAGCCGGCCGAGCTGGTCTACCTTTCGCCGCTGCTCCCACTGACTCTGCTGCTACTCACCGGGCTCTACCTGTTCGCACTACCCTACTCACGCAGGCGGAGCAGCGGATCAGGCACGTCCAGTAAGGAGTGATCGAGCCCAGGTGCGCCCGATCCCGGCATGCCGCAACCGGACCGAGAGCTGGCGGAGCGGCTGCACGCCGTCATCACCGCCGCTGGACCAGAACTGACGCCGAGGTTCTGGTACGGGCAACCGGCCTACGCCAATGGTGAGAAGGCGGTCGCCAAGTTCGTCAAAGCGGCGGTGAGCTGTTCCGCCCAGCCACCGACGCCCGCCCTGTCCGTCAGGGTTGAGCATCGACAGGACTCTGGTGCGCTGAGGTGGGGACCGCATGACGTTCGGAGACGCTACGCATCTTGTCACGCAGTTGGACCAACGCGCCGGCTATCTGGCCGGAACCGGGTTGGCGGCAGCCGCCTTCCTCGCATTTCATGGGAACCGGCCGCTGCTGCTGGAAGGTGCGCCGGGGGTCGGGAAGACCGCGTTCGCCGAAGCGATGGCTGCCGTCCTCGATCGACCGATCGAACGAGTCCAGTGTTATCCGGGTCTGGACGCGAGCCAGGTCCTCTACGACTGGAACTTCCCGGCACAGATGCTGGCGCTGCGGGCGGCCGGGACCGGTGACCACACCGACCGGCTGCCCGAGCTGTGGGACGAGAAGTACCTGGTCGAGCGCCCGATCCTGCGGGCGTTGCGGAACGGACCGGCGGTGCTGCTCATCGACGAGGTCGACCGGGCGGAGGAGGACTTCGAAGCCCTGCTGCTCCAGGTGCTGGACAAGTTCGAGGTCACCATCCCGGAGCTGGGGACGGTCCGCGCGGATGTCGCGCCGTTCGTGGTCCTCACCTCCAACCGCACCCGGGAGCCGCACGACGCCATCAAACGGCGCTGTTTCTACCACTGGATCGACCATCCCGGTCCCGAGCTGGAGGCCCGTATCCTCCACCGCCACGTCGAAGGGCTCGCGCCGGGTCTGGCCGTCGCCATCACCGAGGCGATGGCCCAGCTCCGCCGGCTGGACCTGGTCAAGCAGCCCAGCCTGGCCGAGACGATCGACTACGCGCGGGCGATGCACCGGCTCGGCGCCACCACGCCAGACGACCCGGCAGCGGACGCGGCGATCTGCACCCTGGTCAAGCACCACGACGACGAAGCGCAGGTACGTCGGGTGCTGGCGAGTCAACGGAACGTCCGATGACCGCCGACCCGCTGGCCCCGCTGATCCGGTTCGCCGACGCGCTGCGTACCGCCGGGTTGGCCGTCAGCGTCGACCGGGTCGTCGCCGCCGCCGAGGCGCTGGGGCACTGGGGCGTCGCCGCTGGCGTGCAACCGTACTGGCCGCTGCGGGTGGCCCTGTGCCGCGACAGGACCGACGTACCCGTCTTCGACGTGGTGTACCACGATTGGTTCGGCGCACCGCCGGACGGCGTCGGTCGCCCTCGACCGACGCTGGTCCCAGCCCAGTCCCGCCCCACCGACGGCCGGCCGGGCGCCGGCGCACCGGCACCGCTGGACGCCGACGTACCGTCGCCGCCGGCTGCCGGCGGCGGGGCCGGCAACACCAGCCGGCTGGCCAGCCGCGACTTCGACGACATGACCGAGGATGAGCTGCGGGAGGTGGCGACCTGGGTCGACCTGCTGCGGGCGATGCCGACCCGGCGCACGATGCACCGCCGCTCGACCCGCACCGGCACGATCGATCCGGCCCGGACGATGCGGCTCATGCTGCGCACCGACGGCGAGCTGGTACGGCTGCGCCATCGCCGCCCAGCGGTACGCACCCGCCGGCTGCTCCTGCTCGTCGACGTCAGCGCGTCGACGAGCCCGTACAGTGACATGCTGTTGCGGTTCGCGGCCGCCGCGCTGGCTGCGAACCCGCGTACCACCGAGGTCTTCGCTGTCGGCACCGACCACACCCGTCTCACCCGGTCGATGCGCGGGCTCCGCCCCCGGGACGCGTTGCCCGCCGCTGGACGGGTGCGCACCGGCTGGTCCGGCGGCACGACGCTCGGCGATGCGCTGAACGGTCTCCTGCAGCGCTGGGGTGGCACCGACGTCGTCCGCTCGGCGATCGTGGTCTTCGGCTCGGACGGGCTCGAACACGCGGAGATGGCACCGCTGATCCGGCAGGTCCAGCGGCTCGCGGCCCTCGCCAAGGTGCTGATCTGGGCCAGTCCCGACTGCCACACCGACGGCGAGCGTTCGAAGGACCACCGCATCGCCCAGGCGCAGGAGTCGGCCACCCGGGTGGTGGGCTGCCACGACTACCTGGCGCTGCGGAACCTGGCGAAGGTCGTCACCAATGCGTGACCTCGAAGCACACGACGTCGCGGTGCGGCGGATCATGCGACGTGACGACCTGCTGACGCTCGCCGCCGCCGCCGACACCGCCGTGGGCATCGTCCGGATGCGCGAGGCGGAGGCGCTGACCGGGGTCGACGGCAGCACTCTGTTCGACCTCGCGCTGCACCGGCACATCAAGTTGGCGACCGGGGACGCCGGCTGGGCGGAGCGGGCACAGGCCTGGGATCACGCTGCGGTCCTCGTTCGGTACTGCGAGCTGGTCGGCACCGCACTGACCAGCGAGTTCACCGCAGTCGACATGCACGCCCGGTCGCTTAGCCTGCTCGAGGAAAACCAGACCCGGCCCGGTCTGCGCCCGCTCGACCGGGACCTCACGCTGGGTGCCTTCAACCGCTACCATGCCGCCCGCGACCTGCGACTGGACGGCCGCATCCAGGCGGCCCGCGACCTGGCCCGCCGATCACCGCAGGACCTGTACGGCACCGGTGCCGAGCCACACCTCGCGCACTACCAGTTCGAACTCGGTGCCACCTACATCGAGCAGGGCGATCCCCGGCCGTTCCTGCGCCAGCTGAGGGAGCTGCGCCCGTACTGGGAAGGTGACCGGGCCAAGGCGTTCCCCACCCGTTACCGGTTCGAGTTCATCGAGGCATTGGTCTCCTGGTACGCCGATCCCGGCCGCGACCGGGCCGGCGAGTGCTTCGCCGCCGCCATCGACCTGCTGGACGCCGGCCGCAACGCCGCAGACGTCAGCAGCCACGACGGGGTGGACCACCAGAGCGTACGCGAACTGTCGCTGCTGCTCGCCGCCGCCGAGCACCTCGTCCGCCCCGGTGGCGACCTCGACCGGGCAGTGGACCTGGCGTCGCGGGCGCTGGACGCCGCCGAGCGGGTCCGGGCGCGCTGGCGGGTCATCGCCCGGTCCCGGGCGCCGCTGGCCGAGGCGTTCCACCGGGTCTACGCCGACGTCTGTCTGCTGGCCCACCGGCTAGGCACCGCTCGGGCCGCCAGGCTCGGGCTCCGGGCGGCGCTGTCCGCGAAGTCGACCGGTTTCGCCGCGCGGGTCCGCGACGGGCTGACCTTCGACGACAATCCGCTGATCAACAACTTGCTGACCCAGATTCTCGAGGTCGAAAACCCCAGCCCTGGTGTCATGACCAGCACGGTTGCCAGCCGCCAGGCGCAGTTGGACGCGCTGCGTAAGGACCTGGAGGACGCCGTCTCGCCGATGCTCGCCGACACCGTGCTCCCGCCGCCCACCGACCTTGACGAAGTCGTGTGCGAGATCGGGCCACGGTACGCCCTCGACTATGTCGAGTTGACCGACAATCTGGCGGTCCGGGCGTTCTTCCGCACGCTCATCGAGCCGGGTGGCCGGATGACTTTCGACCAATTCGATCCGGGCGACGATTTCCGCGTCCTGTTCGAGCACGCCCGGGTCGGTCAGCTGACCGGCAGCCGGGACGTCGTCGACCCGCCGGTGGCGGGTCTGCGCGACGACGGGCTGCTCGACTTCCGGGCGCTGGCCGACAAGGTCCTGCCACCACGGCTGACCGAACAGATCCTGCCCGGCTGCACCGTGGAGGCGCCCGCCCAGCTGCTGATCTCGGCGCACTCGTGGCTGAGCCTCGTCCCGTGGGCCGCCCTGTGGACCGGCCCCGACACCCGGCTGGTCGAGCGCGCCGTCATCTCGCAGAGCCCGGTGCTCACCTGCCTGTCCGGTGAACTGCCACCGCCGGTCTCGGGTGCCGCACTGGTCCGCCTGGTCGGCTCCGACGAGCCGGTGGAAATCGACGGACAGCGCCTTTCCGACCTCGACATCGCACAGGAACGGGCCGCGTGGGGTCTGCCGCCGCCGGAGACTGTGGGTCTGCCCCGGGACACCGTCGGCGTCGCGCTCAGCAGCTGTGACCTGGACGATGGTGTCCCGACCCCGTACGGCGGCCGGTTCGCGGACGCGTTGCGACGACGCGGCCGCTGGCATTTCCTGCACATCGCCGCGCACGGCGGCGGCCGGGGCTTCGGCCAGTATCTGGCCCTGCCCGGCGAGCGGCTGTCGGCGGCCCGGGCGCTCGGGCTGCGCTGGCCGGAGTCGGTCCTGATGGCGTCGTGCCATGTCGGCCTGGTCCGCAACGATCACGGCGCCGAGCCGCTGAGCCTGGTGATGGCGCTGCTGACCGGGGGTGCCCGGTGCGTGGTGGCCGGGATCGACAGCGTCGACGACGCCGGCACCGGGCGGATCGCCGCCGCGATGGTGCGCGCCGCTCGGTCCCCCGACCCGGTCTCCATCGACGTCGCGTTGCGCGACGCCCAGCTGGCCGAGATCCGGGCGGGCACCCCGGAGCCCGGCTGGGCGCTGCTCAGCGCGTACGTGCGATGAACGTTTCTCAGCTGTCCTCGTCGTCCGCCAGCCGTCGGGCCTGCTCCAGCGCCCAGCGCACCCGGTCGAGGCGACCCGGCTCCTTAGCGTGCTGATCCAGCGAGAACCACCGGATCCGCCAGGTCTGATAGCCCTGGTCGGCCGGCCCCAGTCCCCGACACCGGATCAACGACCAGATGAACATCGGCATGGTCGCCGCGCCGAGCGCCCGTTCGCGACCGGACCCGCTCGGGCCACCGAGCCAGCTGGACATGGCCTCCACGGCTGCGTCGTCGAGCGGGTTGAGTGCGAGACAGGCCGGGCCGTCGGTCCGCCGTGACGGAAGGTCGAACCCGGGTTTGAGCAGCGCCAGGTTGAGTCGGACGTGCACCAGCTGCCGCTGGAATCCTTCGTCCATCTTCGATTCACCCGGCACGTCCTTCTCAATGGCCGCGTACGCCCGGGTGAACCGGTCCAGCAGGTCCTTCTCCCACAGCTCCCAGGAGTCGAAGTCTGGTGGCTGGCTACGGCCGCAGCGCTGCATCGCCGGCCGGATCGCCAGCAGCAGCGACGCCGCCCGGGCCGTCATGATCCCCGGATTCTGCAACGCGGTCTGCCGGGTGAGCCGGTGCTCGTCGACCTGGTCGGCGAACCCGAACTCGGCTTCGATCTGGTAGGCCGTGTCGATCGCCCGCTCCCCGACGGCGACGCCGTCGGTCAGCTCGCGGAACATTCGCTGAATCCACCGCCGCTCCTCGGCGGGTGACCGGCCCGAGGCCGCCGGCTCGTCGGACGGATCCGACCAGCGGGCGATCACCCGCTCGGCGGTGCGGCAGGCCGTGCCGGTCTCGGCGAGCGCCAGCTGGAGAAACACCTCGTCCAGCTGGAGCCGTAACGGTCGGGTGTCCTCGCCGGTGCCGAGACTTCCGCGGAACTCCGCGTATTTCTCCTGTGCCTCGGCGTGCAGCGTCCAGGCCACGTCGTAGCCGCGCTCCGTGTCCCGCTTGGACTCGGCCAGGGCGAGGGCGCGCAGCGCGCCGAGAGCCCGTGGGGCGAACTCCGGCCACGGGAGTCCACGGGCACCGTCCGTGATCCGTCGGACCAGGACGAACTCCGCCTCGCTCCGTTGTCGGACATCCGGCGCGGTGACGTCGCTATCGAACGACGCCGGGATCCGCTGGACGCAGTCCCAACTCGTCTCGTAGATCAGCCAGCCCATCAGCGGGAGCCGCTCAGCCAGCTCGGCGGGCGGCAGCGGAGTCGCCCGGGCGGCCAGGATGTCGCGGTACGCCTGGACATCCGCCTCGATCCGGTCAACCAGCTCGCTGTCGGTGCGGCGCTTCCTGGCGCGCAGCGCGGTGCACAGGTCGCGCAGCTCCTGCGGGGTCATCATCGTGGGCGCTCCTCCACAGTCCGGTGTCATCTCGAAGTCGATGCCGTGGACTTCGTACCGCACCCCGTCCGGCCGATTCGGATCGATCTCGCGGGAGCCGCCGGTGGCAATCTGGTCGATCAGGTCCCGCAGCCGGGAACCGCTGACGGGTCCGGGGTGATCGCGGTCGGGCGCCCGAGTCTGGACGATCTCGGGCTGCTCCAGCGCGGCGAGGCTCTGCGGCGCGGAGCTGATCACCACCAGGATCGTGTCGGTCCGGGCATGTGCCGGGTCGAGCCCGGCCGGCCAGGCAAGTCCCACCCCGGTCAGCTCCCGCCGAACGTCGTCACGGCCGTACGTGTAGACGCTGCGTGGCGGTAGCAGGCGGCCACTCGGGGTGCCCCGCATCAGCAACGAGACCCGTCCGGACAGCCCGATGTCCAGGATCGACACGTACACCGGCAGGGCACCCCGGTTGTGAACGGTCACGTAGATCCGGCTGGCCGGGGTCAGCGGCCTACCGGCGGGCGGCGGCGGGTGCTCGGCACCGTCCACCACCAGGCCCCAGTCCACCGTGACCTCGGTGCCCAGCGGGTAGGACGGGTCACCGATCAGCCGCCGCAGCTGGGTCGCCTGGGCGTGGACCAGCACCGCGCGGGCGAGGTCGGCGTACCCTCGGGCATCATCCGGGTACGGCGGATGCAGCGGCCCGATCCGGTCATGGAGCATCACCCCGCCGGAGTCGTCGAACCGGATTTCGGCCGTCCACTCCTCGCCGCGCCGGGCCGGGCGGGCCAGCACCGTCGACTCCACCGCCGCCAGCACCTGCTCACCGCGCGGGTCGCCGGCCGGCACCCGGACCGCGATCTGCGGTGCGGTCACCCTGGTGCGTACCGCCCGCGCGCCGGCCGGCACCGCCGACCAGCCGCCGGTGAAGGTCACCAGGCCCGCGACCGACGTCGGCGCCACCTGGTCGATCGTCAGGTCGCCGACGCGATGCGCCCGGTCGTCGGCTGCCCGACCCGGTGGCATGATCATGAAGTCGTCGCCGTGCTGGACCCGCAGCAGGGCGGCGGCGTCGAGCCGGACCCGGTTGGGGGCGTCCAGCGGAGTCACCGGCAGGGAGTTCAGCAGGTCCGCGCGCTCGGTGGTGAACAGCACCCGGTCGGCCGGTCCTTCCGCTTCGGGACGCTGCTCGAACATCAGCCCGGTCACCCGGTAGCGGATCTGGTCGAGCAGCCCGGACCAGGTCACCGGGGCGTCGCCGGCCTCGGCGAGGGCCCGGCACAGCTGCGTGGTGAGGACGCCACGCCAGCGCCCGTCGTCGTCCGGCCGCTCGAACGCACGCTGGCCGGGGGCGCAGGCCACGACGCGTACCGCGTGCGGGTTGCTCTCCAGGGGCACCAGATCGGTTCGCAGCCGGATCCGGTCGAGGTGGGCGCGGACCCAGGCATACGGTGCCGGTCCGCGCAGCGCCCGCAGCCGCAGGTTCACGTCGCGGGACATCAGCCCGGAGTGGCAGCAGTCGAGGATCACCGTGACGTTGCGGGTCACCGTGACCAGCTGCGACTGCAGGACGGACAACTCTGCGGCAGTGATGCCCCGGAAGTCGTCGGCGGTGGACTGGTCGTAGTCGGTCGGCACGATGTACTGCAGATCGGCCGCCCGCCACGGACCGGCCTGTGCTGGCCCGGTCGAGCCGCCGTGGCCGGAGTAGTAGACGACCACCGCGTCGCCCGGCCCGGCGTCGGCGATGATCCCTTCGAACGCGGCGATGATCCCGGCTCGCGTCGCCGCTGCCGGTGGGCACTCACGCACGTCGAACCCGCGTGCCCGCAGAGCCTGCGTCATCGCCGCGAGATCGTGCCGCACACCACGCAGGCCGCCATAGTCGGAGCCGATCAGCAGGGCAAGCCGGTTCACCAGATCCCGCCGTCCGGATCCCGGTCCAGCAGCGCCTCGACGCTGGTCCAGCGGTCCGGGCCGTACCGGTCGAGCACGGTCCATTCCCGCCGCCACTGTTGATAGTTGGCGGTTGCGCCGGCGTCGTCCCGGCACGCCTCGACCGAGCGGACAAAATGGGGCATCGACGCGGAGCCGACGACGCTCGCGTCGCCGCGTACCCTGCCGTCGCCGCCGACCGGTTCCGCCAGCCAGCGCGACATCGCCTGGGCGGCGGCGTCGTCGAGCCGGCGCAGCGTCAGCGTGTCATCCAAGACCAGCGGCTCCTCGAGCGTCTCCGAGGCGGTCAGCAACGCCAGGTGCAGGCAGAACTGCACGATCGTGCGGGCGTGGTCGTCGAGCAGCGGGATGAGGGTGCCGTCGGCCCGTTCGGCCGGACGGACCAGGTACGCCAGTGTCTCGTGGAAGCGCTGGCGCAGTGAGGACATGAAATCCGGCCAAGTCTCGTAGCCGCGCGGGCGCATGCCGAGCCGCTGCATCGCCGGACAGAGCGAGTACATCAGCAGCAACGCCCGGCACGTCATGATCGCCGGGTTGCGGAAACCGGTGCGCAGGATGAGCCGGTCCTCGGTGATCGACTCCACGAAGCCGTGCTCCTGGTGGATCCGGTCGGCGATGTCCAGCGCCCGTCTCCCGACCTCGGCACCGTCGGAGAGCTGCCGGAACATGCGAGGCACCCAGCGGTCGGCCTCCCGCCGCTCGGTCGCCACGTCCGCGCCGCCCCAGTTCTCGAGCCAACGGCCGATCGTCTGTTCAGCGGTACGGCAGGCGGTGCCGGTCTCGGCGAGAGCCAGTTGCAGCAAGACCTCGTCGAGGTCGAGGACCAGACGCGCATCCGCAGGGTCGCCGCCGAGACTGTCCCGGTACGACTGATGCTTGGTCCGTACTTCCTCGTGCAGCAGCCATGCGCCGTCATAGTCGTTCCACTTCGACCTGACCAGCGCCAGGGCGCGGATGGCGCCCAGGGCACGGGGCGCGAACTCCGGCCACGGCAGCGATCTGGCGGCGGTAGCGAGCCGCATGATCAGCATCGCGTCAGCCTCAGCCGCCCGCCGTGCCTGCTCCGACAGCCCATCGATCTCGGCTGGAACGTTCCACAGCAGCATCAGCGACGTCTCGTAGATCAACCAGCCGGTCAGCCGCAGAGCGGTCCTCAGCTCCGCCGGCGGCGACTGGGTGGGCGCGACGCGCAGGCGGTCGCGGTACGCCGCCACGTCATGCTCGATCCGGGCGACCAACGCCTCGTCGACGGGGATCCTCTTCCGACGGACGCCTGAGCAGAGTTCTCGGAGAACATCGATCTCGGTCATGGACCGCCGACCTCCCAGGTGACGTCTATGTTCAACGTCTACTGACGGACCGGCGAGCAGCCGAACCGGCTCGGCCGCCGGTCGACGTCCACGGCGTCCACTTTTCGAACGCGGCGATTCGGCTGCGGCCAGGCGCCGCTCTGGGACACCTATCATCGGTGGCGACCGAGCGCCTCGCCCGATGCCGCGTGGAGGATTCATGTCCGGCTTCGCACCCGTCCCACTTCCCGCCTGCGAGCCGAACTTCCAGCCGGATACGGTCGCCGCCGAGATCGAGACCTGGGTCGCTGCGGAGCCGATACGGGCGCTCGTCGACAGGTTCGGCGGCACCCTGCCGGCGACCGCCGTCGGCCCGCTGCTGAGCTGGTTGGACGGCTTCTCCGGCGAGCACTGGGACTTTCGGAGGAAGGCCGCCGGGGTGGAACGCGACCAGGTCAAACCCCCCGAGTTCGACGCAGCGACCGCCCAGTTGGTGACTGACGCGGCAACCGCCCTCCAACTGGTCGAGCCCCGGATGCCGGCCCACCGGGCGTACGATCATCTGCTCGTTCTCGGCGGCCTGGGCCGGGCCTGCCTGCAGCGAACCGAGTACGCCGCGCGGCTGATCGACCAGGGTACAGTCGCCGTTGCCGAACTGGCCGCGTTGGGCAGTTTCCGGCCACTGACCACGGCGGAACGGGAGCTGCCCGGCCTCGCTGACAGCGGGTACGAGGTGGACGCGATGGACGCCGGGGTGCGGGCCGCGTTCCGCCTCGACGGACCCGGGCGGCTCGAATCGTCGGACGGCCCGGTCGACCACAGCTCCTGGTCGGTGCGCACCTACCGGTCACCGGCCGGTACGGCTGTGCGGGTGCTCGCCGCACCGTCCCGTGAACCGGCCGCCCGCCGGGCCAACACCCCGGACACCTACGAGTTCTGGGCCCGGCGGGTCGACCTACGCGCCACCGACCGGATCCTGGTGGTCACCTCCCCGATCTACGTGCCGTTCCAACACGCCGATGCCCTGCGCATGCTCGCGCTGCGGTACGGCTGCGGAATCGACACCATCGGCTTCGATCCAGACAGGGTGAGCGTGCCGCTCGCACCCGGCGCCACCAACCCGGACCGCTACCTGCAGGAGATCCGCTCTGGGCTGCTGTCCATGATGCGGTTGTACCAGGCCGCCGCCGCACCCGCAGCCGTACGATGACCAGCGACTTTGCCCGCGTGCCACTGCCGTCGTGCCGGTCGGGCGGTGACCGGGCCAGTGTGGCCGAGGGGATCGCCGCGTGGCTGGGCTCGGCCGCGATGACCGCCTTGCTTGCCGCGTTCGGGTTTCGCCTGCCGGCTGCCGCCCCGCTCGGCGACCGGCTCGCCGACGCCGCGCGCTTTTCCAACCGATGGGACTACCGCAGGGGAAAGGAACGGCACCAGGCGGTCGGCGAGAAGTTCGAGCCGGAACTCGACGCGCTGATCAGACGGGCCACCACCGCGCTCGGCCTGGCTGACTGCGCGACGCCCGCGGCACGACGGTACGACCACGTTCTCGTCCTCGGTGGCGGAGTCCGCACCATGCTGGCCCGGGCTAACCTGGCCGCGACGACGGTCCTGCAGGACGGGATCGGAGTGTCCGCCGTGGCCGGGCTGGGCAGCACCCGGCCGCTCGTGGGTCAGGCCGAGACAACCCGCGCGCTGGGGCTGCGGCCGTGTCCCACCGAAGGCGACGCGGTGGCAGAGTCGCTACGCCGCGAGTTCGGCCTCGGTGAACCAACCAGTTGCCGGGACGGCGACGGCTGGTGGGTACGGGAGCATGTCGACGTTCGGCCACCGGTGTCGGTGCTCGCCTCGCCGTCGACGCGGCCAGGAATGCGCGCCAACACGGCCGACACGTTCGTCGGGTGGGCCGAACTGCTGCCCGGAGCCGCCCGCGGAGCCCGGCTGCTGCTGGTCACGACCGACATGTTCGTGCCGTTCCAGCACTGTGACGCGGTACGGGTGCTCGGCCTCGGCTACGGTGCCGCGATCGAGACGATCGGGTTCGCGACCGCGACCAGCCAGTGGGTGCAACCCGCCGACACGTTCGAGGTGCTGCAGGAGGTCCGCTCGGCGATCCGCTCCATGCAACTGCTCTACGCCGCCGTGGACTGAATCGCCTCGCGGAACACCCGCGACTTGTGTTCCCAGTTGTCGTACCGTCCGTAGCTGGGTGCTGCGGGGGACAGCAGCACCACGCCGCCCGCCGGGGTGACCTCGCGGCTCAACCGCACGGCGTGCACCAGGTCGCCGGTGGACAATGTGGTGATGCCCGGTAGGTCGCGCAGCAGGTCGAGGATCACGTCACCGTTGTCCGGCAGGCCGATCAACGTCGCCGTGATCTTGCGCTGCTCCAGGTAGTCCCGCAGCGGGGTGTAGTCCACCGCCCGGTCCAGACTTCCGCCGACGATGACGGTCAGTGGGCGGTCCGCGTACGCCTCGATCGCGTACATCGCCGACTGCGGAATGGTCGACAGTGAGTCGTCCACGAAAGTGAGCCCGGACGGGTCGGGCAGCTCGGTCATCCGGTACGTCAGCGGCGCGTACTCTCCGACGGCGCGGGCCAGGTCGTCGCGGTGGGTCAGGCAGTCGACGCCTTCCCCCTGCACCGCGGCCAGCGCCACGCAGAGGTTGCCCTCGTTGTGCCGCCCGACCGGCGCGAACAGGTCGCGTGGGAACAGCGGCTCGCCGGCCAGGAAGACCCAGCGCCGGCCGTCGGGATGCTCGGTCACATGGAACGAATCCGGCCGGTTCCCGGCGACCAGCGGCAGTTCGAGCCCGGCGCCCAGCTGGCGCAGCTCGGCGGCCAGCCGCTCGTCCTGGCCGTTGTAGACGACCACCTCGGCACCGTGCATCGCCACATTGAGCTTGTCGCGGTAGTAGCCACTTTCACTGCCCGACCAGTCGAGATGCTCCTGGAACAGCGAAGTCAACGCAACCACCCGGGGCGAGTCCTCGAGGTCGGCACACTGGTAGACGCTCAGTTCCAGCACGTACCGCTCCGACTCGGGCAGGGCGAGCGCCGCCACTCCGATGTTTCCGCCGAGGGTGGCCTGCCGGCCGACGGCCGCCAACATCTGGTGGATCAGGGTCGTCGTCGTGCTCTTGCCCTTGCTACCGGTGACCCCGACGGTACGCGCGGCGTGGTCGGCCATCCACAGGGCGGTGCCGCCGGTCACCACACCGCCCCGGGCACGGTGCTCCACGATCCAGGGATGCGTCTGGCCGATGATCGGCGACCGGACGATCACGTCGATCGAGCGGAGCTGGTCGTGGGCCGCTTCTCCCTCGTACAGTGGCGCGATCTCGGCGAGCTGGCCGTCCCAACCGGTCGCGAGGAAGGTCGTCCGGTCCTGTACCGCGATCATCCGGGCAGGACCGTACGGGGCGATGGCCTCGGCGGCGGCGATCGCCTCCCGGCCGGTACCCCAGACGGCGACATGCCGACCTGTCAAGTCCTCCAGATGCACGGGCGCTCCTCGGATGCCACCAGAAACCGCGACTAGGGCTGTCACGGTACCGAGACGCCAGACGACCACAGTCGGGACGCCTCGGCAGTGAATAACATAGCGCCGTGACGTCCCTCGCGGAGCAGGTAACCGCGCTGGCGCGGGCCGCTCCGATGCCCGCCGTCGCGGTGTGCGTCTTCGACCGGCAGGGCGTACTGGCCCGAGCGGTGCACGGCGTCGCAGACTTGTCGGCCGGCCGTCCGGTGACTGCCGACGAGTGGTGGGACCTGGCGAGCCTCACCAAGACGCTGGTCACGCTGCCTGAAGTTCTCAGACTGGTGGACGACGGTCGGTTGGCACTGGAGCAGCCACTCGCCGAATGCTGGCACCGGGCGGTCGGCCGACCGGTCGGCAGGGCCACCATCGCTGACCTGCTCAGTCACCGGTCCGGACTACCCGCCACCGTGCCCTTTTTCCGGACCATCACCGGACGCACGGCGGTCGTGGACGCGGCGCTACGCGCCGAGCTGACGGACCAACCGAGAGTGGTCTACAGCGACCTGGGCTTTCTACTGCTCGGTGCCATGGTCGAGGATCTCGCTGACGAATCGCTGACCGCACTTGCCCGACGCCGGACCGGGCTGCGCATGGGGCGGGCCCCCGGCCAGGCCGCCGCCACCGAACACTGCCCGTGGCGTCGACGACTCATCGCCGGAGAGGTCCACGACGAGAACGCCTGGACGATGGGCGGTGTCGCCGGGCACGCTGGCGCGTTCGGCACGCTGCAGCTGGTCAGTTCGGCGGCACGGAGCTGGCTGGCCGAGCAAGCCGTAAGCCGCGAACTGCATGCGGCGGCCCGGTCGTGCTGGGCTGCCGGCCGCGACTCCGAGCGATTCGGCCTGGGCTGGTGGCTCGCTCCGACCAGAGGCCTGGGCGGGCCGGTCGCCGGACCGGACGGCTACGGCTGCTCGGGTTTCGTCGGCAACCGGGTGTGGCTCGAACCCAGCCGTGGCTACGGTGTGGTCATCCTAAGCAACCGTGTCCATCCACGGCGCGACGTTCGTGCCCCGTTCGCCGCCTGGTGCGATCGTCTGCTTGCAATGCTGGCGACCAACCTGTGGAGCCAAGGGGACTCGAACCCCTAACCCCTGCCTTGCAAAGGCAGTGCTCTGCCAGTTGAGCTATGGCCCCTAGCGGTCCCCGCCGCAGCGGTGACAACCGCGGTCCGGGGACAGGAGTGGATCAGCGGAGATCAGGAGCGGTGGTCGCCTCGTGCCAGAGGGCACGCTCGTCGCTGGTCTCCTTGACCTTCTTGGCGATCAGCGCGGCCACGCCGATGACGCCGGCGATGATGAGGATCTTCTTGACCATGGGGCGTGTCCCCTTACGCTCGACTGTCGTGGAGTGGGGCTAGCTGGAATCGAACCAGCGACCTCAGAGTTATCAGCTCTGCGCTCTAACCGACTGAGCTATAGCCCCGTACGCGACGAGCAAGGTTACCGCACCCGTGTCCTACACCCCAACTCGGGGCGAAAGCCACCGGCATCCGGCGAGCGGAGCGCCGGACCATGGGGAGACTACCGGATCGCGGACGGCCGGGGCCAATGGGTATCGACCCGCCCGGCCGTCCGCCACTTCCCTGCGCGGGCCAGGTCAGTCCCGCTCGGCCAGGGTCAGTTCGATCCCGCCGACCAGGTCGGCGCAGACGTTGTAGATGAACGCGCCGAGCGTGGCAAGCGCGGTGTAGAGCACCACGTTGATCAGCCCGAACAGCGCGGCCGTGCCGATCACGCCCTGAGCGGTGATCCGCAGGCTCGGACCGTCCCCGGTACCGGTACCGATCAGGTCACCGAGGCTGGCGTTGACGCTCTGGAACACCCCCATCGCGTCCAGCGCCAGGTAGAGCACCGAGGTCGCGACGATCACCACGATGAACAGCACCAGCGAGACCGCGAACGAGAACTTCATGACCGACCAGGGGTCGATCCGCTTCAGATTCAGTCGAGCTCGACGCGGCCCCCGCGAGGCGGCCGAGCTGACCCCCGGCCGCGCGGTCCGGGCACCGTCCGGGCCGACTCGCGCCGCGCCGACCGCGCCAACACCGGCACCACCGATCGTGCGTACGGTCGGTGAACCCAGCCCGGTCCGGGAGCCGGGGGTGGCCGTACCGACCCGGGCCGTGCCGCCGATGGTGCCGAACTGCCCGGTGGGCCCGAGCCCACCACCCGGTCGGGTGCCACTCGCCGCGGTGGCGCCGAGCGCTCCAGCGGTGAATCCGCTGCCGGAGCTGGCCGGCGGAGCGGATGAAACAGGAGGTGCCGACGTCACAGGAGGTGCCGACCTTCCGGAAGAGGCGGAGATGCCGCCGAGCTGGGTAGCGCTGTCGCCGGTGCCGCCGGCGCGGGTCGAACCGTCGGCGCTGTCACCGGTGCCACCGGCTGAGTCGTCGGCGGGTCTGTCGGGCGGGGGAGGCATCCCTGGCGCCCGGGTGAACTTAGGCGACGGCGAATCACCGGGCACGCTGGCCCGGCCGACAGCAGCGCGGCCGGTGGCCGTTGATGTGCCTCCGGCGGCGGATTCCTCGTCGACCGGAGCCGCCGAGGATCCTGTCCCCCCCGACTTCGCCTGGGTCTCCGTCATCAACTAGTCCTGTTCGTCAGGCTCGTCGGCATTGCGAGCAATGGCCACGATGGTCACGCCGTCTGGGAGGTCCATGAGCTTGACCCCCATTGTGTTCCGGTCCCGGGTACGTCGTACAGGCTTCACCGGAGTCCGGATCACGCCACCGTTGCTGGTGATCGCGAAGAGCTCGTCGTCCGGACTGATGACGACCGCACCGACGAGACCACCGCGGCGCTCGGTGATCTTGGCAGTCAGCACGCCCTTGCCTCCCCGGCCCTGCACCGGATACTCCTCGATCGGAGTACGTTTCGCGTACCCGCCGTTGGTGGCGACCAAAACATCCAGGTCCATCCCCTCCCGGACGACCGCCATGGCGAGCAGCTCGTCGGTATCGGTGAACCGCATCCCGATCACCCCCGACGTGGCCCGCCCCATCGGACGCAGCGCCTCATCGGTCGCGGTGAACCGGATCGCCTGGGCGTTCTTGGAGACCAGCAGCAAATCGTCGGCCCCGCCAGCGAGGGCCGCCCCGACCAGCTCGTCGGCGTCCCGCAGGTTGATGCCGATGATCCCACCAGAGCGGTTCGAGTCGAACTCCTCCAGCCGGGTCTTCTTGACCAGGCCGTTGCGGGTCGCCAACACCAGGTAGGGGGCTACCTGGTAGTTCGGGATCCGGATGACCTGGGCGATGTGTTCGTCCGGCTGGAAGGCCAGCAGGTTGGCCACGTGCTGGCCACGGGCGGTACGCGACGCCTCCGGCAACTCGTACGCCTTCGCCCGGTAGACCCGGCCCTTGTTGGTGAAGAACAGCATCCAGTCATGGGTGGACGCGATGAAGAAGTGACTGACGATGTCGTCCTGGCGCAGGGTCGCACCGCTGACGCCCTTGCCGCCCCGGCGCTGCGAGCGGTAAAGGTCGACCTTGGTCCGCTTGGCATACCCGGTGCGGGTGATGGTGACCACCACGTCCTCGCGGGCGATCAGGTCCTCCATCGAGACCTCGCCGTCGAACGGCACGATCTTCGTCCGCCGCTCGTCGCCCCACTTGGCGACGATTTCGCCGAGCTCCTCTGAGACGATCCGCCGCTGCCGCTCGGGCTTGGCCAGGATGTCCTTGAGGTCGGTGATCTCCAGCTCGATTCGGGCGAGCTCGTCGATGATCTTCTGACGTTCGAGTGCGGCCAGCCGGCGCAGCTGCATGTCCAGGATCGCGGTGGCCTGGATCTCGTCGACGTCGAGCAGCCGCATCAGGCCCTGCCGGGAGTCCTCGACCGTCGGCGACCGCCGGATCAGGGCGATCACCTCGTCGAGCATGTCCAGCGCCTTGACCAGACCGCGCAGAATATGCGCCCGCTCCTCGGCCTTGCGCAGCCGGTACGCGGTACGCCGCCGGATCACGTCGATCTGGTGCGCGACGTAGAACCGGATGAACTGCGCCAGGTTCAGCGTGCGTGGCACCCCGTCAACCAGCGCCAGCATGTTGGCGCCGAACGTCTCCTGCAGCTGGGTGTGCTTGTAGAGGTTGTTGAGCACCACCTTGGCGACGGCGTCGCGCTTGAGCACCAGCACCAGCCGCATGCCGGTACGCCCGGACGACTCGTCGCGGATGTCGGCGATCCCGCCGATCTTGCCTTCCTTGATCAGCTCGGCGACCCGCTCGGCGAGGTTGTCCGGGTTGACCTGGTACGGCAGCTCGGTGACGACCAGCGACGTCCGGCCTTTCTTGTCCTCCTCGACCTCGACTACGGCGCGCATCCGGATCGACCCGCGACCGGTGCGGTACGCGTCCTGGATCGGGGTGGTGCCGACGATCAGACCGGCGGTCGGGAAGTCCGGGCCCTTGACGATCTCGATCAGCGCGTCGAGCGTGGTGGGCTCGTCGACCTCCGGGTTCTCCAGACACCACTGCACCGCCGCCGCGATCTCCCGCAGGTTGTGCGGCGGGATCTTGGTGGCCATGCCCACCGCGATGCCCTCGGAGCCGTTGATCAGCAGGTTGGGGATCCGGGCCGGCAGGATCACCGGTTCCTTGGCCCGACCGTCGTAGTTGTCCTGGAAGTCGACGGTGTCCTCGTCGATGTCCCGCAGCATCTCCATCGCCAACGGGTCGAGCTTGCACTCTGTGTAGCGCATCGCGGCTGCCGGATCGTTGCCCGGGGAGCCGAAGTTGCCGTTGCCGTCGACCAGCGGGTAGCGCAGCGACCAGGGCTGGGCCATCCGGACCAGCGCGTCGTAGATGGCCGAGTCGCCGTGCGGGTGGAACTGGCCCATCACGTCGCCGACGACCCGGGAGCACTTGACGTAGCCTCGGTCCGGTCGGTAGCCCGAGTCGAACATGGCATAGAGGATCTTGCGGTGTACGGGCTTGAGCCCGTCCCGTACGTCCGGCAACGCCCGCCCGACGATCACGCTCATCGCGTAGTCGAGGTACGACCGCTGCATCTCGACTTCCAGCCCGACCGGCTCGATGCGGTCGTGGCGGGCGACTGCCGCCGCGGCGGCCGCCACGGGATCCGGCTCGCTGCCGAAGGGCTCGGGAGTATCCGTCACAGTTAACCCTTATCAAGCCTAAAACCGTCGTACCTGTGCTGGACAACGGCGGTGGAAGCTGGCGAAGTTGCTGATGACGCGGCCGGGCCGGCCCCGGTTCGGGGTCGCCCGGCCGCGTCGGCGCTAGATGTCCAGGAAGCGGACGTCCTTGGCGTTGCGCTGGATAAAGGAGCGCCTCGCCTCGACGTCCTCACCCATCAGAACGCTGAACAGCTCGTCGGCGGTTGCTGCGTCGTCCAGGGTCACCTGACGCAGCGTACGCGTCGCCGGGTTCATCGTCGTCTCCCACAACTCGGGGTAGTTCATCTCTCCCAGGCCCTTGAACCGCTGGATGTCGTCCGGCTTGGCGTTGGGCTTCTTCTGCTGGCGCAGCACGATCAGTCCGTCGCGCTCCCGGTCCGAGTACGCGTACTGCGCGTCGTCGCCCTTCCGGTTCCACTTGATCTTGTACAGCGGCGGGGCCGCGAGGTAGACGTGGCCCAACTCGACCAACGGACGCATGAACCGGAACAGCAGGGTCAGCAGCAGGGTCTGGATGTGCTGGCCGTCCACGTCCGCGTCGGCCATCAGCACGATCTTGTGGTAGCGCAGCTTGTCGATGTCGAAGTCGTCGTGGATGCCAGTGCCCAGCGCGGTGATCAGCGCCTGGACCTCGTTGTTCTTCAGCACCCGGTCGATCCGGGCCTTCTCCACGTTGAGGATCTTGCCCCGGATCGGCAGGATCGCCTGGGTACGCGGATCCCGCCCCTGCTTGGCCGAGCCGCCGGCCGAGTCGCCCTCGACGATGAAGACCTCCGACTCGCGCGGGTCGGTGGACTGGCAGTCGGCCAGCTTGCCCGGCATCGATCCGGACTCCAGCAACGACTTGCGCCGGGCCAGCTTGCGGGCCTGCTGGGCGGCGATCCGGGCGCGGGCCGCCTGGGTGGCCTTCGTGATGATCATCTTGCCTTCGGCCGGGTTGCGGTCCAGCCAGTCGACCAGCCACTCGTTGCAGACCCGCTGGACGAAGCTCTTCACCGGAGTGTTGCCCAGCTTGGTCTTGGTCTGGCCCTCGAACTGCGGGTTGGCCAGCTTGACCGAGATGATCGCGGCGAGCCCTTCCCGGATGTCCTCGCCGGAGAGCTTCTCGTCGCCCTTGAGCAGCTTCTTGTCCATGGCGTACTTGTTGACCACGCTGGTCAACGCGGACCGGAAGCCCTCCTCGTGGGTGCCGCCCTCGTGAGTGTTGATGGTGTTGGCGAAGGTGTAGACCGACTCGCCGTACGATTCGTTCCACTGCATGGCGATCTCGACCGACATGCCCTCCTCTTCCGCGCCGAACTCGACCACGCTCTTGTGGATCGGGTTCTTCGAGGCGTTGAGGTGGCGGACGAAGTCCGAGATACCCCCCTTGTAGCAGAAAGTGATCTCGCGGTGCTTTCCGTCGTCGTCGGCCACCCGCTCGTCGCGCAGCTGGATGGTCAGCCCACGGTTGAGGAAGGCCATCTCCTGCAACCGGCGGTAGATCGTCTCGAACGCGTACTCGGTGGTCTCGAAGATCGACGGATCCGGCCAGAAGGCTACCGCGGACCCGGTCCGGTTCGTCGCCTCGCCCTTGTCCAGCGGCGTCGGCTTCGAGTTGGCGTACTGCTGCCGCCAGACGTGGCCGTCCTTGTGGATCTCGACCTCCATCTTCACGGAGAGCGCGTTGACCACCGAGACACCGACGCCGTGCAGGCCACCGGAGACCGCGTACGCCTTGCCGTCGAACTTGCCGCCGGCGTGCAGCACGGTCAGGGCGACCTCGACACCCGGCTTCTTCAGCTTCGGATGCAGGTCCACCGGGAAACCGCGGCCGTTGTCGGTGACCCGCACCCCGCCGTCGGCGAGCAGCACCACCTCGATGGTGTCGCAGTGCCCGGCCAGCGCCTCGTCGACCGCGTTGTCCACGACCTCCCAGACCAGGTGGTGCAGGCCGCGCTCACCGGTCGAACCGATGTACATGCCCGGTCGCTTGCGGACCGCCTCGAGGCCCTCCAGCACGGTGATCGACTCGGCGCCGTACTCCTGGTTGTTCTCCGCTGACACCCTCAGCCACTTTCTCGCACACCTGGGCCGCGACGGCACAGGGACGCGGGGTT
This sequence comes from Micromonospora sp. LOL_021, assembly GCF_048060215.1. Taxonomy (NCBI): domain Bacteria; kingdom Bacillati; phylum Actinomycetota; class Actinomycetes; order Micromonosporales; family Micromonosporaceae; genus Micromonospora; species Micromonospora sp. LOL_021. The sequence continues at coordinate 99,439 of NZ_JBHMIN010000004.1, read as the reverse complement.
CGGCGAATCTTCCGACGGCGGACAGGCGCGAACCGGCACCATGGCCGACAACCCGCATCTTCCGGGTGGATCGCCGACGGGTGGCGAAACGCGCCGTACGCCGCAGAGGACCCGCGGATCACGAACGGCCGGGCCCCGTACGGTCCGGCGATCACGGCTGCCGGCGGTCACCTCGTCGGTGATCCTGCCGGGCGGGCTCCGGATCGTCGCGCCGCGCGGGTCTCCCTCGTCTCTGTCTCCGATCCTACTGTGCCGAGCCGACATAACCGGGACGCGGCACCCCCGTAAAGCGGCTGAGAGGTTCGTAGCCGGCCGCACCCCACCCACCGCGACCACCCCCACACGCACCAGATCCGTCATTCGGACGGCCACGGGGCACCGCACCGTCGGTCAGCCGGCCCGCTGGGCCACCTGAAGGTGAAACGACTACCCGGATGCCGCTACAGTGCCGCTACCGCACAGGCTCGTACCGGGCAGCAGCATCGCGGATGCGCACCCGACCCGGGCCACCAGCTGGAGAAGGGTGACGCTTGCGATGGGGCTGGACAACGTCGCGGTGCAATGGCCACGGGTCGGCGAGTTCTACGAACCGGTCGCACCGGCCGAGTTCGTCGACTTCGACAAGCTGGCGGAGCAGGCCGATGTCGCGGCGCCGACCGCCGCGCTCGCCGGTTACATCGCCAAGACCGGCAGTGTCCGGGCCACCGCCTACACCGAGCTGGTGGACCTGCTGCTGGGACTGACCGGAGTGCTGTACGCCACCGAGGCGGCCGCCGAGGACGAGGACCCGGTGATCGACCCGGACGGCTGTGCCTGGATCGCCGGCGGCCTGGAGCGGTTCGTCGACGGCCACGACCGGTACGGCGACACCGTCACCTTCGACACGGTCGGAGCGGTGCTGCGCGACGCCCTCGCCGGGGCCCGGCTCGCCGAACAGCAGCTGCGCTGGCTGGACAGCCGGCTCGACGCGCTCCGCGACGACGCCGGTGACGCACCGCAGTGGAGCTTCCCCCGGTCGGAGCTGGCGGTGCTGTCCCGCTTCTACCGCCGCTGCGCCGACCGCGGCTTCGCCGTCTACGCCGACGCGGAAGCCTGATCCTGGGCGGCCGGCAACTTCCGGGCGGCCGGCGTCGGCCAGGGAGCGGACCGGCCGGGTGGGGATCAACCGTACGTGTCCCGCGGGCCACGACCACGGACCCGCCGCGGACCCTTCGACCAGGATGGCGCGGCCGGGCCGTGAATGTGCAGCTTCGTCACCACGTTGTGCCCGACCTCGGCGGCGATCTGGCGCAGCAACGAGCGAGCGAGCAGACGTAGCTGGGTCGCCCAAGCGGTCGACTCCGCCTCGACCGTCAACTCGCCGTTCTCCAACTTGACCGGGCGGCTGTGCTTGGCCACCTCCGGCCCGACCACCCGTTCCCAGGCACCGAAGACGGTCGCCTCGGCGGCCGGCCGTTGCCAGCCGCGCGCCTTGACCAGGCGGGCCAACACGTCGCCGAACAGCTGTGGATCGCGGGGGTCCGGCCCTGGACCCGAGTAGCCGCGCAGTCGTCGGCCGCCCGACCCGGCTCCGCCCGCGTCGCCGCCGCCACCGGTCCGGCGGCGGGGCCGGTTCGCCTCCCGACGGGCGCGGGCCGCGTCCAGCACCGCCCTGGCCAGCTGCGGGCCGGTCGACGGCGGGGGCAGGATCGGTGGCTGGTCGGCAGCCTGTGCCGGCTCACCGTGCTGCGGCTCACCCGGCATGGCGTACCTCCCCGCGGCTGACCTCGAAGCGTGCCCCGCGCAACGCTACCGGGACGTCCTCGGCCACCGCGCAGGTCACCAGCAGTTGGCTGGCCTCGGCGACCAGCTCGGCGAGCCGTTCCCGGCGGCCGCTGTCCAGTTCGGCGAACACGTCGTCGAGGACCAGTACCGGCTCGATGCCTTCCGCGCGGAGCAGGTCGTACGCGGCCAGCCGCAGCGCCAGCGCACAGGACCAGGATTCGCCGTGGCTGGCGTACCCCTTCACCGGCAGGCTGCCGATCGTCAGATGCAGGTCGTCGCGGTGCGGGCCGACCAGGGTGACACCGCGGTCGACCTCGCTGCGGCGGGCTTCGCCCAGCGCGGCCAGCAGCGCCGACTCCAGCGCGGACCGGTCCGCCGCCGGCGGCACCGTCCCGGCACCGGCAGAACCGGCTCCCGCAGAACCGGCGGCGGGTGCCAAGCCGGCATCCGGCAGATCGATCGACGGCCGGTAGCTGATGCCGGCCGCCGCGCTGGTGGCCGCCACCGCGTCGTACGCCTTGGCCACGTGCGGGGCCAGGGCGGTAACCAACTCCAACCGGCCGGCGAGCAGCTCGGCTCCGTGCCGGGCCAGATGGGCGTCCCAGACGTCCAGCGTGCTCAGGTCACCGCCCCGGTCACCACCGGTCTTGCGGGCCAGGTACGCGCTGCGCAGCAACGCGTTGCGCTGCTTGACCACCCGGTCGTAGTCGGCCCGTACGCCGGCGAACCGGGGCAGCCGGGTGACCAGCAGCTCGTCCAGGTAGCGGCGGCGTTCGGCCGGGTCGCCCCGGACGATCTCCAGATCCTCGGGGGCGAACAGCACCAGCCGCAGCGCACCGATCACCTCCCGCGCCCGGCGGGTCGGCGACCGGCCCAGCCTGGCCCGGTTGGCCCGACCCGGCACGATCTCCAGTTCGACCAGCAGTTCCCGTTGGTCGTGCACGACCAGGCAGCGGATGATCGCCGAGTCGGCGCCGACCCGGACCAGCGGCGCGTCGGTGGCGACCCGGTGGCTGCCCAGCGTCGCCAGGTAGCCGAGCGCCTCGACGAGGTTGGTCTTGCCGACCCCGTTCGGCCCGACCAGCACGCTGCCACCCGGTTCGAAGGTGAGCTCGACCCGCTGGTACGAGCGGAAGTCGATCAGTTCGAGACGGCGGACGTACACGGAGGTCAGGGGCTGGACTGCACGGCGTGCCCGCCGAACTGGTTGCGCAGCGCGGCGACCGCCTTCATCGCCGGGGAGTCGTCCTGCCGCGAGGTGAACCGGGCGAACAGCGACGCCGCGATCACGTTCATCGGCACCCCGAGCCGGATCGCCTCGTCGACCGTCCAGCGCCCTTCGCCGGTGTCCTCGGCGTACCCGCGCAGCGCCGCCAGTTGCGGGTCCTCGTCGAGCGCGGCGTCCAGCAGATCCAGCAGCCAGGACCGGACCACGGTGCCGTCCCGCCAGGACTTGATCACCCCGGGGACGTCAGTGATCAGCTCGCTCTGCAGCATCAACTCGTAGCCCTCGGCGTAGGCGTGCATCAACGCGTACTCCACACCGTTGTGCACCATCTTCGCGTAGTGTCCGGCACCGACCGGGCCGGCGTGGACGAAGCCGTGCTCCGCCGGCGGCTTGAGCGCCTCGAAGATCGGCATCATCCGCTGGACGTGCTCGGCGTCGCCGCCGACCATCAGCCCGTAGCCGGCCTGCCGGCCCCACACCCCGCCGGACACCCCGACGTCGAGGTAGCCGACACCGTGCTCGGCCAGCCGGGCCGCGCGCGGCCCGTCGTCGCTGAACCGGGAGTTGCCGCCGTCGATCACCAGGTCCCCGGGGTCGAGCAGGCCGCACAGCTCGTCGACGACCGACGACGTCACCTGGGCCGGGACCATCATCCAGACGGCCCGCGCGGTGGCGAGCCGGTCGACCAGCTCGGCGAGGCTGGCCACGTCACTGACCGCCGGGTCCCGGTCATAGCCGTACGCCTGGTGACCGGCGTCGCGTAGCCGGTCCCGCATGTTGCCGCCCATTCGACCCAGGCCGATGATGCCCAACTGCACGGTGTGCCCCCTTCGTCGCTGCCCGATCGTCGCCCACCGGGTGTACCGGTGTTACCGGGTTACCCGGATCGGCATGATCAGATAGCGGTAGCCGGGGATGATCTGATCGTCCTCGCCGGCCGGCGAGATCACTGCGGGCTTGAACGCGTCGACGAAGGTGAACACCGCCGTGGCCGAGCCGAGGTTCTGCAGGCCGTCGATCAGGTACTGCGGGTTGAAGCCGATGGTCAGCGGCTCACCGGTGAACGCGGCCTCCATCGCCTCGCTGGCCCGCGCCTCCTCGGTGTTGCCGGCCTCCACCACGAGCCCGTCCGCGCTGAAACTGAGCAGCACCGGGGTGGTGCGTTCGGCGACCAGGGCGACCCGGCGTACCACCTCGACGAGAGTGCTCACGCTCACCCGGGCCTCGGCGTTGTGGCTGCTCGGGAAGAGCGACCGGACCGGCGGGTAGTTTGCACCGTCGAGCAGCCGGCTGGTGGTCCGGCGGGTGCCGCCGGCGAACCCGATCATGCCTTCGCCGGCTCCGCCGTGCGCCAACGCGATGGTGACCTCGCCGCCGATCGGACCGAGCGTCTTGGCCGTGTCGGCCAGGGTACGGGCGGGCACCAGCGCGTTCAGGCTGATCTCCGGGTCGTCCGGCTGCCAGTCGATCTCCCGGATGGCCAGTCGGTACCGGTCGGTGGCGAGCATGGCGAGCCGGGTGCCCTCGAGTTCGACCCGGACCCCGGTCATCATCGGCAGCGTCTCGTCGCGGCCGGCGGCCACCGCGACCTGGGCGACCGCCGCAGCGAACGTCGGGGCGTCGACCCGGCCGGCGCTGGCCGGCATCTCGGGCAGGGTCGGATAGTCCTCCACCGGCATGGTCGGCAGCGTGAACCGGGCACTACCGCAGACCAGTTCCAGATGCGCACCGACGGCCGCGATGTCGACCGGCTTGGCCGGAAGCGACTTGGTGATCTCGGCGAGCAGCCGTCCGGAGACCAGAGCCGAGCCGTCGGCGTCGCCCTGCACGTCGACGGTCACCTGGCTGGAAACCTCGTAGTCGAATCCTGAGACCTGCAGGGAGCCGTCGGTGACCCGGAGCATCGCGCCGGCCAGCACCGGCACCGACGGCCGGTTCGGCAGGCTCTTGGCCGTCCAGGCCACCGCGTCGGCGAGCGCGTCGCGCTCCACCCGGAACTTCATCCCATGCCTCCGCACTTCATGCCGTGCCTCCGCGTCGACTCGATCGAACGATCTTCGGTGGTGCCGGACCCGAGGCGGTCCCTGGGCGGCTCGACCGTCATCGGTCGACGGACCTCACCGAACGATAGGCCAGACCGCCGGGCCCGTGCGTCCGGCCCCGGACTTCTGCCGGTCGACCGGACCGGCAGGTGCGGCACGGCGGCTGCATCCACACCTATCCCCAACGCCGGTGATTGGTTTTTGTTGTCTAGAAGATAAATCTCATCGTCTTCATCGGGGCTGTGCACTCTGTGGACATCTCGCGTTTACGCAGGTCAGATGGGTTCGATGGCGGTGGATTACCTGTGGAGGAGGCTGGGTACAACCGGGGTCTTCATCCACAGGCTGCCCGGCCGCCCACAGCCGTGCCGAGTTGTCCACCGGTTGTCCACCGGTTATCCCGAGGGTTCGTCCCCAGCTGTGGACAAGTGGCCGGCACCATGTCGGTCGGTTGTCCACAGAACCTTCAACAGGAACCCCACAGGGGGTGGTGAACCTGGGGACGAGCCGTGACTGAGAGTGATTGTCCACAGCGGTTTCCCCAGGAGTTGTCCACAGCCTGTGGACAACGCGGCGGGCGGGATTCAGGTGTCATCCACCGTCGGCGGCGGCCGCGGTGGAAAACCCTGTGGACGAACCTGTGGGTGATTCGCCGGATCACCCGGCGGACGAAAGGGCGGACTGCCCGGCGGACGAAGCAGCGGCCGGGCAGTCAGGCCGTCAGGCCGTCAGGCGATCTGCTTGATCCGGTTGGTCAGCTCGGCGATCTGGTTGTAGAGGGACCGGCGTTCCGCCATCTGCTGCCGGATCTTGCGGTCGGCGTGCATCACCGTGGTGTGGTCCCGGCCACCGAACGCCTGTCCGATCCGGGGCAGCGACAGGTCGGTCAGCTCACGGCACAGGTACATGGCGACCTGGCGGGCGTTGACCAGCACTCGGGAACGTGAGTGACCGCGCAGGTCCTCCAGGCTGACCCCGAAGTAGTCGGCGGTGGCGACCATGATCTGGTCGGCGGTGATCTCCGGGCCGGCGCCGTCCGGGATGAAGTCCCGCAGGACCTCCTCGGCCAGGCTCAGCTCGACCGGTGACCGGGTGAGACTGGCGAACGCGGTGACCCGGATCAACGCGCCCTCCAACTCCCGGATCGAGTTGGCGATCCGGGACGCGATGAACTCCAGCACGTCCGGAGGCGCGTACAGCCGCTCCTGGGCCGCCTTTTTCTGCAGGATGGCGATCCGGGTCTCCAGGTCGGGCGGCTGGATGTCGGCGAGCAGCCCCCACTCGAAGCGGGTCCGCAGCCGGTCCTCAAGGGTGGCCAGCTGCTTGGGTGACCGGTCCGAGGTGATCACGATCTGCTTGTTCGCGTTGTGCAGCGTGTTGAAGGTGTGGAAGAACTCCTCCTGGGTCCGCTCCCGGTTCTCCAGGAACTGGATGTCGTCGATCAGGAGGATGTCCACGTCACGGTAGCGGCGCTGGAAGGCGCTGGTCTTGTCGTCACGCAGCGAGTTGATGAAGTCGTTGGTGAACTCCTCGGTCGACACGTACCGCACCGACCGGGCGTGTCCGAGGGTGGTGGCGTAGTGACCAATGGCGTGCAGCAGGTGGGTCTTGCCCAACCCCGAGCTGCCGTAGATGAACAGTGGGTTGTACGCCTTCGCCGGTGACTCAGCCACCGCCACCGACGCGGCGTGCGCGAACCGGTTCGAGGAGCCGATGACGAACGTTTCGAACATGTACTTCGGGTTGAGCCGGTTTCCGCCGGTGTCCACACCCGGTCCGGTCAGCCGGCGGTCGTCCCGGCCGGTGCCGCGGTGGTCCAGCCCACCCCGTCCCGGGCCGCTGTCGGGCGGGCTGGTCGGCAGGCCGTCGCCGACGCCGCCGTACCGTTGGTCCGGTGGGTGGTAGTCCGTCGGCGGCCGGGCCGAGCGTTGCTGCGCTGGCAGTTCGAGGTCGTGGTCCAGCCGTTGCGGACCCGGTGGTCCGGCGGCGTAGTCGTCGCCGAAGAGCGCGCCCTGGTCGCCGGTCCGGGCCGCCGGCACGACCGGCAGCCGGCCGGTGGCGCCATCCAATGCGTCGGGTACGCCGACGCGGTGCTCCGGCGGATGGGGGCCGTCGGGCGCGCCCGGTGCGCCGCTGATCGGCTCCGGCGCGTCGGGCCCCACGATGCCCTCGCGGTCCCAGCGGTGGTTGTCGGTGTCGCGGTGGTCCGGTCCGGGCGGGGGTGGGCCCAGCCGTGGGTCGGGCTCGTCCGGGTGGTGCAGCCGGGTCTCGACGGTCGCGGTGCCGTACACCGTGCCGACCGGTCGACCCTGACCGTCCTCCGGCGGACGGACGGTGACCGCCACCTGGATCGGCCGACCGAGCCGCCGCGACAGCGCCTCGGTGATCGCCGGGCGCAGTCGCGATTCGATGACGTCGCGGGTGAACGCGTCGGGTACGGACAACAGCGCGGTTTCCTCGACGATGGCGCGCAGCCGGGTGAGCCGCAGATAGGCCCGCTGCTGGGCGGAGACGATCTCGTCCGCCAGCTCGTCCGTGGTCGCCAACCAGACCGCGCCGAGGTCTATCGTCTCGGCCACCGTAGCGCCACCCCCATCGCATCCGAGTACCCGGCCGCCGGCACTGTCTCTGTGTCGGCCGCCGGTCGGGATCGGTCCCGCTCTCGAACAGGTACGACGAGCCATGCTGCGGGCCGCTGAACTGACCGTCATCCACAAGTTATCCACAACCTGTGTGTACTGCTGACTGCGGCTCCCCGTCGTCCGCCGAACCTGCCCCCTGCCGGCTCGGCGCCCGGTGTCGATCACCGTTGCGGGCGACCGGCCCGGCTGCCTGGTTCGTACCGATGAAGCGGTGCCAGGTGCTGCCTGATGCTTGACCGGCAATCGGGCACGCTAACAGCGTTGTCCACAACCGTTCAACCGGCGGTCGCCGGTCCCCGTTGTCGGTTCCGGTGAAAACCGTGTAGCGGCACTGGCCGCGTCGCTCCACGGCAGGATCCCCGGCGGTGGCCGGCGGCGGGTGAGCCGTCGGCGCTGGTCCGCTCTGATAAGCTAGTCGGGCGCGTTGTGCCCTCACGACGCACTGGCGCAGACCTGCACCTCCGGCCTGACCAACGGACGGATCAGATCTGCACCTCCGGTTCTGACCAACCGCCGGCCTGACCAACAGCCGGTCTGATCATCTGACTCCGGGCCGACGGCCGGGAGCCACACCTGACGGAGAGTCTGACGTGAGCAAGCGCACCTTCCAGCCGAACAACCGCCGGCGTGCCAAGACCCACGGCTTCCGGCTGCGGATGCGTACGCGTGCCGGCCGTGCCATCCTCTCCACCCGCCGCGCCAAGGGCCGCGCCCGCCTGTCCGCCTGATGGTCTTCGCGGGCGTCGTGGAGATTTAACCGCCATGCTGGCCGCCGCTGAGCGCGTACGGAATCGTGCCGACTTCACCGAGGTCGTACGCATGGGTCGGCGGGCCGGCCGTGGCTCGCTTGTCGTGCACCTGTTGCTGCCGTCACCGGTGCCGGGCGACCGACCGGAACCGACCGGTGGCTCCGGTGCCCGGGCCGGCTTCATCGTCTCCAAGGCGGTCGGCAACGCGGTTACCCGCAACCGGGTGCGTCGTCGGCTCCGACACCTGGTCCGGTCCCGGCTGGCAGCGGTGCCGGGCGGCGCCCTGCTGGTCGTCCGAGCCCTGCCGCTGGCCGCTGGGGCGTCCTCGGCGGGGCTCGCCGCCGACCTTGACGCCGCGCTGTCCGCCGCTGTCCGCGCCGCCGACCGACGGTCCCGCGGCACCGCCGGTGATCGCCCGTCCGGGGTGCGGCGCACCGGAGGCCGGACCCGGGCCAGAGCGGGGGACGCCTGATGACCGCTTCCGACGATCTACCTCGCGCCACGACACCGGGTGGCCGCCTGCTGACAGGTGCGATCGTCGCGTACCGTCGTTGGATAAGCCCGGCTCTGCCGGCCCGCTGTCGGTTCTACCCGTCGTGCAGTGCGTACGCCCAGGAGGCGATCGCCCGGCGCGGAGCACTTCGGGGGGTGCTGTTGGCGGGTTGGCGCCTGCTGCGCTGTCATCCCTTCCACCCCGGTGGATATGACCCGGTACCGATGCCGGGCGGCCGCCGTGCCGATGCGACTGGAGCCCCGAATTGAGTCTCGACTGGATCTACTGGGCCATCTCGTGGATCCTCCTGTTCTGGCACTCGGCCTGGGACCGGATCGGTGTGCCGTCGACCGAGGTGCTCGGCACCAACTGGTCGTGGATCCTGGCCATCATCTTCCTGGTGGTCACGGTCCGGGTGATCCTGTTCCCGGTCTTCGTCAAGCAGATCAAGTCACAGCGGGCCATGCAGGCGCTGCAGCCGAAGGTCAAGGAGCTGCAGGAGAAGCACAAGGGTGACCGGGAGACGCTCCAGAAGGAAATGATGGAGCTCTACCGGAAGGAGAAGGCCAACCCGCTGATGGGTTGCCTTCCGATGTTCCTGCAGATCCCGGTCTTCCTCGGCCTGTTCCACATCCTGCGCCGGCTGAACCCGGAGCAGACCCGCAACGTCGACCTCTACGGCTGGACCGCGGACCAGTTCTACGAGGCTTCCCGGGCCAGTCTCTTCACCGCGCCGCTCGCCGGGCGGTTCGGATCCACGGCCGACGAGCTGGCGGCGATGGGTGCCAGCGGCACCACGGTCAAGGTGATCGCCGGGATCCTGGTGATCGTCATGATCGTGACCACCTACCTGACCAGCCGACAGATGATCCTCAAGACCGGCTGGGCGGAGGACCCGCAGCAGAAGATGATCCAGCGGCTGATGCTCTACGGCATCCCGGCCTCGCTGCTCATCTCCGGCGCGATCTTCCCGATCGGCGTCATCATCTACTGGGTGGTGAACAACATGGTCACGCTTGGACAGCAGCAGTGGGTACTGCGCAAGTTCCCGCCCCCGCCGATGCCGGCCGGCAAGGGGAAGCCGGCTGCGAAGTCGACCTCGACCTCGAAATCGACCGGACGGCCGGCGGCGAAGTCCGGTGCCGCCCAGTCGCGCAAGCCCGGCACGACCGACGCCAAGCCCAAGTCGGCCGGTGTCTTCGCCCGACGCGGCAACGGCGCCGAGGCCGCCGCACCGGAGCCGGCCCCGGTCCGCGAGGGTCTCAAGCCCAAGCCCGGCGCCAAGCCGGTCAACCCGAAGAAGCGGCGGCCGGCGAAGCGTCCGGGTTGACCGGGCAGGCGTTTCGGTGGCCGGCTGCCGCTGGCGGGCGTGCCCGGCTGCTGGCGGGGCGTCCCGCACGGCCGCAGCGGCGGCAACGTAGACCTCCCCGAGGGCACGGCGCCCGTCCGCCGGTCCTCGGTAACCAGCGGACCGACCGGTTCCGCCGAGCGAGTACGGAGATGACACCGTGACCGATACCAGCCTGCCCAGTGCCGACCCGTCTGTCGACGAGGAGGTTGTCCCGGCCCGGGCGGCCGACAGCGCCGACGACCGTCCCGGTGACGCCGACGACGCGGGCACCGACGAGGCTGACGAGGACGCGGCCGGCAAGGACGCGTCAGCGCCCGCTTCCGCCGCCACCGACAACGACTTGTTCCAGCAGAGCGAAATCGCCGCCGACTACGTCGAGGGACTGCTGGACATCCTCGACTACGACGGCGACATCGACGAGCTGGTCTCCGGCGGCCGTCCCGTAGTGGAGGTGGTCGGCGGGCAGCTCAGTGCCCTGGTCGGGCAGCGGGGTGCGACCCTGGAGGCGCTCCAGGAGCTGACCAGGCTCGCGGTCTTCCGGCAGACCGGATCGCCCAGCCGGCTGCTGCTGGACGTCGGCGGCTACCGCAACAACCGGCGCAAGGAGTTGGCCGCGGTGGCGAAGAACGCGGTGGAGAAGGTCAAGGAGTACGGCGAGCCGGTGCGGCTGGAGCCGATGTCCGCCTTCGAGCGCAAGTGCGTACACGACGTGGTGAACGCGCTCGACGGCGTGCTGAGCGAGTCCGAGGGTGTCGAACCGACCCGGCGGATCGTCGTCCGTCCGGCCGACTGAACACGATGACTGATCTGCCCGAGCAGACCGATCGGGTGGCCACCGGCCCGGACGGGAACCCGTCCGGGCCGGTTCCGTCGGGAGCGCCGGCTCCGTCAGGACCGGCCATGCTGGCGTCGCCTCCCGACTCCGCCCGCGAGATTTTCGGCGCCGAGCAGCTGCGGCTAGCGGTCCGGTACGCCGGCCTGCTGGCCTCGGAAGGACTGCTCCGTGGACTCATCGGGCCGCGTGAGGTGCCCCGGCTCTGGGAGCGGCACCTGCTGAACTGTGCGGTCGTCGGCGAGCTCCTTTCCGACGGAGCGACGGTGCTGGACGTCGGCTCCGGGGCCGGTCTCCCCGGGCTGGTCCTGGCCGTGGCGCGGCCGGATCTCACCGTCATCCTGGTCGAGCCGTTGGCCCGGCGCACCGCCTTTCTCGTCGAGGCGGTGTCGGTCCTTGGTCTCACCGACCGGGTCGAGGTGATTCGTGGCCGGGCGGAGGAGGTGCGCCGGGATTTTCCCGCCGGGGCGGCACCGGTGGTCACCGCGCGGGCGGTGGCACCACTCGACCGGCTGGCCGGCTGGTGTCTACCGCTGGTCGAGCCCGGTGGGCGGCTGCTCGCCATGAAGGGTGATTCGGCCGGGGCGGAGATCACCGAGCACCGAGCGGCGGTGATCCGGTCGGGTGGCGGTGATCCGGTGCTGCGTCGCTGCGGTGAACGATGGCTCGATCCGCCGACCACCGTGGTGGAGATCGAGCGGTCTGCTCCGGTGCCCGGGGCGGGTGGTCGACGCCGGGCGGAGCGCGGTGACCGAGTACGGTCGCGTTCGTCGCGGCGGACTCGGGGGTGACCGCCGGACCCGCCCTGATGGCGGGGTGGAACGACGCGAAGGCTGCGACACGTCGGACAGTCGGCCGTGGCCACACCGGCCCTGATCCCCGTAGGCTGGCCGCGCGTCGATAGTCTGGACCGGGCGGCAACGCGAAGTTGCACGACTCCTGCCGCCCCATGCCGGTCCGCACGCCACGCCCGAAGCGCGGTCGTGAGCGCTGGCGGTGCCGATCCATCCAACGCGGGCAGGGATGACACGGTGCATGACAACGGTAGTTACGAGGATCCGCGGTTGACCGGCGAGCGCCACGGTGTCGGCGACCCCACGTTGGTTTCACGTGAAACGGCGTACCCCCCGGGTTGGTCGGAGGGTGGGACGGCGCCGGTCAGTGGGGCACTTCAGCCACCCACGACGGCGCCGGTGCCTATGCCGGGCACCCCGACCTTGGCCGGCGTGCCGCCGGTAGCGGACACGTCGGTCGGCACCGCCCCGCCGCCGGAGCAACCGGCACCCAACCCGACCTCCCCGGCCGCCGACGAGCCGTACGTTTCACGTGAAACACCGAATCGGGAAGAGGATGATCCCCCCTTGGCAATGGAGGCTTTGCGCGCCGTGCAGATTCTGAACCCCAGCGGCGAGGTGACCATGCCCCGGCCGGACCGGCCCCGGGTGATGTGCGTGGCCAACCAGAAGGGGGGCGTCGGTAAGACGACCACCACGGTGAACCTCGCGGTAGCGCTGGCGCTGCACGGGAACCGGGTGATGGTCGTCGACCTCGACCCCCAGGGGAACGCCTCGACCGGACTCAACGTCCCGCATCACGCAGGCGTGCCGGACGTCTACGACTGCCTGATCGACAACGTGCCGCTGACCGAGGTGGCGCAGCCCGTCGAGGGGATACCCGACCTCTGGTGTGTTCCCGCGACGATCGACCTGGCCGGCGCCGAGATCGAGCTGGTCTCCGTGGTGGCCCGGGAGTCCCGGCTGTCCCGGGCCATCACGGCGTACCCGGTCGAGCTGGACTACGTGTTCATCGACTGCCCACCGTCGTTGGGTCTGCTGACGGTCAACGCGCTGGTCGCCGCGCAAGAGGTGCTGATCCCGATCCAGTGCGAGTACTACGCGCTGGAAGGACTCAACCAGTTGATCAACAACATCAACCTGGTCCGGCAGCATCTCAACCCGACCCTGGACGTCTCCACCATCCTGCTCACGATGTACGACCGCCGGACCCGGCTGGCCGACGCTGTCGAGCAGGACGTGCGAAACCACTTCGGGGACAAGGTCCTCCAGTCGGTCATCCCCCGCAACGTCCGGGTGTCGGAGGCACCGAGCTACGGCCAGTCGGTGATGACCTACGATCCCGGATCGCGGGGTGCGACAAGCTACTTCGAGGCGGCCCAGGAAATCGCCGAGCGCGGAGTCGCTCGGCTCGGTCGCAATGTCTGACACGGTGGTTGGATCGGGAGGCAGGGCATGAAGAACCGTCCGAAGGGCGGGCTCGGGCGCGGGCTCGGTGCCCTCATCCCTACCACCGCTCCGGTTCAGCCGGGTGCCGCACAGCCGGCCCCGGCCCCGGCTCCGGTGACTCCGTCCCCCGCCACCGCGGCCGTCTCCGGCAGCGTCGGAACCTCTGCTGCCGTCGCCACGGAACCGGCTGGGGCGCTGCCCGCCGACCTGTCGCCGGTGCCCGGTGCCCGGTTCGCCGAGCTGCCGGTCGCCGCGATCGTCCCGAACCCAAAGCAGCCCCGGCAGGTCTTCGACGACGAGGCGCTCGAGGAGCTGAAGGTCTCGATCGAGCAGGTCGGGTTCCTGCAGCCGATCGTCGTACGCCAGCTGGACGACGGTGAGCAGTACGAGCTGGTGATGGGGGAACGCCGCTGGCGTGCCGCGCAGGCGATCGGCCGAGAATCCATCCCCGCGATCGTCCGGGACACCAAGGACGACGCGATGCTCCGGGACGCGCTGCTGGAGAACATCCACCGGGCCAACCTCAACCCGCTCGAGGAAGCGGCCGCGTACCAGCAGTTGCTCGACGAGTTCGGGGCGACCCACGAGGAACTCGCCAAGCGCATCGGCCGGAGCCGGCCACAGATCTCCAACACGATTCGGCTGTTGAATCTGCCGGCTCAGGTGCAGCGGAGGGTGGCCGCTGGCGTGCTGTCGGCCGGCCACGCCCGGGCGCTGCTGAGCCTCGACGATTCCGACGCCCAGGACGCCCTGGCGCTACGCATCGTCGCCGAAGGGCTCTCGGTCCGGGCCACCGAGGAACTGGTGGCGCTCGCCGGGACCGAGGACTCGGCGAAGCGTACGACCAGTCCGCAGCGACGCCCGAAGGCCCACGCCCCGGCTCTCACCGATCTCGCCGATCGCTTGTCCGACCGATTCGACACCCGGGTCAAGGTCGACATCGGGCGGAGCAAGGGCAAGATCACGATCGAGTTCGCCACGGTCGACGACCTGGAGCGGATCGTCGGGATCATCGGGGTGGGCGACGGGGACGACGCTCAAGGAGCCGTCGACTGATCTGCCGGGCCGGTCCGTCAATCCGGCTGACACATCTGGCAAGGGCTGGTGTTTCACGTGAAACACCAGCCCATTTTGGCTGTGGCCCCTGGCCGTGCCGCCCAACGGCCCCCGGCCCTTCTGCCGTTGCCGATGGTCCACCCCCGCCGGGCGGTCGGCCGGGAGCGCCACCCGCTTCTCGCCGGGCGGTCGACCGGGCGGGCGGAGGCGACCGGGCGGGCCGTTTCACGTGAAACCGGTAGGGGCCGGTCGCGGGCCGGGCGCGATGTTCCACGTGAAACCAGAACGCGGACCCCGCCCGGCCGCCGAGGCACCCTGCGACTGTTCCGGGCGGTGCCGGACGGCTCACCGAGCCCGGTTACCGCTCGGCGAGTGGATCGTTGAGAAGACCGGGCCCCCCGGAGGCACCAAGACCATCCGCCGCCGGACCGAGCGGGCCCCGAGCGCTCCCGGTGATCGATCCGGTACGGGGCCGAGTTTTCCACAGGCGTTTTCCACAGGGAGCCTCGTTTCACGTGAAACAGCGGGTAGACCGGGTTGTCGCCCTGTGGATAACTCCTGTGGAAAACTGGGGCGGTGGGCCGTGTCCGGCCGCTGACCAGAGACAGATCGTCCCTCCGGACGAGAGTTCCGGGCCGGCCGAAACGGGGAACGACAGGCGGCGCAGACTCGGTTAGGGTCAGCGTCGTGCCAGACACCCCTGCCTCGGTTCCCGACTTCGCGCGATGGCCATCCTTCCCCTTCGAGGGCGACCTGCGGGTCAAGCGACTCGACGACCCGGTTGACGTCGAGCCGCCTCGCAAGGGTGAGGGCACGGCGGAGTGCTCGTCCTGTTCCGCCCCGGACGACGCGTACATCTGGGTCAGCGAACGCTGGCGGGTCCGCGCGATGGACCGCCCGACTGGACTACCGATGGTCCTCATCCTGGAGTCCCGGTCCCACTTCGACCTCGGCGATCTGCCGAACCTGCTCGCGGCCGAGCTCGGCGTGATGACCGTCCGGCTCGAGCGGGCGATCCGGTCGCTCGACGGCGTGGCCCGGGTTCACGTGAACCGGTGGGGCGACGGCTCGGCGCACCTGCACCTGTGGTTCCTGGCCCGGCCGTACGGGCAACTGCAGCTCCGTGGCACGTTCCTCTCACTATGGGACAGCATCCTGCCGCCGATCTCCGAGTCGCGCTGGCGGGAGAACCTGGCCCTGGTCGCCGCGTGGCTGGCGGAGTTTGGCGGTCGTCAGCTCGCTGAGCCACCGCGGATTCAGTGGCGGGCGCCGTCGAACCTCACCGAACAGGCGAGCCATCCGGTCAACGTCGACGACTTCGACGAGATCGACGGTGCAGGGCCGGCCGTAGCCGAGCTCCTGGTGCCGATGGAAAGCATCGAACCAGCTGCTGATCTCGGTGAACTCGCCAGCGACGTCGCTACGACCCAGCAGGGGGAACCTCCTGCTGCCGACCCGGCCGACCCGGCCAGCACCGCCGACGCCGACGGTGCCGAGGATGCCGCCGTCGACGCCGACGACAGCGCCGACGCGGATGCCGGTACGGAGGCGAAGAAGGACGACGACCCGGACCAGAACGGCGCTACCGGCCAGGGCGGGTCCGAGGTCCCAACTGCGGGCGATTCGACGGTGTCGCCGACTGGCAGCGCCCGGTGATCAGTTTGCCGGATCGTAGGTCCGGGCTGCGGCCCGGACCACCAGCGTGGCGAGCAGCTCGCCGAGGTCCAGTCCGCCAGCCTGGACCGCCAGCGGCAACAGCGAGGTCTCGGTCATCCCGGGCGAGACGTTGACCTCCAGGACGTGCGGCCGGGCGTCGGCATCGACGATCATGTCGACGCGGGAGAGGTCCCGGAGCCCGAGTGCCTGGTGAGCGGCGACGGCGGTCGCCGCCACCTGCTCGGCAGCCGGCTCGTCCAGCCGGGCCGGCGCGTGCCAGGTCGTCAGTCCAGCGGTGTAGCGGGCAGCGTAGTCGTAGACACCGTTGCGCGGCACGATCTCGACGGCAGGTAGTGCCTCCGGGCCGGCGCCCCGGTCGACGACCGACACGGCGACGTCCATCCCGGTGACATAGCGCTCCACCAACGCCGTCGAGTCGTACGCGAAGCAGCCGACCATCGCCGCGGAGAGCTCTGCCGCCTCGCGTACCACTGCCGCTCCCAGCCCGGAGCCACCCTGCGCCGGCTTGACCATCAGTGGCAGGCCGAGCCGTTCGACGATCCGCTCCAGCACGGCGACCGCACCCAGTTCGGAGAACCGGTCGTGGGGCAGTGCGACCCAGTCCGGAGTCGGGATGCCCGCCTCGCGCAGCACCGCCTTGGCCGACGGCTTGTCCCAGGCCAGGCGGGCGGCGCGGGCGTCGCAGCCGATGTACGGCACGCCGCAGAGATCCAGTACGCCGCGCAGCGAGCCGTCCTCACCGGTCGCCCCGTGCAGCGCGATGACCACCGCGTCCGGCGGGTCGGAGCGCAGCGCTGGAATCAGCGAGACGTCGGCGTCGCGCATCTCGGCCTCGACGCCGACCGAGCGGAGCGCGTCCAGCACCCGGCGACCGGACTTGAGCGAGACGTCGCGTTCGTACGACAACCCGCCGGCGAGAACGAGCACGCGCGGATCCGGGGCGGCGGACGACGACGAGGATTCGGTTGCGGTGGGGTCCAGCGCTGGGCTCATGCCCGAATCATGCCAAGTCAGGCCCGGGCGCGTCCGCGCCGGGGCGCTGGCGTCGGCCGGATCCGCCGGCGACCGGTCCGAAGACCTCGCGCATCGCCGACTCCCGCTCCATTACGCCGGCCAGCCGCCGGACGCCTTCCCGGATCCGCTCCGGCGGGGGGTAGGAGAAGTTGAGCCGCATGTTGCCGGCCCCGGAGCCGTCAGCGTAGAAGCCGGTGCCGGGAACGTAGGCCACCCGGGCGGCGATGGCCCGGGGGACCATGGCTTTGGCGTCCAACCCGTCCGGCAGCGACGCCCAGACGAACAGGCCGCCGCTCGGTCGGGTCCAGGTCGTCCCCGCTGGCATCAGGTCGGTCAGCGCGGACAGCAGTGTGTCCCGCCGCTCCCGGTAGACCTCCCGGTACGTCTTGAGCTGCTCCCGCCACGGCATGGTGGCCAGGTAGGTGGCGACCGCGGCCTGGGCGTAGGCACTGGGGCAGAGGATCTGCGCCTCACTGGCGATGACCAGCTTCTCGCGTACCGCGTGCGGAGCGAGAATCCAACCGACCCGCAGCCCTGGCGCAAAGGTCTTGGAGAAGGTGCTCAGGTAGAAGACGCCGTGCCGGCGCCGGGCCCGCAGCGGCGCCGGCGCTTCACCGTCGAAGCTCAACTGGCCGTACGGGTCGTCCTCCACGACCAGCAGGCCGGCGCGCTCGCAGATGTCGAGTACCCGGTCGCGGCGCTCGTCGGTCAGCGTCACGCCGGCCGGGTTCTGGAACGTCGGGATGGTGTACAGGAACTTCGCCCGTCGGCCGGACCGGGCCACGTCGGTGATCGCCTGCTCCAGCGCCTCGGGGACCAGCCCGTCGGCGTCCATCGGCACGTGCACCACCTGGGCCTGCGCCGCCTGGAAGACGCCGAGAGCGCCGACGTAGGTGGGGCCCTCGGCGAGGACCACGTCGCCCGGATCCAGGAAGAGCCGGGCGACCAGATCGAGGGCCTGCTGCCCGCCGACGGTCACCACCACGTCCTCGGGGGATGCCCCCGACGAGACGTCGATCCCGGACAGCGACATCACTTCGCAGATCCGTTCCCGCAGGTCGAGGGTGCCCTGGCCGATGCCGTACTGCAGGGTCGAGGTACCGGTCTCAGCGGCCAGGCGGCCGAGCATCTCGCCGACCGCGTCCAGCGGCAGCGCGGCGACGTACGGCGCTCCGCCGGCGAGCGACACCACCTCCGGCCGACTGGCGACGGCGAACAGCGCCCGGATCTCCGAGGCGGTCATCCCCCGGACCCGGCGGGCATAGCGGTCGGTGTAGTCGTCGAGCGTCGTGCCGGTCATGACCTCACCTCGAAACGCGTCGCACCGGTGGTGCCGGGTCGGGCCGCGACACGCACTGATCGTCTGATGGTAGTCCGGCGTGTCGCCGTCCGGCGTGGGCATTACCACACCGACCACATGTCGGACCAGCGAACCCGGATTGGCCTGCGAACGCCCGCAGATGGGTGCCCGACCTCTCCCCGGACGCGAGGTTGCGGCGTACGATCGCTCGTTGGGGACAGGAGACGGCGCGTGGTGAAGCTCGGCGGGTTTCAACGCTTGACCGGTTCGGTGGGGGATCGTCAATGTCGCGACGTCTGGTCAGTCTGACGCTGGACACGCTGGAGGAGCTACCCAGATCCTGCCGGCGGTGCGTCTTCTGGGAGCTCGATCCGGTGGCGGCCGACCGCGCCCGGGCCTCCGGCGACCCGGCGCTGGAGAAGGAGGCATGGGTCTCCCAGACCCTTCTGGAATGGGGTTCCTGCGGGAAGCTCGCCTACGTCGACGGCATGCCGGCCGGCTTCGTGATGTACGCTCCGCCGGCCTACCTGCCGAGGTCGATGGCGTTCCCGACGTCCCCGGTCTCCGCCGACGCGGTACTGCTGACCACGGCGCACGTGGTGCAGCCGTTCGCTGGCGGTGGCCTCGGGCGGATGCTGGTGCAGGGCGTGGCCCGGGATCTCACCAAACGGGGCATCAAGGCGATCGAGGCGTTCGGCGACACCACCGCCGACCCGGAGGAGACGGCCGGTCGGGGCTGTCTCGCCCCAGCCGACTTCTACCTGTCGGTCGGCTTCAAGACGGTCCGGCCGCACCCTCGGTTCCCCCGGCTACGGCTGGAGTTGCGGACCGCGTTGTCGTGGAAGTCGGACGTCGAGTACGCCCTGGAGAAGCTGCTCGGCTCGATGACGCCGGAGAGCCTGCTGCGCCCGGCCACCCGCGCGGCGACGAACTGACTGCCGAGGTTCAGGCCTCCGCCGTCGCGTCGACCACCGCCCGCAGCGTGTGTACGTCGATCGACCCGGTCGGCACGTCCAGCTCCACCGGGTAGTACATCCGCTGCACCGCGGCGACCAGCGCCTCGGCCACCTGGTCGCGGAATCCGGGCCGGATCAGCCGGGCCCGATCGGCTGAGCAGGTCAGATAACCCACGTCCACCCGTACCGCCGGCATCCGGGTGAGCCGTAGCAACTCCCAGCTCTTCGCGTGGACCCGGCAGTCGCGCAGGCCGGTACGCACCGCGATCTCCCGTTGCACCAGCCCGGCCAGCCGCTCGCCGACCGTCGACGTGACCCCGTTGCCGGTGCCGTAGTGGTAGGTGGCCACCCCGTCGGCGGCCGGGTTGGCATGCCCGTCGACGTGCAGGGAGATGAACAGGTCCGCGCCGACGTCGTTGGCCAGCTGGGTCCGCGCCGGGTCGCTGAGCACCGAGGTGGTGGCCGGACCACGGGTGAGGTGCACCCGCATCCCGGCTGCCGCCAGCCGCCCCTCCAACCGGGCGGCGAGGTCGTACGCCAGCTCCGCCTCGGACCAGCGTCGGCCGCTGTCGATGACCACCACGCCGGGATCGGGTCCCCCGTGACCAGGGTCGATGACGATCGTCTTGCCGACCAGGTTGGGGCCGGACTCGCGGAACGCGTCCGCTTCCCGCAGCCACTGCGGGCGCCCGCCCACCACCTTGCGGCCCAACCTACGCATCGCGTGCATGGTGTACGGCCCGCAGCTGCCGTCGGCGGTCAGTCCCACCTCCCGCTGGAACTGGGTGACGGCACGGGCGGTGCGTCCGCCGTACACGCCGTCGGCGCGGCCCACGTCGTAGCCCATCTCCAGCAGTCGTTCCTGCAACGCCCGGACGTCCTCGCCGACCAGCGGCTGCGGTATCGAGTGGTAGAGCGCCCGGTCGCCGAGCCGCCAGCGGGCGGCGTCCAGCGCCCGCCAGGTCTCCGCGCCCACCCGGCCGTCGATGCTCAGGCCACGGAGTTGCTGGAAGGCGCGTACGGCGTGCTCGGTGCGGGCGTCGAAGACGTCGGCCCCCGGGGTTGGCTCGAGCAGCTCCAGGTTGACCAGGATGGAGCGGATCTCGGCCACGGCGGGACCCTGATCGTCACGGCGGATCGGGCGCACGGGACGTGGACCTCCCCCCTGCAGGCGCGGACGATCCGGAGCGTAACCCGGCCGGCAGGTGCCCGTACCCGGGTTGCGGCGAAGCGGACCGTACGGGGAGCGCCCGGTGCCCGGACGATCAGTCCGGAGACGGACCAGCCGGCGGCCCAAAAGCCGACCAGCCGGTCCCACCCGACGGGGTAGGACCGGCTGGTCGCCGTGCCGCGCGGGGCTGCCCCGCTGAGGTTCAGAAGGCCGACTCGATCAGCTTGACCAGGTCGCCCTTGGGCCGGGCACCGGCCACTGACTGCACCGGCTCACCGGCCTTGAACACGGTGAGCGTGGGAACCGACATCACCCGGTACCGGCGGGCAATCTCCGGGTTCTCATCGATGTTGAGTTTGACGATCGACACCTTGTCACCCATCTCGGTGGCGATCTCCTCGAGCAGCGGTGCGACCTTGCGGCACGGCTGGCACCACTCGGCCCAGAAGTCCACCAGCACCGGCTTGTCGGACATGAGTACGTCGGTGGCGAAGCTGGCCTCGGTGACCGCTCGGGTAGCTCCCACGGAAAATCCTCCTCCTCGACCGCCGGTGCGCCGGCGGTCAGACCTCTTCGAGTGTGGCGAGGTAACGCTCGGCGTCGAGCGCCGCCGCGCAACCGCTGCCGGCAGCGGTGATCGCCTGCTGGTAGGTATGGTCGACCAGGTCACCGGCGGCGAACACGCCCGGCACGCTGGTCCGGGTGCTCGGCGAGTCGACCAGCACGTAGCCGTTCTCGTCGAGCTCCACCTGGCCGCGGAACATTTCGCTCCGCGGATCGTGACCGATCGCGACGAAGACCCCGGTGACGTCGAGTGTCCGGGACTCGCCGGTGTGCGTGTTGCGCAGCCGGATTCCGGAAACCTTACCGTCGGCGCCGAGGATCTCCTCGACGACACTGTTCCACTCGACCCGGATCTTCTCGTTGCCGAGCGCGCGGGCCGCCATGATCTGGCTGGCCCGGAACTCGTCGCGGCGGTGCACGATGGTCACTGATTCGGCGAACCGGGTGAGGAAGGTGGCCTCCTCCATCGCCGAGTCGCCACCGCCGACCACCACGACGTGCTGCCCGCGGAAGAAGAAGCCGTCACAGGTCGCACAGGAGGAGACCCCGTGGCCGAGGAACTCCTGCTCACCTGGGACGTTCAAGGGACGCCACGCGGAGCCGGTGGCCAGGATGATCGCCTTGGCCCGGTAGCTGGTTTCGCCCACGTAGACGGTGCTGGCCTCGGTGGTACCCGGGGTTCCGGTGTCGGCCAACTCGACCCGCGTCACGTCGTCGGTGATGAACTCGGCACCGAAGCGCTCGGCCTGCTTGCGGATCGAGTCCATCAACTCCGGACCCATGATGCCGTCGGGGAAGCCCGGGAAGTTCTCCACCTCGGTGGTGGTCATCAGCGCCCCGCCGGACTGCACCCCCTCGATGACGAGTGGGCGCAGGTTGGCGCGTGCGGCGTACACCGCGGCGGTGTAACCGGCCGGCCCCGAGCCGATGATGATCAGGTTGCGGACCTCGTCCACTGCCGACTCCCAAAGTCTGATTTCTGCCCAACGGCGACCGTTGACGACAACGCCGCGGGGCCGGTGGGTAATCCCGCTCCGGTGCCGCGTGTCCCATGTCACGCGGCCGGCAGGGTCACCCTACCTGTGTCGAGTACCTGGTGTCCGCGCCGGCCACGGGCGTACCGCAGCCGGTGCCGCTCACCCAGATCCAGCTGGCACCGAAGCTGTCGCTGAACGAGAGGACCAGCGCCGGTTCACCTTCGAACGCCGCGAAGTCCACCAGGTCGACGCCGAGGACGCCGTTGCTGTGCTCGGCGGTCACCGCGGCCACGCAGTCGGCCAGCGCGGCCGGGTCGGCGAGCCTGGCCAGCGCGGTCGAGGCGGGCAGCTCCTGCAGTACGGTGTCCTCGCCGGCCGCCGGTTCCCCCCCGTCGACACCGCTGCGTCCGACGGCCTCGAACGCTGGAACGATCGTCGCCCGCTGGTAGTCGTTGCCGCTGGCCAGCAGCCGCGGTGCGGAGGCGTCCATCATCGTGCCGGGCTGGTCCTCCTGCCGGGTCTCGGCGCTCTGCTGGCTTTCGGCGCTGCCGGCACCGTCCGGCGCGCTACCCGCCGTGGTGCTCGAGTCGTCGGCGGACCCGGCACCGAGCAGCTGGCCGACCCCGAGGCCGGCGAACGCCACGGCGAACGCCACGGCGGCCGCCGCGACGGTGATCGGAGCGGCGTACCGCTGCCAGCGGCGGCGGTCCCGCCGCGTGCGGGCCACCGCCAGCGGCACCGGAGCCGCGACGGTCGCCGGATCCGGGGCCGGCTGCGGTAGCGGCTCGGCGGCCAGGGCGGCGTGCACCCGGTCGGCGACGTCGGGTGGAATCGGCTCGACGACGCTGCCCCACTCGGCGAGCATCGTCTGGACCAGCTGGGTGGCCTCGACCAGCTCGTCGTGGGCCGCCCGCCAGGACGGCCGTTCCGCGATCAGCCGGGCCACGGCGACCTCGTCCGGGGTGCCGTCGAGCGCCCCACCGACGTAGTCGGCGAGCAGCTCTCGATCGACCTCCTGGAACCGGTCGGCGGTCACCGTTCCTCCTTGCCACCGTCGCCACGTGCGGACCCTGATGGGACGTCGTCGAGCCGCTGCGGGTTCCGTGGGGTGAGCGACGACACCTCGGCGCGTGGCGGTGCCACCTGCGCGTTCGCCCGCTGCGGCCGCAGATGCCCGAGAAGCCCGGCCAACCGGGCCCGCCCCCGGGCGCAGCGGCTCTTCACTGTGCCCTCGGCGACGCCGAGCATCACCGCCGCGTCGGCGACCGGGTAGCCCTGCACGTCGACCAGGATCAGCGCGGCCCGCTGTTCCGCCGGCAGCTCGGCCAGCGCCTGGCGGACGACCAGGGCGGTGTCGTGATCGACCGGGGGTGCCGCCGGCTCGGTGCCGCGTACGCCGTCGTCGTCCCGGCCGCCGTCGGGCAGCGGCACCGTGGGGTGGGATTTGCGGCGGCGCACCCGGTCCAGGCAGGCGTTGACCACGATCCGGTGCAGCCAGGTGGTGACCGCCGCGTCGCCCCGGAACCGGGCGGCCGCGCGGTGCGCCGACAGCAGTGCGTCCTGCAGCGCGTCGGCGGCCTCCTCGCGGTCGCTGAGGGTACGCAGGGCAACCGCCCAGAGCCGGTCCTGGTGCCGCCGTACCAACTCGCCGAACGCCTCCGGGTCGCCGTCGACGTGTGCCCGGAGCAGTTCCTCGTCGCCGAGGTCGGCCCGGCGTCCGGTCATGGCCCCTCGACCGTGATCTCCTGAACGCCGATCTGGTACTTGTCGTTGCCGATCGGAGGCAGTTTGGTGATCCACACCAGCAGGTACTGGTAGGTCTCGTCGGGCGAGAACCCGCTGAAGGTGAGGGTCGCACCGTCGGCGTTCTCGAATCGGGCGCCGATCCGGTCGGTGAACGTCTCGAGGATCTCGTCGTCACCTTCCCGGGTTGCGCCCGGGTCGTTCGGACCGGCCAACAGCTCGGCGGTGGCACCGGACGCGGAGAGCTCGACCTTCACGCTGGTGACGGCCCGGGGCTCCTGCAGGTCGATCAGCACCCCCATGCCCCGCTTCAGGTTGCCGAAGTTGGGGTTGCGCTCGTAGGCGTCGGTCTCCCAGCCGGTGTTGGTGTCGCCGTCGACGGCGGCCTCCGCCCCGTCGAGCTCGTCGCGGGCACCGTCGGCGTCGACGATGCGGACCTGGTCGCCGGAGAGGGCGATCGGCTGTGGCTGGGCCGGGGCACTGGTCTCGGTGGGGCCCGGGGTCGAGGTCACCTGGGTCTGCGGCGGTGTCGGCTGACCGTCCTCGCCGTCACCGTCGTTGCCGAGCGCGCTGATCCCGAAGAACAGCCCGGTCACCGCGATGACCAGCAGGCCGGCGACACCAGCGGCGATCTTGCGGCGGGACGCGAGCGGGGTGCCGGCCGGCTCGTCGTCGTCGGCCGCCGAGAACCGCAGCGGCCCGACGCTGTCGAGGTAGTGCTCCTCGGTGCTGGCGTCGAGCCGGCCCAGTTCGGCGGCGAGCACCTCGGAGGTGGGCAGCGCGAGTCGCGGGTCGAGCAGGTCCATGGTCAGGTCGTCGAGGTACGCCGGCACCCCGGAGCGCACCTGGCGGGGCGCGGCGACCGCCCCGGTCGCGTCCCGGACCGCGTCCGGCAGCGCGGTGCTGCCGGCCTCGTGCTGCGGCCAGTGGCCGGTCATGGCGAAGTAGAGGACCCCGCCGATCGCCCGGATGTCGGTTTCGTAGGTGTCGGAGCTGTCGGCCCGCGCGTCGGCCAGCACCACCCGGCCGTCATGGCCGATCATCACCGTTCCCGGGTGGATGTTGCCGTGCACCATCCCGGTGGCGTGCACCGCAGCGATAGCGGAGGCGACCGAGTGGGCGATCATGGTGGCCCGGGCCGCGTCCAACGGACCGGCGGCGGCGATCACCTCGCGCAGCGAGTCACCCTCCACCCACTCGCGGACCACGTAGGCCCGCTGCCCCTCGTCGATGGCGTCGTAGACGCCGACCAGGTTGGAGTGGATGACCCGACTGGCCCGTACCGCGGCCTGCAGCATCTCCATGGCGGAATCGCCACCGGGGTAGCGCAGCACCACCGCGACCGGACGGCGCAGCACCACGTCGACCCCACGCCAGACCTGCCGGCCCGCACTGTCGTTGTTGACGTGCTGAGCCAGCTGGTATCGCTCGGCGAGGATCTCGCCGGCGGAGGGCGCATCGAAGGCCATCATCGGCGGACTGACCTCGTCCGCCTCCTGGCCTTCGCCGACCTGGGTCACCCGTCCTCCCTGTTGCTCGTCTCGGTCGAACCCTGGTGCTGGTCGTCCGGTTCTGCCGGTTGTTCGGTTGTCCTGCTGGTTGCCCTTTGCCGTGCTGGTCGTCGTGCTGCCGACACCGGCCGGCTCCGCATCGATGGGACGCCAGCGTTCACGACCCGGTGTCGCACGTATCCGTCCAGAACGACCTTACCTGCGTTGCGGCAACACCAACATCTCAGCTTCCCGCAGCTCCCGCAATGCCGACCGGGGGTCGACCTGCCGTCAGGCGGACCCGCGCCGACCGGATCCGGTCAATGCCGCCCTGCCCGTACGGCCAGCCCCACGCCCGGCCGGTGAGTAGCTACCGGGCGTGACACTGGCCCGGACGCATAACCTCCATCGCAAATATACGTTGTACCGCCCGGGTGCCGCTCCCAGCCCGCCGCGACAGCCCGTTCCGACAGCATCACCACGGCTCCGACACCGCCCGTAACGAGGATCCCGGTTCTGAGTTATCCACAGGCGCTGACCTGGTGTCGAGCGTGTCCGACCCGGTTATCCACAGGTCGGTCCACAGGCTGATCTCGCCGGTCAGCGGCCGAGGCGACGGCGCACCATCGCCAGCACGTCGACGATCTCGCGGATCCGCAGGACCACCGCCAACCCGAGGTAGACCAGCCCGACTGCGGTCCCGCCGACCACGAGCTGCAGGATCGCCAACGGCTGGCTCGGCGTGTCGCCACCGGGCAGCAGCGTGACGACCAGCCAGCCGGCCAGGGCGGCACCGCCGGCCGCCAGCGCCACCTTGCCGAAGGTGACCATGATGCCGCCGAACCCGATCCGACCGACTCGGCGGCGCAGCAACCAGGCCGACAGCACCGCCGCCGCCAGGTACGAGACCCCGTTGCCGATCATCAGGCCGGCCGCCGCGAACTGCACCGACAGGGCGACGAACAGCCCGATCTGGACGAGAATCCGCAGCGCCACCACCGGAATGTTGATCAACGCCGGGGTGCGGGTGTCCGGCAGGGCGTAGAAGCCGAAGGTGAAAAGCTGACTGACCGCGAACGGCACCAGGGCAACCGCCGCCGCCAGCAGCACCACGGCGGTGGCGTCGGCGGCTTCGGTGTCGAACGCGCCGTACCGGAACAGAGAAAAGGAAACCGGGGTGGCCAGCACCGCGTAGCAGACGGCGATCGGCGCGAGTACCGCCGTCACCGTCCGGGTGCCGCGCGCCAGGTCGACGGCCATGTCCGAGTAGCGGCCGTCGGCAGCGGCCGAGCTCATCCGCGGCATCAGCGCGGTGATCACCGAGACGGCGATGATGCCGTGCGCCATCATCAACAGCAGGAACACGTTGTTGTAGATCAGCGGGCCGGCTTCGTCCTCGTCGCCCGCCCGGTTCAGCAGGTTGAACACCACTACCAGGCCCAGCTGGCTGACCGCCACGTAGCAGAACATCCAGACCCCGAGCCGACCCAGTTCGGCGAGGCCCAATTGGCCGAAGTCGAACCGCCAGCGCCACCGGAAACCGACCTTGCGCAGCGCCGGGACCAGGCCGGCGGCCTGCACCACCACGCCGAGCAGGGTGCCGCCGCCGAGCAGCACGATCCGGCCGGGGGTCATCTCGCCCGGTTCGATGACCCGGGCACCGAAGATCGCGATGTACGTGCCCAGGGTGGCGATCACCACCAGGTTGTTGAGGATCGGCGCCCACATCGGCGCCGCGAAGTGCCCCCGGGTGTTCAACAACGCACTGACCAGCGCCGACAACCCGGTGAAGAAGATCATCGGCAGCATCAGGTACGACAGCAGAGTGACCAGGTCACGGAACTCCTCCGTGGTGCGGTCACTGGAGTAGAGCAGCGTCAGCAGTGGCGCTGCGGCCATCGCGACCAGGGTGGCGACGGCCAACGCCAGCACCGCCAGCGACAGCAGCCGCTGCGCGTACGCCTGACCGCGGTCCGGGTCCGACTTGCGCCGCCGGACCAGCACCGGCACCAGGACGCTGGTCAGAATCCCGCCGAGCAGGAACTCGTAGACCATGCCGGGGAAGATCTGCGCCGTGGTGTAAGCGTTGCCGACCAACGATCCGCCGAGCGCCGCCGCCAGCACCAGCGTCCGCAGAAAACCGGTGCCCCGGCTGACCAGGCTACCCAGCGCCATGACCGCGCTGTTGGTGGCGGCGCTGCCGCCCTCCTGCGGTTCCTGCCCCGCCGGGTCCGGCATGGCCGCCGGCGGCTCGGACGGTGGCGCGGTCGACTCCACCACCGGCTGACCGCCCGGTCCGACAGAGATCAGCGTCGCGCCGTCCGGCTCCGGGCCGCCCCGACCGGGGTCGGCGTTCGTGCTCCGGTACAACCCGCCACTCATCGGACCTCCACCCCGCCGGTACGCCGGAACCGCCGCGCCGGACGCAGGCTCGAGCCTATCGGCCGTCGTCGTCGGCCGGGACGATGCCCGCCAGTGCGTCGACCACCCAGGCGGCCTCGGCCGGCACCACCGGCTCGGTCAGCGCGTCCAGCACGGTCGGATGGTCGCAGCCGGCGTCGGCCAGCGTCCGACCGAGCACCGGCACCGCCGCCAGGTCACCGGTGTCGCGGGCCCGCCGGGCCAGTTCGGCCACGGCCGGAGTACGCAGCCACGGAGTGTCGAGCAGCCGGCGGTGCCGGGACGCCGCCCGGCGTACCAACTCGGTGACCTCGTCGAACGGGAAAGACTCGGCGCCTAGGACGCGCGCCGGTGTGCCGGGGCCGTCCGGCTGCCCGGCGGCCACCCAGCCCCAGCCGGCGGCGTACCGCCAGCGCGTCCGGGCACCGTGGTCGAGATGGTCACGCACCAGCCGGGCCACCGACTCGTCGTCGAAGATCCGGGGGTCGACCGTGGCCGGTGCCGGCCACCAGGACGGGTCGGCGAACAGCTCCAGCGGCGGCTGCACCGGACCCGTCGTCGCCCGGGCCGCCGTATCGGTGCCGTCCGGGTCGCCCGCCGGACCGTCGCCAGTGATCGCCGGGCCATGAGGTGCCGCCGCGCCATCGGTAACCGGCGGGTCGTCGCGGCGTAGCGCGCGCAGCGCGGTGGCCAGCATGGTAGCTGCCCGGTCCGCTTCCGGCGGGTCACCGGCCGGTGGTGCGTACCGGTGCAGCAGCGCTACCAGCAGACCGGGATGTGGCCACGCCGGATCGTCCAGGGCGAGCAGCCGGCCGATCAGGTCCAGCTCCGCCCAGCGCAGCACCGCCGCGTACGGCCGGCCCGGATCCAGCCGGGCCAGCGGCAGCGGCTCGGTCGCTCCCGGCTGGCGCAGACCGAGCAGGCATTCGCCGTACCCGAGGTCGATCTCCAGCACCAGGCCGTAGCCGTCGGCGACGGGCACCATGACCCGGGTCTGCGCGTGATGGGCCGGTACGGGTCCGTCCACCGGCGGCAGGTACGCCGCCCAGAAGGTCGGATCGGTGGTCAGGCTGGCCAACGGTTCGGGAATCGGCACGGTGACTCATCCTGCCCGGCGGGGGCGGCGACGGCCACAGCGGCTACTCTGGCGATCCCATGTCCGAAACCTCCGCGCCTCGCGCCACCGATGCTCGCGCCACCGTCGAGTCGCCCACTGCGGCGACCCCGGGTGACCTGACCGCCGTGCAACGCAACGCCGTCGCCGAACTGCTCCGGGTCTCACCGGTCGCCGACGAACTGGGCAACCGGTTCGCCGCAGCCGGCCACGAGCTGCACCTGGTCGGCGGCTCGGTCCGCGACGCGCTGCTCGGCCGACTCGGCAGCGACCTGGACTTCTGCACCGACGCGCACCCGGACCAGACCCTGGGGGTGCTCAAGGGCTGGGCGGAGGCGATCTGGGAGACCGGTCGCGAGTTCGGCACCATCGGTGCCCGGCGGGGCGGGCTGACCCTGGAGATCACCACCTACCGGGCGGAAGCCTACGACGGGGTGACCCGCAACCCGGTGGTCGCCTACGGCACCAGCCTCGCCGACGACCTGCGGCGGCGCGACTTCACTATCAACGCGATGGCGGTCAGCCTTCCCGAGCACCGGTTCACCGATCCGTACGGCGGGGTCAGCGATCTGGCCGCGAAGATCATCCGTACCCCGGGGACACCGCAGGACTCGTTCGGCGACGACCCGCTACGGATGCTGCGGGCCGCCCGGTTCGCCGCGCAGCTGCGGTTCGCCGTGCATCCGGACGTCCGTGCGGCGATGGCCGCCATGGCGGCCGACCTGGACCGGATCACCGCCGAGCGGATCCGGGACGAGTTCAGCAAGCTGCTGTGCGGCGCCGACCCGGTCGCCGGGTTGCGGCTGCTGGTCGACTCCGGGCTGGCCGACCGGTTCCTGCCCGAGCTGTCCGGGCTGCGGCTGGAGATCGACGAGCACGCCCAGCACAAGGACGTGTACGAACACACGTTGACCGTGGTGAGCAACGCCGTCCGGCTGGAAAGCGACGGCTGCGACTTCGTCCTGCGGATGGCGGCACTGATGCACGACGTCGGCAAGCCGGCGACCAAGGCGGTCGGGTCGGACGGCCGGGTCAGCTTCCACCACCACGAGGTGGTCGGTGCCCGGATGACCCGGCACCGGATGAAGGCGCTGCGCTACCCCAAGGAGGTCACCACCCAGGTGGCCAAGCTGGTCGGCCTGCACCTGCGGTTCTACGGGTACGGCCGGGGCGAGTGGACCGACTCGGCGGTCCGCCGCTACGTCACCGACGCCGAGGATCTGCTGCCCCGACTGCACAAGCTGACCCGGTCCGACTGCACCACCCGCAACCGGCGCAAGGCCGCTGCGCTGGCCGCCGACTACGACGCGCTGGAGGAGCGGATCGCCCGGATCCAGGCGGAGGAGGATCTGGCCCGGGTCCGGCCGGACCTGGACGGCAACGCGATCATGGAGCTGCTCGGCGTACCGCCGGGACCGGTCGTCGGTCGGGCCTGGCGGCACCTCAAGGAGATCCGGCTGGAGCGCGGGCCGCTGGACCGCGACGAGGCCGAGGCGGAGTTGCTGCGGTGGGCACGGGCCGAAGGGATCCTGCCCGACGCCGGTTAGCCATCCGTCGCGCCCGGACCGGTGGTTACCGGGCGTTGTGCCGCTC
Organism: Micromonospora sp. LOL_021; assembly: GCF_048060215.1. Classification (NCBI taxonomy): domain Bacteria; kingdom Bacillati; phylum Actinomycetota; class Actinomycetes; order Micromonosporales; family Micromonosporaceae; genus Micromonospora; species Micromonospora sp. LOL_021. Next base: position 69,040 of record NZ_JBHMIN010000004.1, on the reverse strand, counting down.
GACTACCGTCGCAGGACGGACGGGTGCGGCGATCTTGCTGGCGGTCGCGCGCCACCGACAGCTGATCAACCGGGAGGGCCCAGATGCAGCCGTGTGCGGTCTGCGGCGGTACGTCCGTCAACCAGGCCGGCTACTGCCTCCAGTGCGGCACGTTCCGCGGCGTTCCGTCCAGCCCGGCCGGCTACCCCGGACACCCGCCGCAGCAGCCGCCGGCACCGGTCTACCCCGGCAGCGGTGCGCCGAGCTATCCCGGCAGTGGGGGACCCAGCTACCCCGGCAGTGCGCCGCCCGGCTACCCGGGCAGCGGCGCGCCGGGCTATCCGGGCTACCCGATGGCGCCGCAGCCGCCCGACCGCGGTCGGTCCTACCTGGTCCCGCTGGTGGCCCTCGGCGCGACGTTCGTCGTGCTGGTGGCGGCGATCGGCGTGGTGATCGCGGTCCGCGGCATTGGCGACGGCAACCGGGTCACAGCCGATCCGAGCCCCAGCGCGTCCGCGACTTCCAGCGCCTTGCCGACTCCGAGGAAAGCCTCGCCGCTGGTCGACCCCTGCGTGGTCGGCACCTGGCAGGTGGACTCGTACGAGGAGGACATCGCGCTGGAAGAGCCGTTCGGCAAGACCAGGTTCAGCGGCGTCGGCACCGGTGCCCGGGTCGAGTTGCGCGAGGACGGGTCGGGCACCACCGACTACGGCGACGGCACCACCTTCGAAGGATTCGTAGCCGGGACCGTCGTCACCCTCACCATCAGCGGACGGATCACCTACAGCTTCCGTGCCCTGGACGGCACGGTTTCCTTCAGCGACGTCGACGCGGACGGCACGGTCACGTTGAGCGCCTCGGGTGTCGACTCGGAGAGCCAGGCCCTGGTCGTCGAGTTCGACCCGGCCAGCTACCAGTGCGACGGCGACACCATGACGCAGCGTACGACGCTCTACACCGCAGAGATGTCCAAGCGCTGACCGTCGGGTGACCGATCCGCTCAGCAGTCCGCTGTCCGGTAGCGCCGCGCCGGCCAGGTTCCGTAGTAGCGCTCGCAATGGATGTCCTGCACCCACGGGTCGGACGCAAGTGACATCAGCTGTGACCGCAGCTCGTGGTCGCTGTCCACGATGATGCTCTCGACGTAGTCCTCACGGAGGAGCCGTCGTGGGCCCCAGGTGACCTGGAGCCGCCACCGTCGGTCCAATTTCAGGTCAAGTACCCGGGTCTGGGACATTAGTGGGATCCTTCCTGATGGAATCGGGGACGCCGTCGACAGATGGCGGGCGCCGAGGGCGGTCAGCCTGGTCGGCCGGAGCGCCGGCCGGCTCCTGCGCGCGGGTGGGGCGTCGGTGCCAGGAGACGCAGCCCGACGAGGAAGACGCAGACCCCGGCCAGAGCCGCCGCTGCCAGGGTCAGCCACCAGTACGGCACGGATGCCGCGCGGCACACTACGGCCGCCACGACCGTGGTGAGCAGAGTCGACGCGCAGACAATCGCCAGGTTGATCGTTTGGTGGAGTTGTCCCTTGACTTCAACAGCGCCACTCAGGGTCAGTAAGTGATTGCGAGCGGTGACCATCATCTTGTCGGGCTGTATCGGGACCTGTTCAGCCTTGGCGCTGGGCTCCTCGTGTGCGAGGTCGATCTCCCGGGTGTCCCGCTGGGCTCCGTCTGCCATCCGTACTTCTCGCATCCTCGTAGCAGAAGTGAACTGAACGTGATCGGTCTTCGTGTAGCAGTCTATGCAACTGAGAGTGCTCCCTGAGGCGCGCGACACGCTGACGATACACGCATGAAGCACGTATCTTGCTGCCACAATCCGTTCGATCCCGAGGTGATCTCAACATCACGCACCGTAGTCTTCTTCCTGAGTGACCATCGAGTCGATCCCTGCTGGCCCGCTGTGGAGCGCACTCAACCGCTCTGGGTGAAGCCGGAGGTCCACCTGTCGTGGTCACGGGCTGTGGGATGTAGAACTCGAGATTGATTCGCAACTCAGGAGGCGCTAACTTGACCAGACCAAGATCTAGCAGGTTGGCGGATGTCAGATCGTGTGTCTGAGGTGCATCACTCGTACGTAAGAGGGGCACATATTCGATGCAGATGTGGCATCATCTACAACGTACGCCCGTTCGGTTACCCTGAGTAGTGTCGTGCGCAGGGCCCAGTGTCCTGATTGTCGGGACGACGTCCGTGACCAGCTCGTCGCGCAAAGGAGACAAGCAGTCATGAGTCCACTACCAAATGCTCCTGACGGAGTGCGGTCGGCCGGATCGGATCGGCCCTCGAACGGTTCGACCGACCACACCGGTACTGGAGGCCGCCGCGAAGAATCATCCGCAGGCGGGACCGCTGCAGTCGGAGCGCTGACCCGCGTGACGGCGAACTTCACTCCGAGGGCGATCTCGGCCTTAGAGAGGATCGCAGGTGAGACCGGCGATTCCAAGACCGACATCCTCAACCGGTCGGTGCTGCTCTACGACGCGATCCTCGATGCGGTCGAACGTGAGGGCGGTGCCCTGCACATCACCTACCCGGACGGCACCCGGGAGCGGTTGCGGTTCATCGGCTGAAAAAGATCTTACCGAGCGCAGGTCCGAATGCCGGTCGCGCTGCGTGCCAGGTGACGACGGCGGGGACCGGACGGGCCGTCCAGCCGCCGGCCCGGTGGGACAATCGGTGGGTGCAGGTGCTCGTCCGCTCGGTGCTGACCACCGCCGATTTGGCCGCGATCCGGCTACTCGACACATCGTTCGTCGCCACCTCGATGTACCACGTCGTCGCCCGTGACAACGGGTTTACGCTGCGGGAGGTCCCGGTGTCGCCGCCGGTGCGCAAACGGTACGACCTGACCGAAGGAGTCACCGAGGGCGGTCGGCCGTGGGACCTGTACGCGCTCGCGATCGCCGACGACCAGCCGGCCGGCTTCATGGCGACCACCTACCAGCGGTGGAACGGGCGGCAGGTGGTCAACGAGCTGCACGTGGCCCCGACGTACCGTCGGCGCGGGGTGGCCCGGGAACTGATCGGCATCGCACAGGTCACCGCCCGGGAGAACGGTGCCCGGGAGATCTGGCTGGAGACCCAGAACGTCAACGTCGCGGCGGTACGCGCGTACCGCCGGCTCGGTTTCACCCTGACCGGTATCGACACCACCCGCTACCCGCCGCCGTACGCCGACGAGGTGGCCCTGTTCATGTCGGCTGCGGTGCCGCCCGCACCCGGTGACCCGGCTCGACAGCCGACGGGCGGACAATCGGCGGATGCGATGGGCGGTGCTGGACTCACCGATCGGTGAGCTTTCGGTGGCGGTGGACGACGTCGGCGTGTGCCGGGTGCTGTTCGGGCGTACCGACGAGGTGGTCGACACCGCGCCGACGGACCCGATGCTGCGCACGGCGCTCGACCAGCTGGGCGGCTACTTCGCCGGTGCGTCCACCGGGTTCACGGTGCCGCTGTCGGTGCGGCGCGGCACGGAGTTCGAGCGGGCCGTGTGGCGGCGGATGACCGACATCCCGTACGGCCAGACCGAGACCTATGGCGCGGTCGCCGCGGCGGTGGGCGACCCGCAGGCGGCGCGGGCGGTCGGGGTGGCCTGCAACCGCAACCCGATCCCGGTGATCGTGCCCTGCCACCGGATCGTCGGAGCCGGCGGCAAGCTGGTCGGCTTCGGCGGTGGGCTGCCCCGCAAACGGCACCTGCTGGAGCTGGAGGCGGCGGTAGCGCTGCGCCAGGCATGGACCTGAGCGGCGTCGGACAGCACCTGCCCGACGCGGCGCGGGCGGCCCCGCTACAGCGGGACCGCCCGGTGACGCGAGGTGCCGATCTGTCGGCGATCTGCCGGGATCAGCGCTCGATCTTGTTGACGATGAAGTCCTCGACGGCCTGGCGGGCGTCGTGGTCGGCGTACTGCTCCGGCGGCGACTTCATGAAGTAGGACGAGGCCGACAGGACCGGCCCGCCGACGCCCCGGTCGAGGGCGATCTTCGCGGCGCGCAGCGCGTCGATGATCACGCCGGCGGAGTTGGGCGAGTCCCAGACTTCCAGCTTGAGTTCGGCGTTCAGCGGGGTGTCGCCGAACGAGCGGCCCTCCAGCCGGATGTACGCCCACTTGCGGTCGTCGAGCCACGGCACGTGGTCGGACGGGCCGATGTGCACGTCGCTCTTGGCCATCTCGTGCGGCACCTGGGAGGTCACCGACTGGGTCTTGGAGATCTTCTTGGAGACCAGCCGGGTGCGCTCCAGCATGTTCATGAAGTCCATGTTGCCGCCGAAGTTCAGCTGGTACGTGCGCAGCAGCTCGACGCCCCGGTCCTCGAACAGCTTGGCCAGTGCCCGGTGCACGATGGTCGCGCCGACCTGGCTCTTGATGTCGTCGCCGACGATCGGCAGCCCGGCGTCGGTGAACTTCTGCGCCCAGGTCGGGTCCGAGGCGATGAACACCGGCAGGGCGTTGACGAAGGCGCAACCGGCGTCGATGGCGGCCTGCGCGTAGTGCCGGGCGGCCTGCTCGGAGCCGACCGGCAGATAGCAGACGACTACCTCGGCGCGCGCGTCGCGCAGCGCCTGGGCGATGTCGACCGGCTGCTGGTCGGATTCCTGGATGACCTCCTGGTAGTACTCGCCGACACCGTCGAGGGTGGGGCCACGCTGCACCAGCACCCCGGTGGGCGGTACGTCGCAGAAGGTGATGGTGTTGTTCTCGCTGGCGTTGATCGCCTCGGCGAGGTCCATGCCGACCTTCTTGGCGTCCACGTCGAACGCCGCGACGAACTCCACGTCCGAGACGTGGTAGTCGCCGAAGGTGACGTGCATGAGACCCGGGACGCGGTCGTTGGGGTCGGCGTTGCGGTAGTACTCCACGCCCTGGACCAGGGACGAGGCGCAGTTTCCGACACCGACGATGGCGACGCGGACGGAGCCCATCGCGTTTGCCTCCTTCTTGTTCTTCACGGCCGCTCCGGCTCGTCTCCGGGCTGTCCGGGCGGAGCCTCCCTGGTCTGTCCAGGCGGGGGCGGATCGTTCTCTGCGGGTTCGAACTTCATGGGATCAGGGTGGCCGGTGCGTGGGGCCCGGCCGGACCGCTCGCTGGCGATCAGCTCCTCCAGCCACCGGACCTCGCGTTCGCAGGCGTCGAGTCCGTGCCGCTGGAGTTCGAGGGTGTACGCGTCGAGCCGCTCCGCGGCTCGGCCGAGCACCTCGCGGAGCCCTTCCCGGCGCTCCTCGATCTTGCGCCGCCGCCCCTCCAGGATCCGCAGCCGGGTGGCCCGGTCGGTCCGGGAGAAGAAGGCGAAGTGCACGCCGAACCCGGTGTCCTCGTAGGTCTCCGGGCCGGTCTGGGCGATCAGGTCGGCGAACCGTTCCTTGCCTTCGGCGGTGATGGTGTAGACGACCCGGCCGCGGCGGCTGGTCAGCGCCGGGATCTCCGCGTCGGCGGTCGTGGGGTCGTCGGCTTCGGCGATCAGGCCGTTGGCCTGCAGCCTGCGCAGGGTGGGGTAGAGCGAGCCGTAGCTGATCGCGGCACGGATCGCCCCGAGTTTGGCGGTGAGTTCCTTGCGGAGCTCGTAACCGTGCATAGGGGACTCCTGAAGCAGGCCGAGGATGGCGAGTTCGAGCACGCTGCCCCTCCTACCTCGTGGTCTACCCGGCTTCGTCGACTCGATGTATCGAGCCGATACATCGACACGGTAGACGGAAACCAGACACCGGGCAAATGGTTCCTTGCGTACGGTCGGCTACTGATCGTGACCGTGGTCGCCAAGGTCAGCGGGGACCGCGTACGCTCGTGGCCATGCGTTCGCAGCGTCAGGTCGTCGACTACTCGCTTCAGCGGCGAGCCGTGCTGCGCGAGGTGTTCTCCGGCCGGGTGAGCAGCCACGAGGTCTGTGATGCCTCGCCTTACCTGAAGAGCGCTGCCCGGTTCCACGGCGAGCCGACCGACGAGAGCTGCCCGATCTGTCACCGCGAGAACCTGACCCACGTGCACTACATCTATGGCGATGAGCTGAAGCAGTCTGCCGGACAGGCCCGAAACCGGGCCGAGTTGTCGCTGCTGGCGATGACGCTGCGTGAGTTCCAGGTGTACGTCGTCGAGGTGTGTCGCGTCTGCAACTGGAACCACCTGGTGGAGCAGTATCTTCTCGGCCGGGACGGACTAGGCGCCGCCGGCGGCGACGGCGAGGCTGACGACGCGGTCGCCGTGTCCGGCGGCGGCCGTCCATCGATGACCAAACGAAGGCGAGAGGCCCAACGGTGAACCTGATTGCCCGGTCGCTGCGTAGGCACCAGAGAGTAGGCAGGGCAACGTTACTGGTTAACCGGACAAGTCACGATATTTCTGATGAAGTGGCTTTCGGCTGCTGGTGTCGCTCCGGCACCGGTAGTGGGCCAACTCACGGCAGACCGGTGGTGGCGCTGGAGCGCACCACCGCAACCGGCAGGGTGTGACACATGAACTCGTACGGCGACCCCAACTCCGCCCACGGGCGTGCCTACAGTCCAGGCAGCGGTGGCGGATACGGATCCGAGCCGGATGACTACCACTGGGCCGGGGCGGACGACGCCGGGCCGGCCCGCGGCCACTCCGCGCGGGACGACTCCGAAGCAGGTTGGCACGGCGGACCGGCCAACCCCGGTACCGGTCGAGCCTCGGTCGGTGGCCGTGCTCCGGTCAGCGGCGCCTCCGCCGGACGGGCCTCCGCCGGACGAGCGTCGGTGGGCAGCGCATCGGTCAGCGGCGGCCCAGCCGGTCGGGCCTCGGTCGGTGGCCGTGCTCCGGTCAGCGGCGGCGCCCCGGTCGGTGGCAGCGCCTCGGTCGGTGGTGCCGCTGGCCGCGCCGGAGTCGGCCGGGCGACCGTCGGGCGGGCCAGCGTACGACCGGTCTCGCCGGCCGGTGGGTTCGGCGGCGGTCCGGGTAGTCCCGGCGGTCCGGGTGGTCCCGGCGGTCCGGGTGGCCCGTCCGGACCGGGACGCCGTGGCCGGGGCGGGCGCAGCGGCGACCCTGCCGCGGCGAAACGGGCCAAGCAGCGTCGGCGGATCAACCTGCTGATCGCGTCGTTCGCGGTCCTGATCATGCTCACCGGCGGTGCGGTCGTTGGCGGCACCTACTACTCGACGACGGTCACCCTGCCCGAGGAGCTGCCGCTGCCGCTGGCCAGCACGATGTACGCCAGCGACGGCACCACCCGGATCGCCAAGCTGGGCGAGTTCAACCGGGTGTTCGTCACCGTCGACCAGATCCCGGAGCACGTGCAGCGGGCGGTGGCCTCCGCCGAGGACCGCAAGTTTTACGAGCACTCCGGCGTCGACTACGTCGGCATCGCCCGGGCGGCCTGGAACAACTTCACCGGCGGCACCCGGCAAGGTGCCTCGACGATCACCCAGCAGTACGCCCGCAACGCGATGGACCTGCAGGAGGTCTCCTACGCCCGGAAGGTCCGCGAGGCGGTGCTGGCCTCGAAACTCACCGACCGGTACGACAAGTCCGAGATCATGGGCTTCTACCTGAACACCATCTACTTCGGCCGCGGTGCCTACGGCATCGAGGCCGCCGCGCAGCAGTACTTCGGCAAGTCGGTCGCCGACCTGTCGGTCGCCGAGGGCGCGGTGATCGCAGCGGTGATCAAGCAGCCGGAGCCGGACGCGTCGACCGGGCACCAGGGCTACGACCCGGCGGTCAACGAGGGCGAGGCCAAGGCCCGCTGGGAGTACGTGATCGGTGGCATGGTCGAGATGGGCTGGCTGCCCGAGGCCGAGCGACCGACCGAGTATCCGGAGATTCGGGAAATCGACCCGAACAGCTGCATCATCGACTGCGGGATCAACACCCCCGAGGGCAACGTCATCAACTACGTCCGCGACGAGATGGTGCAGATGGGCATCTGCACACCGGACACCTGCTCACAGGAGCTGCGGCAGGGCGGCTACCGGGTCGTCACGACGATCGACCCGAAGATGCAGGACGCCGCGGAGAAGGCGATCTGGCGTAAGGCCAAGGGGTCGGCCATGGAGGGCCAGCCGGAGAACCTGATGGCGGCGATGGTCGCGATCGATCCGGAGACCGGCCGGGTGCTCGCCTACTTCGGCGGCGACAACGGCACCGGGCACGACTACGCCGGCCGCAACTACGAGAACGGCCAGTGGACCGGCGGCCACTCGCCCGGCTCGACATTCAAGATCTACACATTGGCCGCCGCCCTGGACAACGACATTTCGGTCGACTCGCACTGGACGGCCAAGCCGTTCAAGGTCGAGGGCACCGAGATTCAGGTGCAGAACGCCGGCCGGAACGCCAGCTGCGGCGAGTGGTGCTCGCTGGACTTCTCCACCGTCCAGTCCTACAACGTGCCCTTCTACCACGTCACCGAGCAGATCGGCGCCGACAAGGTGGTCGGCATGGCCAAGGCGGCCGGCGTCGCCACCATGTGGAACACCGCCGACAACAAGCCGTACGACCTGACCACGGCCGACCCGAAGGAGGTCGCCCCGTCGCCGTTCTTCAACGTGGTCGGGTACGGGCAGTACCCGGTGACGGTGCTCGACCACGCCAACGGGGTGGCGACGTTCGCCAACCGTGGGGTCTACAACAAGGCCCACTTCGTGATATCGGTCGAGAAGAAGAACCTGGTCAGCGGCGAATGGGTGACGGCCGGAGGCGAGCAGCTCAAGCCGGAGCAGCGGATCCGGCAGGAGGTCGTGGCGGACCTGACCGACGTGCTGACCCAGATCCCGGACAACATCGGCAAGGACCTCAACGGCGGGCGTCCGGTCGCCGGCAAGACCGGCACCTGGGAGCTCAACGAGTCCAGCGGCGAGAACGGCGACGCCTGGATGGTCGGCTACACCCCGCAGATCGCGACGGCGGTGTGGGTCGGCAACGTCGGAGACCGCAAGGCGATCCGCGACAAGAACAACAACAAGATCGGTGGTAGCGGACTGCCCGCCACCATTTGGCAGCGCTTTATGAACGAGGCACACAAGGGGATGGACGTCGAACAGTTCCCGGCTGCCCGGGAGATCGGCAGCGTCGACGCCGGCAACGGCAAGTCTCCGGCCCCGCCGCCGCCGGATCCGCGACAGCCGGGACAGGGCGGGATCTGTGACGGTCCGCTGGGCGACCTGTTCTGCCCGGGCGGCGGGAACAACGACGGGAACAACGACGGCGACCAGGGCGACGACGGCGCCGGTAACCCCACCAGAACTCCTGGTAACGGGGCTGACCCGAACGACGGTGACGACCAGGGTGGCGACGGCGGCATCGGGTTCGACTTCGGCGGTGGTGCCGGCGGCACCACGGTGCCGCCGACGCTGCCGCCGCCGACACGCTGATCGACGGACGTAGATCACCAACCACCGCGCCGGCCGGTGACCAGGTCAACTGACCTGGTCACCGGCCGGCGCGGTACATCGGTGAACTCGACATGCCGGTCCTGGGCAGACGAAAGCAGGTCGAGTACGGCAGGATGCCTGTTCATGAGCGTGCAGCGGCCGAACGGTATCGATGGAGTTGAGCGGGCCAAGCAACCTGGACCGGCCACCGCAGCCGAGGGCGAGACGGTCGAGCGGCCGCCCGTCGACCACCCGTCGCGCGCTGACCGGTTCGTCCGCGGCCTCTCCGAAGCAATCGGTGGCCCGCTGGGCGGGCACGCCGCCGGGCAGGACCGTGCCGCTGGTCGGCCCGGTCGGTTCTGGACCGCCGCCCGGATCGTCCTCGCCCTGATCTGCCTCAGTCTCGCCGCGCACTGGGTACAGAAGTCGCCCTGCATGGACGGCGCCTGGCAGGACAACATCCAGTACACCCGGTTCTGCTACACCGACGTGCTCGCCCTCTACTACGCCGAGGGGCTCAACGAAGGCAAGGTCCCCTACCTCGACCATCCCGTCGAGTACCCGGTGGTGACCGGCTACTTCATGGGGGCGATCGGGCTGCCGGTGCACGCGCTCGGCACAGACCGACCCGAGCTCAACCAGGCGATGTGGTTCTACAACGCCAACGCCCTGGTGCTCTGCGCGCTGGGGGTGGCCGCCGTGGCGGCGATCCTCGCCCTGCGCCGCCGCCGGCCGTGGGACGCCGCGATGTTCGCCCTCGCCCCTGCGCTGGTGCTGACCGCCACCGTCAACTGGGACATGCTGCCGATCGGGTTCGCGATGTTCGGCCTGTTCGCCTGGGTTCGGCAGCGTCCGCTGCTCGCCGGCGTCCTGCTCGGCATCGGCGGTGCCGCCAAGATGTGGCCGCTGTTCCTGCTCGGACCGATCCTCGTCCTCGGCCTGCGGTCGGGCCGGATCCGGGCCACCGTCACCGCGATCGTCGCGGCGGTCGGCACCGTGGTCGCGGTCAACCTGCCGGTCTACCTCTTCGCCCACGACGGGTGGCGGCGGTTCTTCGAACTCAACTCCGAACGGCCGATCGACTGGGGAACGCTGTGGTACATCGGACGTTACCTGGACGGCAAGTGGGCCGGCGGCGCGCCCGGCAGTCAGGGTCCGTTCCAGTGGCTCGGCGACAACATTCCGACGCTGAACACCCTGTCGTACGTCCTGTTCGGCCTGGCCTGCCTCGGTGTCGGCGCGTTGGCCGTGCTCGCGCCGCGTCGACCCCGGCTGGCCGCGTTGGCCTTCCTGGTGGTCGCCGCGTTCCTCATCTTCAGCAAGGTCTGGTCACAGCAGTTCACCCTGTGGCTGTTGCCGTTGATCGTGCTGGCCCGGCCGCGCTGGGGTGCCTTCCTCGCCTGGCAGGCCGCCGAGGTCGGGTACTTCCTTGCTTTCTACGGGCAGCTGCTCGGCACCGCGACCGGCAGTCAGGTCATTCCCGACGGGGTCTTCGTGCTGGCCGCCACGCTGCGGCTCGGGACAGTGGTGGCGCTGTGCGTGTTCGTGATCCGCGACATCCTTCACCCGGAGCGGGACGTGGTGCGCCGCAACTACTCCGACGACCCGGACGGCGGTGTCTTCGACGGCGCGCCGGACGCCGACTGGGTGGCCAAGGTCCGCCGCTGGTTCAACGACGAACGCGAACCCCGGCCGGCCGCCGGTGGATCACAGTCGGTAGACGACGGTGTCGCCGATGTCGACTCGGTCGATGCCGAGCCCGTCAACCGGTAGGTCGATGGTGGTCTGCCACGGCGTACCGGGCACCTCGTCACGCCGGAGCACCACGATACGCACGCCCAACTCCCGCAGGTACCCGATGCTGGACTGATCGGGGAACGTCCGGGTGATCTCCCGTACCTCGGCCAACTGGTCCGGAGTGAAGCCGCTGCCGCCGTTCACCACCGGCTGGAACCGGGTCGTCGACCAGAGCATCACGTGCTGGTCGAGATTCTGGCTGCTGGGCAGCACCAGGATCGGACCGTCGTCGACCCGCATGATCTGCGGCTGCTCGGGCACCACCGGGTGCGGGGTGACGTTCAGTCCCTCCACCAGGACCAGCAGCAGGGGCAGCAGGGTAGCCAGCCGCAGCAGCGCGCCGGGCCGTTCGGTGACCCGTTGCCGGGCGATGTCGTCGACTCGGCCGACGAACGCCGCCACCGCGCCGGCGGCGAGGATCGCCAGCAGCAGCGTGGTCCACAGCATCATCCGGCCCGGTGTGCGGATTCCGTCCCAGCCGGGTACGTACTCGAAGAGCAGACCGTAGCTGTAGGTGCCGCCGAAGAAGCTGCTGCCCATCGCCAGGATCCCGGTGAGCAGCACCCCGGCGAGCAGCAACAGCCGTTGCCGCCAGGTCCAGATGGACAACACCAGCCCGGCGAGCGCCAGCGCGTACAGCACGAAGCCGGGCAACAGGGTCATCTCCGGGTGCCAGGGCAGTGCCGCGCGGGCATCGGCGTGCCGGTCGCCCCAGATCAGCGACTCCGCCGGCGCGGTGAAGAACCCGGACACCGGCGGCGAGTACGCGGCCAGGTCGGCCATGGTCCGGGCGGCGTTCGGGTGCAGTTCGGCGACCCGGAAGTACGGGATCGCCAGCAGCACCCCGACGGCGGTGAACAGCGCGCCGCCGGCCAGGTCGGTGAGCAGCAGTACGGCTCCGAACGGCTTCCGCTGCGGCCAGAACCAGGTACGCCGGACCAGGTACATGGCCAGCGAGACCAGGCAGGTGACGGCCAGGATGTAGATGAACGGCAGTCCGATGCCGAAACCGAGGCTGACCTGCCATGCTGCGGTCAGCCAGCCGGCCAACGCCCAGCTGACGCTGCGCCGCTGCGGTCGGTAGCCGTACCGGAGCGACCAGCCGTGTCCCCGGGCGAGCATGGCCAGCGCCAACGGGATGCCGCCGTTGGAGACGATGTGCAGGTGCCCGGCCTGGGACAGCAGCCATGGCGCGTACGCGTAGCCGGCCGCACCGACGGCTGCCGCGGTCCGCCCGGCGCCGAGCTGCCGGATCAGCGCGTACGCGCCGAGCGCCGCCAGCGCGTGGGCCAGCACGAAGATGATGTTGTAGCGCAGGACCGCCGCCACCGGCCCGTCTCCGATCATGCCGGCGGGTGCGTAGCCGAGCAGGGTGTCGGAGAAGGCGAAACTCCACGACTGCGGGTAGAAGGTGTTCGACTGCCACAGCTGGGTAGGGTCGGTCAGCAGGATATGCCCGGACCAGGCCATCTGCCAGGCCTGCAAGGTCGGATCCCAGGTGTCCTGGGGGATTGTGTAGAGCGGGTAGCGCAGCGTGGGCCAGGTCATCGCCACCGCGACGACGAGCGCCGCGACGGTGGCCAGGCTCCATTCGTGGATCAGTACCCGGACGACGGCCCGGCGGGCCCGCACCAGCCGACCCGGCCGATGCTCCGGCGCGGGACCGAACGCGGCGAACGGATCGGCAGCCGGCTCGGCCTCCGTTTCCGGCGGGTCGTCGGTCGGCTCGACCTTGGTCTGCGGCGGGTCGTCAATCGTGACCGGCTCGGCCTCCGGCCGACCCACCGTCGTTTCGTCGAGCTGTTGTTCGGTGCCGTTGGTCGATGCCGGGTCGGGGCGGACCGGGTCGGCCGTGCTGGCCCGGTCGCCGTCGGCGGCTGCCCGCTTGCCGGTCATCGGGCCCGATCCTGCTGCCCCAGCCGATCTCGCAGGAAGGCGATGTCCGCAGCCTGGCCGTCGGCGCCACCCGGAGTCTCGACGATGACCGGTGCGTCGGCGGATCGGATCACCGCGACGATCAGTTCCGGGTCGATCATGCCGGCCTGGAGGTTCTCATGGCGGTCCCGGCTGCTGTCGAAGGCGTCCTTGGACCCGTTGGCGTGGATCAGGTCGATCCGGCCGGTGATCGCCTTGACCCGGTCGACGATGCCGAGCAGCTCCTCACCTGCGGCGTGGGCGTGGCAGGTGTCCAGACAGAAACCCGGCCCGAACTCGCCGATCGTGTCCCACAGTCGGGCCAGCGCGTCGAACCGTCGGGCGCAGGCGTTCTCGCCGCCTGCGGTGTTCTCGATCAGCACCGGCACCGGGAATCCGCCCTGGTCCCGTGCGTAGGCAAAGGTCTTGCGCCAGTTGTCGAAACCCACCGCTGCGTCGTCGCCCCGGCTGACGTGGCCGCCGTGCACGATCAGACCCTTCGCCCCTACCTGGCTGGCACCGGTGGCATGGCTCAGCAGGAGCTTGCGACTCGGAATCCGGATCCGGTTGTTCGAGGTGGCGACGTTGATCACGTACGGAGCATGCACGTACCGGTCCACGTCCGAGCTGGTCAGCTGATCCGCGTCGGTGCGTGGCTGCGGGGCCTTCCAGCCCTGCGGGTCGGAGAGGAAGAACTGGACCGCGTCTGCCCGTCGGTCGGCGGCTGCGGTGAGCGGGTCGCTGGGGTCGACGTGTGCTCCGATACGCATGGGCCGAGCCTACGTGGCAAGCCTGACGATCCGGACACCGGCGGTTCGTGCGTCCACCGGTTCGTACCGGTGGACGTGGGCCGGCCGCCCGGCGAGCCGGCCGCGTCACCGTCACCGATCGCGGTCGTTGCTCCCGGTAGAGAACCGGCTCGGTGTCTCCGCCGATCGGCGGAGACACCGAGGTCTTCGTCCTCGTCTTCGTGCCGGGACCGGCGCCACCGTTCGTGCTGGGAGAGGACGTGCCGATCGAACTGTCGCTCGCGGAGGGCGTGGCGGCCCCCTGGCTCGCCGGTCTGACCGGACAAGATCATCCAATCGGACTATTAGCGCTCCTTGCGCTAATTGCTGTGATTGGCGTGTCTGTAGCAGCAATAAGGGTTATAGTTGTGCAACACGGGCAGAAGTTCAAACACCTGCCCTGACCAGCGCACAACTGCACAGGCTCCGCGGGGCGCCTCACGTCCAACCTCGTCGGTGTGGTCGTTCCTCCCCAGGTCCCACCCAAAGAATGCGGACAGGGGGCGCCCCGCGGCTGGTGCGCTCAGCCGGCTATCCTTGTCCGGTTGCGCTGGCGTCAGTTGCCTGACTGGTCGTCGGCGTCACGACGCTGGACCTCCTGCCACGGAAGGACCGTGGCCGTCAGCCCACAGGAGGTGAGTACGTCTTGCGTCATTACGAGATCATGGTCATCCTCGACCCCAGCCTCGAGGAGCGCACGGTCGCGCCCTCGCTCGACACGTACCTCAACGTGATCCGCACCGCCGGAGGCTCGGTCGAGAAGCTCGACGTCTGGGGCCGCCGTCGCCTCTCCTTCGAGATCAACAAGAAGGCGGAAGGCATCTACGCGGTCATCGACCTGCAGGCCACCCCGGATGCTGTCGCCGAGCTGGACCGCCAGCTGCGACTCAACGAGTCGGTGCTGCGCACCAAGGTCATTCGGCCGGAGACGCGCTGACCGCGTCCCACCGGTCCACCCGACAGCCCTCGTCGGTCCTGTCACACGGCTCTGGCAGCCTGGTGACGAGGACGTTGACCGAGTGCGCGAGGAGATGGTCATGGCAGGAGATACCACCATTACGGTCATCGGCAACCTGACCGATGACCCTGAGTTGCGCTTTACCCCGTCGGGAGCGGCGGTCGCCAAGTTCCGGGTGGCCTCCACCCCCCGGTACATGGACCGAGCCTCCGGCGAGTGGAAGGACGGCGAGCCGCTCTTCCTGTCCTGCACGGTGTGGCGCCAGGCGGCGGAGCACGTCGCCGAGTCGCTCCAGCGGGGTGCCCGGGTGATCGTCTCGGGTCGGCTGCGGCAGCGGTCGTACGAGACCCGTGAGGGCGAGAAGCGGACCGTCATCGAGTTGGAAGTCGACGAGATCGGCCCGTCGCTGCGGTACGCCACGGCGAAGGTGCAGAAGATGTCCCGCTCCGGCTCCGGCGGCGGAGGCTTCGGCGGCTCCGGCGGCGGAGGCAACCAGGGCGGCGGCTTCGACGACCCATGGGCCACGGCCGCGCCGGCTGCGCCGGCCGCCTCGTCCGCCCGTTCGGGCGGCGGGAACTTCGACGAGGAACCTCCATTCTGATATGGCTTCCAACGCCCGCGATCGCAAACCAGGAGCACGAGCAATGGCCAAGGCTGCGGCACTTCGCAAGCCGAAGAAGAAGGTGAACCCGCTCGACAAGGACGGGATCACCTACATCGATTACAAGGACACCGCGCTGCTGCGCAAGTTCATCTCCGACCGGGGCAAGATCCGTGCCCGGCGGGTGACCGGAGTGACCTCCCAGCAGCAGCGACAGATCGCCCGTGCGGTCAAGAACGCCCGCGAGATGGCGCTCCTGCCGTACACCACGACGGCCCGCTGAGCGGAGGCACCGATATGAAGATCATCCTCACGCAGGAGGTGTCTGGGCTCGGTTCCCCCGGGGACATCGTCGAGGTGAAGGACGGCTACGGCCGTAACTACCTGCTGCCCCAGGGGTTCGCGATCTCCTGGACCAAGGGTGCCGAAAAGCAGGTCACCTCGATCAAGCGGGCCCGTTCCGCCCGGGAGATCCGCGACCTTGGGCACGCCAACGAGGTCAAGGGTCAGCTGGAGAGCCTGAAGGTCACCCTGACCGCCCGGGCCGGTGAAGGCGGTCGACTGTTCGGCTCGGTCACCCCGGCCGAGGTCGTCGACGCCGTCCGTACCGCTGGCGGTCCGGCCCTGGACCGGCGGCGGCTGGAGCTGCCCGGCCACATCAAGTCGGTCGGCACCTACCCGGTGAAGGTCAAGCTGCACCCGGACGTCACCGCCAAGTTCGACCTCAGCGTGCTGCAGGCCAGGTAGCTCCGGGCCGGCACGGCGAGCGAGACATCCGGCTCAGGGGTCACATCAGACGGTGTGGCCCCTGAACCAGGCTCAGCGCAGCGTGCTGTCGACGACGACCGGATCCCCGGACCCGAGGTAGAAGATGCCCGGGTAGCCGGCGGTGGCGAAACCGTGACTGGTGTTGCGGCGCAGCACCGAGTCGGTCAGTTCGAGCGTGCCGGACCGGTCGTTGCTGACGAAGAAGATGGCCCCGCCACCTTCCCGTGCCTCGTTGTCGGCGATGACGGTGCCGGCGATCGAGACGGTGAACCGGTTGCCGTCGGCGTAGATCGCCCCACCACTACCGCCGCCCGGTGTGCCGGGCTTGGCCGGATTCGCACCGTTTCCGACTGCCGAGTTGTGCGTCAGTACGCTGTTCAGCACGATCCACGAGACACCGATGCTGCTCAACGCACCGCCGTTGGCACACGCCCCACCGTCGCCGGGTGCCCCGCCGAAGGTGCTCTGCACCACGTACACCGGCTGGTCCTGCCACTGGTCCAGCACCCGAATCGCCGCGCCCCCGAGATCCGGTCCGGTCGGGTCGCACCGGTTACCGACGAATCGGGAGTTGACCACCCGGAACTGGCCACCCCGGACGAAAATCGCGCCACCGCCACCACCGTCGACCTGCTCACCGGTGGAATCGCCGTCGGCAAAGGTCAGGTTCTGTACGACCAGTTCGGGATGGTCCTGATCATTGCAGTGCGAGGTCGTCCAGCCCTGCGCTTCGTCACAGGTGTTCATGTACAGGATTCGTCGTCTACCACCACCGCTGAGCGTGACCAGCCCACCACCGTCCAGCACCACCTGTCGACTCGCCGCGTTGCGGACCTTCGCCGTCCGGTCCATCGTGATCACCACCGGTTCCGGCCCGCAGGCGAAGGTGATGATCCCGCCGGCTGCGACCGCCGCGACGACCGCCTGGGAGGTGCAACTGGCCGGCGTACCGTCGCCGATCGTGCGGGTCGGCCGGCTGGTGTCCACCGCGCGGGCCCGCGCCGGCACCTGAGCTCGTCCATCCGGGTTGCCGGCCGCCGGACCGGCCGCCGTCGTCCGGTCGGGAGCCTCCGGCGGCACCGGGGCCGCGCCCAGCCCGGCCGCGCCGGACGGTGGTGGTGTGCCGTCCGACGGGACAGCGGCCGGCGCGGTGGTAGCGGACGACGCCCCAGGCTGCGCCCCACTGGGAGGAGGACCGTCACCGACCGCCGAGCCGTCGCCGGCCGCGCCGCACCCGGTCACCAGCCCGGTCACCAGCCCGGCGAGCAGCGGCCCAACCACGGTCAGGTTGATCCTTCGGCTGCGGCTGAACACTGGTCGATCCTAGGAGCACGGCACCCGCGACGAACAGCACGAACAGTCGGGGATCCGGGGCCGCCCGGTAGGTCCGGCGTCAACCGATCGGCTGGCCGGTGATTGCGCTGGCGAGCACGGTCGACATGCCGCCGCCGATCACTGCCGACGCCAGGCCGACACTTGAGGCGCGCCACGTGCCGCTGACCCACCTGATCGACACCGCCAGGACCAGCGAGATCATCAGCGCGTACGCGAAGTCCGGCGCGGCGGCCAGCAGCGAGTTGATCGCCTGCGCCCGAGCGGAGAGGCAGTCGCCGTCCACCCCGAGGACGCAGTCGGTGGTCGCCGGGGTGCCGTCCAGGGTGAGGCTCCAGATCAGAAACGCCACCACCGGCAGGGCGTACCAGGCAGCCGTGTACAGCAGCGACGACAAGTAGCCGCCCTGGTCGGCGTCGATCAGTTCGTCGTCGATCCGGTACGTCAGCCGACGCTGAGACGGCGGCTCGTACCTCGGCCGTGGTCGTTGCTCGGGCAGCACCCGGGAGCGGGGCGCGCTCGGCAGGGCGATCGGTGACCGGGGTGCCGAAGCCGGCGTCTCCACCCACCTTGGGTCGTCCGCGGCCAGCCGGGTTCCCGACCAGAAGGTGCCTTCCCGGCCCGGCTCGACCTGCGGCCACGGGTCGACCGGCGGAAGGACGTCGTCGACATCGCCGACCTCGGCCGCGCGTCTCTTGCGTGCCCCGGTGCGGCTACCGGCCGGCCAGCTCTCCGGATCGTCGCCCCGGTGCCACTGATCGGTCTGGTCGCCGATCTCGCGCCAGCTGTCGACCGGTTCCGGGCGGTACGCCCTGCGGCTGCGCTCCCCAGCCCGGCGGGTGGGCGGCTGCGCCGGGCCCGCGCCGATCGCCCGCGGCGAGGACGCGGTACGCGGCCAGGTGCCGGTCTCGTCAGTGAACTCCCGCCGGGGCGGGTCGATCTCGCGACGGGCCGGCCGGTCCCATCGCCCGGCCTGGTCAGGCTCTCGCGGCCACCCGCCGGTGCGCTCGGTGGCCCGGGACCATTCGCTGGTGTAGTCGGCACCCCGGGACCATTCGCTGGTGTGGTCCGTCGCGCCGGACCATCCGCTGGTGGGGTCGGAACGCCTCGACCACTGGCCGGTGTGGTCCGATCCACCGGACCACCCGCTGGCGGGCTCGTCGTCGCGTAACCACTGTGCCGCGTGGTCGTCGTCGAGGCGACGCCGGATGTCGTCGCGGTCGCGCCGTCGGCGACCGGGCCGGTCAGCATCGGACGGCTGGCCGGCACGACGAGACGACCGACGGCTGCGGCCGCCGTACCCCTCCAGGTCACCGGGGTCACCCAAATCACTGGGCGCTGCCGACCACCGAGCCGGCGCGGTCGACCAGGTCGCGGGTGGCGCAGTGGCTGGACCGTCCGGGTCGAGCGGACCAGCGCCCGACACCGGCCCGGCACGGCTTCCCGGCGGTTCGCGCCGCCAGCCCGCCGGATCGCCGGACACCGGGCTGCCGGAGATCGGGTTCCCGGAGATGGGGCTACCTGAGATAGGGCTGCCCGAGATAGGGTCCTCGGCCGCGCGGCGCCGGCCCGGTGCCCGCCGGGGCCGGTCCCAGGCGGGGGCGTCCATCTCAGGCCCGGCCGCTGGCAGCGCCGGACGGGCACGGGACCGGCGGCTCCGTACCGGCTGTTCGGGGATCTGCCACGATTCGTCGCGGTGCCGCCCGGCCCGGCCAGCCGGCGGATCCCGGTGGATCGGCTCACCCGCTGGCGGCGTCGGGCCGGCGGGCAGCGCCCACCGGCCCGACGCCGGGCTGCCCCGGTCTGCCTGGTGCCGGGCACCGTCGCGCTGGTCCTCGTCGCGGCCACGTCGGTCCTCGTAGCGGCGCCGGCCGCGGGGCGCCGCGTCATCCTCGGCCGGGTCGTAGCGCCGTGACCGACGAGAGCGTGGAGCCGGGTCGGCATCGGTGTCGTCGGGCCACCGGGCAGCCGACCGCCGCTCGCGTGGAGGGCGGTCGCCGTACTCCCAGTCCCGGTAGTCCACCGCCGGAGCCTCGCCCCTTCGCTATCGAGCCGTGATCGGCTGGGCCGGCGAATCAGTTCCCGCCCGATAGTAGCCGGTAGCCCGGTGGGCAGCCCGGCGCAGATTTTTGTCCACCGGCTGTGGATCGCGAAGTCCCAGCTCAGCGGGTATCTCTTCGGGTTGGCGGCGAGTTTTCCACAGGCTGTGCACAAGGTTGTGCACAGCCTGTGCCCTCCTGTCCACAGCTTGTCCAGAGGTTCATCCACCGCCGTGTTTGGGCATGCCGCCGCAAGTCCGTATCGTTTCCCGGAGCCCTCCCACGCCGATGCGACGTCCCCCGGTCGCCCGGTCCCTGGTGGGCCCGACCGCAGGTCGTCGACGACGCACGAGCAGACGATGTCGTACCCGCGCAGTTCGCGGCAGTGATGTAGTGAAGGGGGGTGCCCGGATGTCCATCACGGACGACCTGCAGACCGAGCCCCGGCCACCGACCCGCCCGTCCGGCCCGCCCGGCCCGCCGGCCAAGCCACCCGGTCCACCCACCGGCGGTGAGCCCTTCGACCGCACGCCACCCCAGGACGTCGCCGCTGAGCAGTGCGTCCTCGGCGGAATGCTGCTCTCCAAGGACGCCATCGCCGACGTCGTGGAGATCCTCAAACCGAACGACTTCTACCGCCCGATCCACGCCACGGTCTTCGACGCGGTGCTGGACCTGTACGGGCGAGGCGAGCCGGCGGACGCCATCACCGTCTCCGCCGCGCTCGCCAACTCGGGTGACCTCGGCCGGATCGGCGGCGCGCCGTACCTGCACACCCTGATCGCGAGCGTGCCCACCGCGGCCAACGCCTCCTACTACGCCAGAATCGTGGCCGAGCGCGCGGTGCTGCGCCGCATCGTCGAGGCCGGCACCAAGATCGTGCAGCTCGGGTACGGTTCGGCCGCCGGCGGCGGCCGGGACATCGACGACGTCGTCGACCTTGCCCAGCAGGCGGTATACGACGTCACGGAACGGCGGGTCAGCGAGGACTTCGCGGTCCTGGCCGACATGCTGCAGCCGACCCTCGACGAGATCGAGGCGGTCGGTGCCCAGGCCGGCATGATGACCGGGGTGCCCACCGGGTTCACCGACCTGGACCGGTTGCTCAACGGGCTGCACCCCGGGCAGTTGATCATCGTCGCCGGCCGGCCCGGCCTCGGCAAGGCGCTGGCGCTGGACACCCCGCTGCCCACCCCGACCGGCTGGACCACGATGGGTGAGGTCGTGGTCGGTGACCGACTACTCGACGCCGCCGGTCGACCCACCACGGTCGTCGGCACCTCTGCCGTCCTGCTCGGCGGACGGTCCTTCCGGGTCGAGTTCTCCGACGGCTCGGCCATCGTCGCCGACGGCGATCACCTCTGGCAGGTGACGCACCGGCCCGCCGTGCCGGCACCGGCAGCGGCCACCGCGGCGCTGGCCGCTGTCGCCCCGGCACCGGCCGGCCGGTCCGGGCCACGACCGGCCCAGTCCGCACCTGCACGGTCCACCCAGGTACTGACCACCGAAGAGATCCTGGAGCTACTCGACCGGTCACCGGCGGAGCACCTCGACGTCACCGTCACGAACTGCCGTGCCTTGGTGCTGCCCGACCGCGACGACCTGCCGGTGCCGCCGTACCAGTTGGGGGTCGATCTTGCCGGTGGTGACCCGGCTGCCGACCACCGCCAGGTCGACCGGCGGATCCCGGACGCGTACCTGCGGAGTTCCGAGCGGCAGCGGCGGGCGCTGCTGGCCGGTCTGTTGGACACCGCCGGCACCCGCAACCCGGGCGGGCTGGACGAGTACCGGACCACTTCGCGTCCGATGGTCGAGACGGTACGCGAGTTGGTGGCGAGCCTCGGGCTGCACTGCACGGTGTCGGCGGCCACCGTCCAGGGCCGGATGACCTCGCCATCCACCGTCTACACGGTGACCATCCACACCGACGACGACCAGCAGCGACGGATCACCTCGGTCCGACCGGTCCGGAGCGTGCCGGTGCGCTGCGTCACGGTGGACAACCCCGATCACCTGTATCTCGCCGGCCGGACGATGATCCCGACGCACAACTCGACCGCGTCGATGGACTTCGCCCGCAACGCGGCGATCCGGGCCGGCCATGCCAGCGCGATCTTCTCGCTGGAGATGAGCAAGGTGGAGATCGTCATGCGGCTGCTCTCCGCCGAGGCGAAGGTGCCGTTGCACGTCCTGCGCTCCGGTCAGCTATCCGACGACGACTGGACGAAGCTGGCCCGGCGGATGGGCGAGATCAGTGAGGCACCGCTCTTCGTCGACGACACGCCCAACATGAACCTGATGGAGATCAGGGCCAAGGCGCGGCGGCTACGGCAGCGGCACGACCTGAAGATGATCGTCGTCGACTACCTGCAGCTGATGACCTCACCGAAACGCACCGAGAGCCGTCAGCAGGAGGTCGCGGACCTGTCTCGTGGGCTCAAGCTGCTGGCCAAGGAGGTCGAGTGCCCGGTGATCGCGGTCAGCCAGCTGAACCGTGGCCCTGAGCAGCGTACCGACAAGCGGCCGCAACTATCCGATTTGCGCGAGTCGGGGTCAATCGAGCAGGACGCGGACGTGGTCATTCTGTTGCACCGAGATGACTACTACGACAAGGAGTCGCCCAGGGCGGGCGAGGCCGACTTCATTGTCGCCAAGCACCGTAACGGGCCGACCGACACGGTGACCGTCGCCGCCCAGCTGCACCTCTCCCGGTTCGTCGACATGGCGATCTGAGCGACCATGCCAGGACGGCCGTCCGCTCCGGGTAGCGTGGCGGCCCGGACCACCGCAGAGTTCCGGACCGCCGGGGGCACAGGCTCAGTCGAAGAGCTGGTTGAGGAAGCTTTTCTGCCGCTTGTGCCGGTAGTGCCCGTGGTAGCCGTGGTGCCCGTAGGCGGGAGCCGGCGGGTAGGCCGGGGCCGGCGGCGGGTAGCCGGGCTGGTGGTGCGTCGGCGGGGGTGGCGGAGGCGGCGGGTATCCGCCGGCCGGGCTTGGCGCCGGGCGGGGCGGTTGACCGGGCTGCTGGCCGCCGGCACCACCGTTCCAGGCTGCCTCCGCGTCCAGCAGGCGCTCCAGCTCGCCCCGATCCAGGAAAATGCCGCGACACTCGGTGCACTGGTCGACGGTAATTCCACTGCGCTCGTACTGCCGCATGGCGCCGTGACACTTGGGACAGTTCATCTGCATGACTCGACGGT
Source organism: Micromonospora sp. LOL_021 (assembly GCF_048060215.1). Classification (NCBI taxonomy): domain Bacteria; kingdom Bacillati; phylum Actinomycetota; class Actinomycetes; order Micromonosporales; family Micromonosporaceae; genus Micromonospora; species Micromonospora sp. LOL_021. Next base: position 46,338 of record NZ_JBHMIN010000004.1, on the reverse strand, counting down.
ACCGGCTGGGATCCTCACCTGCCGACTGGCAACGCGGTGACCTCGTCGTCGGACACCTGGTGGAAATCCTGGTAGTAACAACCGACGGCGCGAAAGTCCGTTGGCCGCAGCGGGCAGACGACCTCGTCTACCACGTCTTGGAGCGTGCCGATGGCCTCGGCCGAGCCGACCGGCACCGCCAGCACCACCCGGTCCGCGCCGAGGCTTCGACTCACCGTGACCGCCGCTCGGGCCGACGCGCCGGTGGCCAGCCCGTCGTCGACCAGGACGGCGGTCCGGCCACGTAGGTCCAGCGGCGGCCGGTCGCCTCGGAACAGCCGCTCGCGGCGGCGCAACTCGGTGGTCTCCTCGGTGGTGATCTGGGCGATCTGTCCCGGGTCGAGCTGGTCGGCGATTTCCCGGTTCAGCACCCGCACCCCGCCCGGCCCGATCGCGCCGAAGGCGACTTCGGCCGCCGACGGCAGACCGAGTTTGCGGATGACCAGCACGTCGTACGCCACGTCGAGCTGGTCGGCGACCACCGCCGCGACCGGTGCCCCGCCCCGCAACAGTCCGAGGACGACGACGTCCGGTCGCCCCCGCAGCTGCGCCAACTGCCCGGCCAACTGCTCCCCGGCGTCGCGGCGGTCCCGGTATTCCATCTCCATGTCCTCAAGGTGTACGCCGTTTCCCGCCCGCCCGCCGCGCGGTCGGCGGATTCCACACCGACGGTCGCGGGTCACCCTTTCCGCACCGACGGTCGCGGTCACCCTGCCAGGACGTCGCCGGCCAGGCGGCCGACCAGCAGCGCGGCGAATCCGGCCAGCAGGGTGCCGGTGGCGTAGCCGGCGGCCGTCCAGCGATCCCGCGCGGAGCCGCCGGACAACTGGACCACCTCGTAGGCGAACGTCGAGTACGTGGTCAGCGCGCCGCAGAGGCCGGTGGCGAGCAGCCGGGCCAGCCAGCCGGCACCGGCCAGTCCGGCACCGGCGAGCAGGCCGATCAGCGCGGCCCCGGCCAGGTTGACCAGGAAGGTGCCCCAGAAGCTGGGCCGACCGAGTCCCACCACGACCCGGTCGGTGAGGTAGCGACCCAGCGCGCCGACCGCCCCGCCGCACATCACCAGGAGCAGACTCATCCTGTACCTCCCGAATTTTCCGGATGATCGGGGCGGGTCACCGGACCCGCCGCGCGATCCGGTCGGCGAGCGGTCGGGCCGTCGCACCGCCGAGCCAGACCGCGACCAGCGCGCTCGCCAGGGTGCCGAGCGCGTAGCCTGCGGCCAGCCAGGGCCGTCCGGCGGCGAACAGGTCGGCGACCTCCAGGGTCTGGACCGAGAAGGTGGTGAAGCCGCCGAGTACGCCCGCACCGAGGAACGGCCGGAGCAGCCGGTGCGGCCGGGGCACGGCGGTGACCACCCGCATCAGGACACCGATCAACGCGCATCCGACGAGGTTGGTGACCAGGGTCGGCCAGGGCAGTCCACCTTCGGCCGGGCCCGGCCAGCCGGCGGCGATGCCGTAGCGGGCGGCCGCCCCGGCCGCGCCGCCGACAGCCACCGCGGTGAGGACTGCCGGTGCCGCCGACCCCCGGGGCATCACCGGTCGGGCCGGTACGCCGGCACCAGCCCGTCACGGCCCGGCGCGAACGCCTGCGGCTGTGCCTCGGCGACCCGGAGCACGGGGACCCAGCTGAACAGGGCGACCGGGTAGAGCAGATAGCCAAACCGGGTCGACGGCAGCAGCAGCGTCGCGGCCAGCAGGCCGAGGCCGCAGATCAGCGCCGCCGTGGCGGCGGTCCGCGGCGGCCGGCGGATCAGCCGCACCGCGATGGCGAGCCCGGCGAGCAGCAGCAACCCGCCGGCGACGATCCGTCCGCCGGGCAACCAGGTGGCGATCAGCATGCCGGGCAGCGGCGAGGCGGCCGGGCTGGAGACCATGCCGGCACCGAGTGGGAAGCCGAGCACGTTGTGGATCAGCGCGGCGTGGTCGACCACCGCCACCGGCAGCAGGGCGAGCAGCGGCAGGGTGATCCCACCGGCCGCGACCCGGCCCACGACCCGTCGACCACGGGTGGCGGCGTGGCAGAGCAGCACCAGCAGGATCGGCCAGGCGAACAGCTTGAGCGCGGCCGCCGCGCCGATGGCCGTCCCGGCGGACGCGTACCGGCCGCTGGCGCAGAGCACCAGGGCGAGCAGGGCGAGGGCCAGCACCGGCAGGTCGTCGCCGCCGGTGCTCATGGCCAGCGCGGCGATCGGCAGTACGGTGCCGAGCTGAGCGGCGCGCACGAGTACCCGATCGCCGGCCGGGCCGGCCCGGCGGCGGGCCAGGGTGAGGGCCGCGGCCAGGGCGGCGAGGGTGGCGACGGCGAACCAGACCCGGGCGTCGGTCCACCAACCGGTGCCGGCCAGCGCCCGGGGCAGCCCGAAGATTGCCATCCCAGGCTGGTACGGCAGGTAGCCGAGCAGCCGTTCGTCCGCCGGCAGCGCCGCGATCTGCTGTTCGGACAGGTACGGGCTGCCGTCGGCGAGTAGCCGGGAGGCACCGCCGTCGTCAACCACGACTACCTCTTCCTGGGCCCGGTCGGTGCGTCCATTGGCCCGCTGCTCGGCCTGCAGGACCAGGGGCACCGCGACCACCGCAGCCCAGGTGATCCCGGTCAGCCACGCGCGGGCGGCACCGCCGGTCAGCCGCTGATGGGCCGGGGCGCCACCGGTCAGCCGCTGGTGGGCCGTGGCGCGCCGGACGACGAGTTGGCCGACCACGACGGCGGCGGCCGCCGCGTATCCGACGACCGCGACGGCTCCCCAGGCTCGGTGCGGGGCGAGCGTGGAGGCGACTGCGGTGACCGCCGCGAAGACTGCGGAGAGCAGATAGAGGGTCAGGTCGCCGACGAGGCCGTCGGCGCCCCGGTCCAGTTGCATCCAGCGGCGGGCGGCGGCGGCCCACCACCGCCGGGCCGGGTCAGCCGGGCGGCGCTGGCGAGCTGCGGGTCCGGCCGCCGTGACGGTCACGCCGGCAAGTCTGACAGAACGGTCAGGCTGGCAGGTGCGGTACCTTCTCGTTCCGGTGCCGTTGGCCGGCCCGGCGGGTCTGGTCGATCCGGACCACGGCGCCTTCGTCGTGCAGTGGGTTGGCCAGGCTGCCGGGTCGGCCGCCGGAACCGCACTGCAGCGCGGTGAGCAGCCGGTGGGCCGGCATCGGCCGGGCGAACAGGTGTCCCTGGCCGGCGGTGCAGCCGATCGTCCACAGCGCGCGGCGCTGTGGCTCGCTCTCCACCCCCTCGGCGACGACGGCCAAGCCGAGGCTGCGGCCGAGGTCGACGGTCGACCGGATGACGGCGACCGCCTCAGAGGAGGTCTCCATGCTCATCACGAACGAACGCGCGATCTTGAGCTCGTGCACCGGAACCCGGGACAGCATGGACAGCGACGAGTAGCCGGTGCCGAATTCGTCCAAGGCGAGCCGTACCCCGGCGTCGCGGAGCTGGCCGAGCACCTGGTCGACCACTTCGAGTTGGCTGAGGGTGAGAGTCTCGGTCAGCTCCAGGATGAGTCGGTCGGGCGGGACGTCGTGGGCCTGCAACCGAGCCAGTACGGCACCGGGGAACCGCCGGTCGAGCAGGCTGCGCGGGGACAGGTTGACCGCCACCGGCAGCGTGAAGCCGGCTTCGTGCCAGGTGGCGGCGGCGATCAGGGACTGCTCCAGGACCGCGTCGGCGAAGGCGGGGAGTAGACCGGATCGTTCGACGGTCTCCAGGAAGCGCTTCGGGTCGAGACGGCCCCGGTCGGGGTGCTGCCAGCGGGCGAGCGCCTCGGCAGCGATCACCTCCCCGGTGCCGAGGTCGACGATCGGTTGGAAGTCGACGTTGAACTCGTGCTGGGCGACCGCCCGACGCAGGTCTCCGCCGAGCGCCAGCCGGCCGACGTCGGCGGTGTCCCGGCTGCGGGCGTAGACGGCGGTCCGGCCGCCGGATCGCTTCGCCTGGTACATCGCCACGTCGGCGCGGCGCAGCAGTTCGGCCATTCCACCGCTGCCCGGTGCGACGGCGATGCCGCCACTGGCCTCGACGTTTATCCGCATGCCGTCGAGTTCCATCGGTTCGCAGATCGCGGTGAGTAGCGCGTCCGCGCGGTGCGCGGCGATCGCGGGAGCCGGCAGTGTGGTCAGCAGTACGGCGAACTCATCGCCGCCGAGCCGGGCCACCAGGTCACCGGGCTGTACGTTCGCGGACAGCCGCCGGGCGACCTGGATCAGCACCTTGTCGCCGGCGCCGTGGCCGAGCGTGTCGTTGATCTCCTTGAAATGGTTGAGGTCGACGAGGAGCAGCGCGGTGATCCCGCCGGTGCGCCGTCGGCCGAGCAGGTCGGAGCCGTGCTCTATCAGCCGGCGCCGGTTCGCCAGCCCGGTGAGTTCGTCCTGTGCGGCTTCGCGGGCGTGTCGCTCGGCGACCTGGTTCAGCTGCCGGTAGAGCGAGGCGTTGCGGACCGCCGTGCACAGTGCGGACGCGAAGGTACGCAGCGTGTAGCGCTCCCGGTCGGAGAACTTGACCGGGCCGGTCAGGCAGAGCCGCAGGGTGCCTACGCTGAGGGTGCTGCCCGGACCGGCGAGCGGTACGGCGATCACGGTCCGCATGTGCGGGGTGGGGGCGCTGCCGGTGGGGCCGTCGTACTGCACACCGTCGCTGTTGCCTTGGACCAGCCGGGCAGGTTCGTTGAGCTCGACCTCGACCCGGTCGGTGGAGAACAGGTCGGCTGCCTGCACCACCGCGATGGACAGCACCGCGTCGAGGTCGACGACGTTGAGCGCGTCGGTGGCCCGGGCGAGCCGCTGCCAGGCCTGCTGGTCGTCGCGGGCCCTGGCATGTCCGGCGTAGGCCAGGTGGATGCAGAGCACTACGGGTGGGATCGTCACCAGCAGCCACTGGTCCGCCTTGAGGATCAGCAGGATGGCGACGATCAGCGGGAACCGGATCACCGCGCTGGAGATTCTAACTCCGAGATTGTGCCGAAAAATGGCACATAGCCTGGTTCCGGTGGCGCGGGCGATGACCGGGATGGTGAGTACCTCGTCGAGCACGACCGCTACGACATAGGCGGTGACGAGTGGCCCGAAGAACGCCGTGCTGTAGATCGCCAGCTCCGGATCCCAGTTCAGCGTGTGCAGGACGGCACCAGCGGCGGCGGCGACGAGCATGTTCTTCGCGACGGCGAAAGTCGCCTTTATCCGGGCCATCCGTTGCACGATCATCGCGAGGCCGACGCCCAGGCCGGTGCAGAGCACCACCAGGGTGGCGGGTGCCACCGCGAGTCCGACCAGGATGGCGACTTCACTCCAGGCGATGGCGTGGGCCGTCGACCGGATACGGACGAACCATTTGACGGTGACCCCGACCGCGGCGAGGAAGACCAAGGCGGCGACGAGCGCCAGTTCGTCGGCAGTGCTGTCCAGCGACCCGGCGACGAGGTAGAGCGACGAGACGCCGACGGCCACCGCACAAACGGCGACGAGACCGACGAGCAGCACCAGCTGCCGATCGGTCTCGTTGTCGCGTCGAACCGTGCGGGTCACACCCGTTCCTGATCTTGTTGCGCTGCGTGGCCCGCAGAACTACTGCTCGTCATCGGTAGACGACAGTATCAGTACCATTCGTTGCTGCGCATGGTCTTCCCCTCCACTCGATTGGGCAGTTGGTGCTGCCGGCTCTTGCTGACAGGAGAACCATAGAGTTGCGATATGCCACTTGCATACGGATAAATGTCCATATGCGCACGATTAGTGAAGATGGCGGCGCTTTGTCACCGTTGGTTATTGATCGCCGACGGAATGCACTCGAACAGGTTCGCTCATAACCTTATGGTTTCCTTAGGCGTGCACGATTTGGGGCTGTAGTAGGTATCCGCGAAGGTGATCCGGGAAGTGCGGGTCGGTGGAGAAGTGGAAGGTGACATCCGGGCCGGCAGGGTCGCCGGTACAACCGGCCTGATGCCAACTCTGCCGCCAACCGTGGCGGTCGAGCCAGGGCCGACTGGTCTGCTCGATAGGCTCGTTCAGGTGACCGAGGTACCGAACCTGACCCATGTCGATGAGACCGGCGCCGCGCGGATGGTGGACGTCACCGCCAAGCCGCCGAGCGTCCGCCGTGCCGTGGCAGCGGGACGACTGCGTACCACCGGCGAGGTCGTCGAACTGCTGCGCCGCGACGGCCTGCCCAAGGGCGACGCGCTGGCCGTCGCCCGGATCGCCGGCATCATGGGCGCCAAGCGCACCCCCGACCTGATCCCGCTGTGCCACCCGATCGCCCTGCACGGTGTGGTCGTCGACCTGGCGCTGACCGCGGACTCCATCGAGATCACTGCCACGGTGCGGACCGCCGACCGGACCGGTGTCGAGATGGAGGCCCTCACCTCGGTCGCCACCGCCGGGCTGACCCTGATCGACATGATCAAGGCGGTCGACCCGGCCGCGTCGCTGGACGACGTCCGGGTGCTGTCCAAGGAAGGCGGCAAGACCGGCGACTGGCAGCGTCCGGCGGACCGGTCGTGAGCCCGTACGCCCGGGTGGTGGTCGCCTCCAACCGCGCCGCCGCCGGTGTCTACTCCGACACCAGCGGTCCGCTGCTGGTGTCCGGCCTGCGTGACCTCGGCTGCCGGGTCGACGACCCGTTGGTGGTCGCCGACGGCGAACCGGTCACGCAGGCGCTGCGCCGGGCGGTGGCCGACGGGGTGCAGCTGGTCGTCACCAGCGGCGGTACCGGGATCACCCCTACCGACCGCACCCCGGAGGCGACCCGCTCGGTGCTCGACTACGAGATCCCGGGGATCGCCGAGGCGATCCGGGCGGTCAGCCGGTCGGCGGTGCCGACCGCCGCGCTGTCCCGGGGCATTGCCGGGGTCGCCGGTCGTACGTTGATCGTCAACCTGCCCGGCTCCACCGGCGGTGCCCGCGACGGCCTGGCCGTGCTCGGGCCGATCCTGCGCCACGCGCTCGACCAGCTGGCCGGCGGCGACCACCCCCGCGCCTGATACCACCGCACCCGGCACGACCGCACCCCGGCGCGGCTGACGCCACCGCACCCGGCAGCATCCGGCAGCATCCGGCGGGCGGATAGGCTCGGCCGGTGAGCGCCGAACCGACGACCGGCACGGCCGCCCCGGCCGCCGGGCACCCACCCGTCGACTGGGGGCAGGCCCGCGCCCTGGTATACGCCGCCGGCCGGGCCGCCCGCCGCCCGCTGGTCCGGCTGCCGTTGCCGCAGGCCGACGGGACCACCCTCGCCGCGCCGCTGACCACCCTGACCGACCTGCCGGCCTTCCGCACCGCCAGCGTCGACGGCTGGGCGGTGCGCGGCGGCGCCCCGTGGCGGGTGGTGGGCCGGGTGCTGGCCGGCGGAGTGCCGCCGGAGCTGTCCGACGACGGCACCGCGGTGCAGATCGCCACCGGCGCGATGGTCCCCGCCGGGGCCACCAGTGTGCTGCGGGTCGAGGAGTCGAAGCTGGACGACACCGGACTGGTACGCGGCGAGCCGCGGCCGCAGCCGGAGTGGCGCTCGCCCGGCGAAGAGGCGTCGGCCGGCGAGGAGCTGCTGGCGGCCGGTACGCCGGTCGACCCCGGGGTGATCGGCCTGGCCGCCTCCTGTGGCTACGACGACCTGCCGGTGTATCAGCGGATCCGGGCCGGCCTGCTGGTCTTCGGCGACGAACTGCTGACCACCGGGCCACCCGGCGCCGGCCGGGTACGCGACGCGCTCGGCCCGGCGGTGCCCGGATGGCTGCGCCGGTACGGCTGCGAACTGCCCACCGAGGCGGTGACCGGGCCGGTCGCCGACACCCTCGCCGCGCACGTCGACGGGCTGCGGTCGGCGCTGGCCGGGGCCGATCTGGTCTGCACCACGGGCGGCACCATGCACGGCCCGGTGGACCACCTGCATCCGGCGCTGGCCGAGCTGGGGGCCGAGTACGTGGTCAACACGGTCGCGGTCCGACCCGGGTTCCCGATGCTGGTCGCCCGGGTGGCCGGCGCCGACGGGCGGGACCGGTTCGTCGCCGGGCTGCCCGGAAACCCGCAGTCCGCGATCGTCGCCCTGGTGTCACTGGTCGCGCCGCTGCTCGCCGGGTTGCAGGGCAGGCCGTTGCCGACCCTGTCCCGGCACCGGCTGGGGGCGGCGGTGCCGGGCCGTGGCGACTTCACCCACCTTGCCCTGGTACGTGTCGATCCGGCGACCGGTACCGCGTACCCGTTGCGGCACGTCGGGTCGGCGATGCTGCGCGGGCTGGCCGCTGCCGCCGGCTTCGCGGTGATCCCACCGGGCGGCAGCGGCCGCCCCGACGACGAGGTGCCTGTCGTACCGTTGCCACTGCTGCCTGGGGAGCATCTGCCGTGACCGTTCCGACCACCCGACCTGTTGTTTTGGTGTCGGTGACCGCGCAACCGCTCGACCTGGCCGCCCACGAGGCGGCGGTCGCCGACCCTCGGGCCGGCGCGGTGGTGTCCTTCCAGGGCGTGGTCCGCGACCACGATCACGGCCGGTCGGTGCTCAGCCTGGAGTACGAGGGCCATCCCAGCGCCGAGGACGTGCTGGGGGAGGTCGCCGACGAGGTGGCTGCCGATCCGGCGGTGCACGCCGTCGCCGTGTCGCACCGGCTGGGGCCGCTTGCCGTCGGCGAGGTGGCCCTGGTGGCGGCGGTCAGCACCGCGCACCGGGCGGCGGCCTTCGCCGCCTGCGCCCGGCTCGTCGACGAGGCGAAGGCCCGGCTGCCGATCTGGAAGCGGCAGATTTTCGCCGACGGCACCGAGGAGTGGGTCAACTGCCCCTGACCTGACCGGGGGTCCGAGGGTCGGGCCGCCCGGTGCCGGTCCGGGCATCAGTAACGCCGGTGCCGGTCGGACCGGCCGGCTGGCGGTGCCGGATCTGCGGTCGCGGGTCGGTGTAGAACGCCGGTTCGGCTCCGGGGCGCCAGGGCAGTGCCGCGACGAGCGCGATCAGCGCCAAGGCGAGGGAGTTCTCCATCAGTACGCCGAACAGTCCGTCGTGGTAGTGCGAGACCTGCGGCAACTGGTGCTCGTACGGCCAGATCGGCGACACCAGGAAGAGCAGGTAGAGCGCGATCGCGGCGGTGGCGTGCCGCATACCGGTGAGGGCGGGGAACCAGATCGGGGTCCGTAGCCCGGCCACGCCGCTGATACCGGCGCCGGTGGGCGGGTAGGTGCGCCGCGAAATCAGCCCCTTGCTGGCGCTGCGGCGACGTAGCGCCGCGTCGGCCAGCACGATGATCGCCGGGATCACGAAGACCAGGTGGTGCGACCAGCTGATCGGGCTGATCACGTTGGCGGTGAGGCCGATCAGGGTGAACGCGGTCAACTCGTCGCCGTCGGCGTGGGCGTGGGCGGCCCGGGACAGCCCGAGCGCCAGCAGCAACAGGGCGAACGAGATCCAGAGCAGTCCGGGGGTCTCCATCGAGTCGTAGAGCCGGGCCAGCAGGCCGGCCAGCGACTGGTTCGGGGTCATGTCCGACACCCCGACCCGGCCGGTGTCCCACAGCACCGAGGTGAAGTAGGTGGCCGACTCGTCGGCGGCGACGATCATCGCGCCGACGGTGACCGCGGCGGCGGTGCCGATCGCGGTGGTGGCCGCCCGCCACTGCTTGGTGATCAGCAGGTAGACGATGAACAGGGCGGGAGTCAGCTTGATCGAGCTGGCCAGGCCGATGCCGGCGCCGGCCCAGATGCCGCTGAAGAAGATTCGGCGCAGTGGGCCGCCGGTGGCCAGCCGGTGCGGCGTGGGCGCGGCGCGCCAGCGCAACGCGACCAGGTCGGCGATGATCAGGCCGAACAGCAGCAGGTTGACCTGCCCGTACCCGAGGGTTTCCCGGGACGGTTCGATGGCCACCGCGAGGGGCACCGCGAGACCGACGGTGAACCAGCGCGGCCAGCCGCAGCGGTCCGCGATCGGGCCGAGCAGCACCGCCAGCACGATGGTGAGGGCGGCGATACCGAATGCGACGTTCAGCCAGCCGGCGGTGATCATCGGAACCACCGCCATCGGCAGCATGGTGAGGCCGGCGAATGGTGGGTAGGTGAAGCCCAGGGTGGTTTCCGGTGCGATGAAGGCGTACAGGTCGCCGCCGTTGGCCCACCACATGATCGCGCCGTGGTAGATGCGCATGTCGAAGAAGTTGTACGGCCGGCCGAACATGCCGATCGCGTACCAGGCGGCGTAGCAGGTCAGCGCGACGAGGCCGAGCCGCACGAGCGTGCCGCGCTCGACGTCGCGAACCAGGCGGCGCAGCGGTGCGAGACGACGCAGTGGTGCGAGACGGCGCCGACCCAGTGGGGCGAGACGACGGACCCGGGAGCGGACGTCCGTCACCATGGTCTACCCACCCCCGGTCGTTGACTGCAGAGTCTGCCCAGTGCCCGTCCGAGCCTAGAACGCAGCGGCGTCCGGAGGCGGGCGCGTTACCCTACCGTGTCCGATCCCACACTAGTTCGCGATATTTCCACCGCGTTAACGCTGTGTGATGCGTTCTATCTGTTTCGTGGTTTTCGATGCCCAACTACGCACTGAAGTCCGATATTTACCGCCCATCGTTCGGGTCATCGTTCGGCCGTATCCACAGGTCAGCCGGGCAGTCGCCGGGCGGTGGCGGCGGACCGGACGGCGATCCGGGCGTCCCGCCGCGCCGAGTGCACCGCCCGCCGCACCGACCGCCGGCCCTGCCGGACGGCCCGGGTGGTTCGCCAGCGTAGACCCGGTCGGCCCTCAGTATCCGCGGCAGCGAGCAGCAGCCCGCCCAGAAGGCCCAGATTCTTGAGAAAGTGCACCTGATGGAGTTGTCGTTCGGTCGGGTCCGTCGCCGACCAGAACGGATGACCGGCCACCGTGGTAGGCACCAGCGAGGCCGCCAGCACCGCCGCGGCCGGCCGGGTCAGCCGACCGGTCGCCAGCAGCAGGCCACCGGCGAGCTGGGTGGCACCGTGCAGCCGGATCAGACTCTCGGTATCGGTCGGCAGCCGGGGCGCGGCCCGTTCGATCATCGGAGCGACCCGGTCGGTGACCGTCTTCGCCCGGTCGGCGTACTGCGCGGGGCTGGCCACCGCACGGGCGCCGCTGACGATGAAGATGCCGCTGAGCAGAGCGCGGGCAGTGGTGCGTACGGGTGTCATGCTCCTTGTCATACCCGGTTGGGCGGTCTGTTACCCGGCAAACCGGTGAGCTGTCGGGTAGCGGCGGGGCTGCCGGGCCGCACCGGGCGTGGTCAACCGGGCTGGGTGCGCAGGTACCGGCCGAAGTGCGGCACGGTGAACGCGACCGTGCCGCGCTCGCCCGAGTAGATCAGCCCCTTCTTGATCAGGGCGTCCCGGGCCGGCGACAAGCTGGCCGGTTTGCGGCCGAGAGAGCGGGCGATCTCGGCGGTCGGGACCGCTGGGTCGATGTCCGCCGCCGCCGGGTCCGGCGGTCCATCGCCCGATCCGTCCTCGACGCCCGGCACCGGACCGTCCTGCGGGGTCGCGGAGGCGAGCACGGCCATCGCCCGCATGTACTCGCGCTCCGCCGGGGTGGCGCGTTCGAACCGGGACCCGAAGAACCCGACCGCGAGTTCCGCTTCCGCCTCCGGCGCGGCGACCCGCACGTCGGCGGCGGTGATCGGCGAGCGCGGGGCATGGTCCCAGGTCGCCTTGCCGTAGGCCTGCACGAAGTACGGGTATCCGCCGGACTTGTCGTAGAGCAGGTCGAGGGCCTTCGCCTCGTACTCGACCTGCTCGCGGGCGGCTGGCGCGGTGAGCGCCTGGTCGGCGGCGACCCGGTCCAGCCGGTCGATCCGCTGGTAGCGGAACAGCCGCTCGGAGTAGGACTTGGCGGCGGAGAGCACCGCCGGCAGGTGCGGCAGCCCGGCTCCGACGACGATCAGCGGCCCGCCGAGCTGCGACAACTCGTGACAGGCCGCACAGAGCGCGGAGACGTCGGTCGGGTCGACGTCCTGCATCTCGTCGATGAAAAGCGCGATCCCGGTACCGACGTCGGTGGCCACCGCGGCGGCGTCGGTGAACAGCTCCACCAGGTCGATCTCGATGTCGCCGGAGTCGGCCCGCCCGGTCGCCGCCGGCCCGTCGATGCCCGGCTGCCAGCGGTCGCGCAGCCGAGGCTGGGCGTTGCCGCGTCCGCCGGCGGCCGGCGGGTTCGCGCGCAGTGCGAAGGCCTTCAGTACGCCGAGAAAGTCGTCGATCCGCTCGGGTGCCCGGTGCCGGGGCGCGAGCTCGCGTACCGCCATGTGCAGTGCGGCGGCGACCGGACGGCGCAGCGACTGGTCCGGCCGGGCCTCGATCTTGCCGGTGCCCCAGAGCCGGGCGATGGCCTGGGAACGGAGCGCGTTGAGCAGGACGGTCTTGCCCACCCCGCGCAGGCCGGTGAGCATAAGGCTGCGCTCCGGGCGGCCTCGGGCGACGCGTTCCAGGACCACCTCGAAGACGTCCAGCTCGCGGCCACGGCCGGCGAGTTCGGGCGGACGTTGGCCGGCGCCGGGAGCGTACGGATTCCGGATCGGATCCATGTCTGGCACCGTATCGGGCCGTCTAGCGTCTGCGCTAGAACCGGGTATAGGTCCCGATCGTGTCGGCCAACGTCCTGTCGGCACCTCGGCCGGCCCGCCCGCCGGGGGCGTCTGTCCGACGTTCGACCAATGACTAGGGCTCTCTAGCTGTCACGCTAGAGAGCCCTAGTCATTGGTCGAGAACGCCCCGGTCAGAGCTCCTTCATGCAGAGCACGTAGTTGAGGACCTGCTCACCGGTGTCGTGCGTGTAGGTGGTGTCGGTGTCCGGGTGGCCGAAGATCGGATCGTCACAGCGTTCCGTGTCGGTGGTCAGCGGAATGCGGGCCAGCACCTCGAAGGTGCCCGGATCGCAGGCGACCTTGCGCAGCACGGCGTCCTCGTCCGAACCGTCGTTGACCACACAGTCGCCGACCACGATCAGGTCGTCGCTGCCGCCGGGCAGCGGCGCCGAGCCGGGGTCCTCGCCCTGCTGATCGTCGGGTGCCCCGGTCGAAACGTCGACCGTCGGCAGTTCCTCGCTGACGGTCGAGGTGCCGCTGTCGGCCAACGCGAACAACCCGATCACGCCGCAGCCGCAGAACAGCAGCAACACCACCGCGCCGATCACCAGCCCGATGATGAGCCCGGTGCGAGATTTCTTCGGCGGTGGGGCACCGGGCATCCCGGGCGGCGGCGGACCCCAACCTGGCGGCGGTGGCGGTGGGAAGCCACCACCCGATCCGGGCGGCGGCGGGTAGCCGCCGCCACCTGAAGTGGGCGGCGGTGGGTAGCCGCCGGGCTGGTACGGCGAGGAGTAGGGCGTGGTCGGATCAGGGGCACCGGAGCCCGGGGGTGGGTAACCGGAACCCGGCGGCGGGTAACCGGACTGACCGGCGGGGTCGTCGGGCTGTCCCGGACCGGGGTAGCCCGGCGGACCGTAGCTGGACATGATCTCCCTAGCGTCGTCGCTGGATCAGGCGGGGCGCTGCCCGCCTGGCACGGATCTCACCCGCCGGGCAGGGGTCCAGCGGATCAACTGTGCTATCGGAACGGTAACCAACGGCTGCCATCCGGCGGCAGCCTCACCGGTCAGTTCACCGCTGCCTGAGACAGAGCACGAAATCCAGGGCGTCGAGCTGGCTGTTGAAGAAGTACCAGTTGGTGTAGCCCTCGACGTCCGCGCACTTGGTTTTCGCGTCCTCTTCGCCATCGGTGACGCCATCGAAGCGGGCGAGCACCTCGTACGCGCCGGAGTCACAATCCGTGATCGTCAGCACCGGCGTCTCCTCCTCCGCCTCGGCCTCGTTGCGGACACACTGCCCGACGTCGACGAACCGGGCGTCGTTCGACGACGTCGGTGTCGGAGTGGGGCTCGGCTGGTCGGCCTCAACCGTCGGCTCGGGCTGCTCCGACGGGGCCGCGGACGGCGCGTCGTCCGGCGCGGTGGTCGGTGCCGTCAACTCCGTCCCGGTGTCCGGCGTCTCGTCGCGGGTCAGAACATAGATGCCGGCCGCGCCGCCCCCGCAGAGCAGCACCGTCAGACCGATCAACACGGCGAGCAGCCCGCCGCTCAGCCCACCGCGCCCGGAACGGCGTGGTTCCGCCGCCGGCTCCCACGCTGGTGCCGCGCCCGGCTGCTGCTGGCCGCCGTCGGGGTACGGCTGCTGGCCCCCGCCCGGCTGCTGCCACGGTTGGTCACCGCCGGACTGCCGCCACGTCTGGTCGTCGGCCCCGGCCCAGCCCTGGGCCGGTTGGGTCGGCGGATGCCAATTCTGGTCGCCGGCCGACGTGTGCTGCCCGTACCCCTGCCAGTCGGGGCCGGCGGGCGGAGGCTGCCCGGTCGACCAGTCCGGCTGCGCCCCGCCGTGCCACTGCTGGCCCGGTGCCTCGCTGGGCGCGTCACCCCAGGGTCCGGGAGGCCGGCCCCAGGGATCGGACGGCTCCCGGTACGGCTCGGACGGCTGCCGATGCTCGGGCCACCGGTCTGGCTGCTCACCCGGGTACGGCCCGCCGGGCGGTCCGTATTGCGACATTTCCTGTCCTCCTGCGCGGCGGTTCCGGCCCCGGCTGTCCGCTCGGGTCGGCGATGACAAACGTCACCGTAGCGTGAGCACCCCAACTGCTCACCTCCCCGAAGCGCGCCAACCGCCGCCGAGCCGCCCGGTTCAGCCGAGCCGTCCGGTTCAGCTGTGTGCCGCCGCCCGGCTCACCGGACGAACAGGGTCGCCCGACCGTCCCGGATGCCGACGATCTGCCCGGAGGAGTTGATCTCCACGACCTCGTCTGTCGCCCGCAGACCTAGCGTGGTCAGGTCGATCATGGTGCCGGCCCGCCACAGGCACGCGTGTGAGTTCCCGTCGTGCGTGGTCGAGGAACCGACCATCTCCCGCCGGTTGTTGACGTCCGCCGGCCGGTTCGACCATGCCCCGTCGCTGCCCAGGTCACCGAGATCGGTCAGCACCCCCCGATGCCAGCGGGCGCCCCGGCAGTAGCAGGGAAAGCCACTGGGAGTCGGCTCGTACTCGCCGACGATGTCGCCCCAGTTGTTGATGCCGATCTGCGCCGCGTACTGGTTGTTGTGCCACAGGGGGGCAGGGTGCCCCGGTGCCACGTGAAGCTCTGGTCCGGCGACGTCGACTCACCGGTGCCGAACACCACCCCCGGTCGTTGATCGAGATCCCGTAGGAGGCCGTGGCCTGAGGGTGCAGCCGGTCGATCACCGTGAAGTCGCCCCGGTGTTAGGTCGCGGCGTGTGAGCCGCCGCCCCACACCGTGCCCACCACGGGGTGCCGGCCTCGTTGATAACGGAAGCTGTGAACCGCTCGAAGCCGGCCGGCGGGTCCAGCCGCGTCACCTGCCCGGCCTGCCAGAGATAACCGTTCCCGGTAGCGGATCCGAGGACCTGACCGCGGTCGTTGATGGTCAGACTCCGGTCGCTGACTCCCTGCTGCTGGAGACCCGGATCCGGACGAGGTCGCGGATGCCGAGAGTGCGCCGTACGAGTCGCACGGTAATTACACCGTGTGCCACTCCAACGGTGGGAGTCAATGTCCGGATAGGGCGTTGTCGGACACGTGACAGCTGTCCTCGTCCGTACCGCAGGCCCGCCAGCAAAAGGACAGCAGATCCACTACAGCAGGCGGAGCTGACGGTCCTTGGGACGGCGCGGTCCTTCGTCGCCGAGCCGGTCGAACAGCCCCGCGTCGATCGCGTCCAGGAACGGCGTCGGCCGGGTCTCCCGCTCGCTGCCGTGCCGGACCCGACGACGGGCGTGCGAGAGGTAGAGCCGGTCCTGGGCCCGGGTCAGGCCGACGAAGAACAGCCGCCGCTCCTCGGCGACGTCGTCGTCGGTCGGCGTAGTACCGGGGAAGCGCAGCGGCAGCAGGCCGTCCTCACAGCCGACCAGGAAGACCACCGGAAACTCCAGGCCCTTCGCCGCGTGCAGGGTGAGCAGGGTCACCGCCTCGGCCCGTGGGTCCAGCGCGTCCACCTCGGCGCCGGTCTCCAGCTGGGACAGCAGCATCGGCAGGTCGTCGCCGCAGCGGCGGGCCAGCGGGGTGAGCAACTCCACCGCCGACCAGACGTCCGCCGGTGACAGCTGCGGACCGGCCGGCACGTCCAGCGTCGGCGTGGTGAGCCGGTCGGCCAGCACCTGCCCGGCGAGCCGGACCCGGGCGGCCAGTGAACCGTCCAGCCCACCACCGGCGTGTCGCAGCTCGCGGGCGATCGCCGCCACCCCCGGCCGGTCCCGCAGCCGGTTGTGTGACCGCTTCTGCACCGGGACACCTGCCCGGGTCAGTGCGTCCACGATCGGACCGGACTGCGCGTCGGTGCGGTACAGCACGGCGATGTCGGAGAACGACACCGACGAGGTCTGCCCGTCGATCCGCCCGGAATCCAACGAGCGGTGCGAGATCCCGCCGACCAGTTCGTCGACCGTACGCACCACGAACGCCGCCTCGTCGGCGGCCGTACCGGCCGGGTAGAGCCCGATCAGCGGTGCCTGCGGATCGAGTCTGGCCGGCTCCAGCCGCCGGCCGCGGACCAGGGAGCCGGGTGCGATGGCCTGCACCGCGGCGGCCAGGATCGGCGCCGCCGACCGGTAGTTGCGGGCCAGTCGGACCAGCCGGGCGTCGACGAAGTCCTCCGAGAAGCGCAGGAAGTAGCTCACGTCGGCGCCACGGAACGAGTAGATTGCCTGATCCGGGTCGCCGATCGCGCACAGGTTGCCGTCCGCCGGGCTGAGCAGCCGCAGCAGCTCGTACTGGTCGGCGTCGACGTCCTGGTACTCGTCGACGAAGATCCACCGCCAGCGGTCCCGGTAGCGGGCCACCAGCTTCTGGTCGTCGCGCAGCAGCCGCAGCGGCAGGGCGACCAGCTCGTCCAGGTCGACCAGGCCGGCCGCGCGCAGCAGCTTGGCGTACGTGGCGTCGTCCTCGCCGGCCTCGGCGCGGGCCCGTTCCCGCTCGGCGTCGTCGGCGATGCGGAACGTGGCCGGCAACCCGGCCGCCTTCGGGTTCTCCCGCAGGATCGTCAGCCCCAGCGAGTGGAAGGTGGCGACGGTGACGTCCTCGGCCACCGGGCCGAGCAGCCCGTCGAGCCGGTGGCGCAGCTCCTCGGCGGCCCGACGGGTGAAGGTGATCGCCAGGCAGCGCTCCGGGAAGACGTTCAGCTCGGCGCACAGGTACGCGATCCGGTGGGTGAGCGTCCGGGTCTTGCCGGTACCCGGCCCGGCGACGATCAGCAGCGGCCCGCCCGGCGCGGACGCGGCGACCCGCTGCATCGCGTCGAGTCGGTCCAGCAGCCCGGTGCCGACCTCCTCCATGCCGGCCAGCATCGGCTCGAACGGCTCGTGCGGCGACGGCGTCGGTGGCGGCGGGATCGGCGGTGCCGCCGGCTCCTGCCCGGACCGCCCGGCCCGGCCCGGCCGCGTCGGCCGCCCACCGGAACCGGACCGGCCGGCCCCGGCCTTGGACTGTCCGGTCCCGGCCCTGGACTGTCCGCCGCGTCGGACACCGGCCGGTGCCGGTTCGTCGGCGGCCATTGGCCCGTCGGCCGAGCGCTGCGCCGGCACGGGTACGTCGAACAGCGCCTCCGGCTGACCGGCACCACCACCGGTGGCCAGTTCCCCGGGCGCGAACAGGGTGATCACCCCGTACTCGCCGTCGTAGCCCGGCACCCGACGGACCTCGCCGCGACGCAGCCGGGTGATCGCCTCACCGAGCAGTTCGCCACCGGCCCGCCGGATGTCGTCCACCGGCACCTTGGTCAGGATGTCCAGTTCGGGGCCGAGCGCGGCGACCAGGTTGACCACCTGGCCCTCGACGGTCTTCGACCGGGCACCGACCCGGTTGATCTCGCCGACGATCTCCGGCAGCGCCACCAGGTGGGTGACCTGCTTGGCGTTGGCCGGCCGGTGCCCGTCCGGCCGGTCGGCGAGATCCTCGACCCGGCTGAGCACCCCGACGGTGAGCGGCTTGCCGCACTGCGGGCAGCGACCGGCAGCCTGTCGGGTCTGCTCCGGGGCCCAGCTGACGCCGCAGTTGCGGTGCCCGTCGGCGTGGTACTTGCCCTCCTCGGGGAAGAACTCGATGGTGCCGACCAGCCCGTCGCCGGTGCGCAGCGCCTCACGTACCGCGTAGTAGTCGAGCGGGCTGTCCAGCACGGTGGCCTCCCGGGCCAACGCCGGCGGCGAATGCGCGTCGGAGTTCGACACCAGTTGGTAGCCGTCGAGGCTGGACACCCGCCAGTTCATCGCCGGATCCGACGACAGCCCGGTCTCGACGGCGAAGATGTGCCCGGCCAGGTCGGCGTAGCAGTCGGCGATCGCGTCGAAGCCGGACTTGGAGCCGAGCGCGGAGAACCACGGCGTCCAGATGTGCGCCGGCACCAGGTAGCCGTCCGCGCTCGCCTCCAGGGTGATCTCCAGCAGGTCGCGGGAGTCCAGCCCGAGGATCGGCCGGCCGTCGGAGCCGAGGTTGCCGATCCGGCCCAGCGCCGTGTTGAACCGGGCCACCGCATCCAGGTCCGGCAGGTAGATCAGGTGGTGCACCTTGCGGGTCCGGTCCCCGCGCTTGTAGATCGTCGAGATCTCGACGCTGAGCATGTACCGCACCGGGTTGGTCTCGGCCTCGCTGGCCAGCCGGGGCGGCAGCCGGCGGGCGACGTCCCGCTCGGCCTCCGGGCTGAGCCGGAACAGCCCCGGCTCGGCCGGGCGCAGCGACTCGCGCAGATGCTCGAACCACGCCGGGTGGGTGAAGTCACCGGTGCCGAGCAGGCTGACGCCCTTGCGCCGGGCCCACCAGGCCAGGTTCGACATGTTCAGGTCCCGGCTGCAGGCACGCGAGTACCGGGAGTGGATGTGCAGGTCGGCGATGAAGGGCCCGGGTCCCGTGGCGGAGCCGGGAGAGGGCACGGCGCGGTACGGGGGCACGCCGCATCCTGTCACGTGACCGGGCCGCCCGGCGTGTCGCCACGCGCGGAAACCCGCGAGACGTGACTCTCACTCGCTGCGCAGCCTCACTCGCTGCGCAGCTCGACCAGGGAGACCTGTGGTGGTGCGCCGACCCGCACCGGCGGCCCCCAGAACCCGGCGCCGTTGGTGACGTACACCTGGGTGCCGTCGACCGTGGCGAGGCCGGAGACAACCGGCTGCACCAGCCGTACCGCCAGGTTGAACGGGGCGATCTGACCGCCGTGGGTGTGCCCGGACAGTTGCAGGTCGACGCCGTACCGGGCGGCCTCGTGGGCCTGCACCGGCTGGTGGGCGAGCAGCACCACCGGGCGGTCCGGGTCCCGGTCGCCGAGCGCCCGGTCGTAGTCCGGACCGGCCAGCGGCCCGGACCCGGCGGCGGCCTGCCCGGCCGGCCGCGCGGTCTCCGCGGTCGGATCGTTGACGCCGGCCAGGTCGAGCACCCCGCCCGGGGTGACGATCTCCCGGCGTTCGTTGACCAGCACCCGCAGGCCGAGCCGGTCCACCTCGGCGACCCACTCCTCGACGCCGGAGTAGTACTCGTGGTTGCCGGTGACGAAGAAGCTGCCGTAGCGGGCGCGCAGGTCGGCCAGCGGGGCGGCGGTGCCGCCGAGCTCGGTGACGGTGCCGTCGACCAGGTCGCCGACGACCGCGACCAGGTCGGCGTCCAAACTGTTGATCAGCTCGACGATCCGGGCGGTGTGCGCCGGCCCGGTCAGCGGGCCGATGTGGATGTCCGAGACGGTGGCGATGCGCAGACCGTCCATGGCCCGGGGCAGCCGGGCGATCGGCACCTGCACCCGGTCCAGCCGGGGCGGGCCGAGGGCGGTCCGGATGCCGTAGCCGGTGACGCCGGTCGCGGTCAGCCCGGCGAAGATCGCGGCACTGCGGGCGAGCAGCAGCCGTCGGCCGGGGTCGGGCACCGAGTCGTCGGCCGGCCGGCCGCCGGGCAGCTCGGCCGGCGGCGGGGCGGACGTCTCGGCCGGTACGGTCACCGGCACCGTGCCCACCCTGCTCAGTTGGCGGCTGCGGGCCCGGCCGACCAGCCGGGCCACCAGCATCGGCGGCTCCAGCACCAGCAGGACGACCAGCAGGTAGAACATCACCGCCAGCCAGACGTAGCCGGGCCAGGCCAGCCAGGACATCCCGGCGGACCGGGTGCTCACCATCGTCACCGGCACCAGGACCGCCAACCCGACGGCCAGCAGCGTGCCGGCCCGTCGCCACCGCCCCGGCCGCGTGGTGTCCCGGACCAGCCGCCACCACAGGTAACCGTGGATCAGGCCGGTGATCAGGGTCAGCGTTGCGACGAACCCGAGTACGGCGAGCACGGACGCGGTCCTCCTCAGCCGCCGGCGAACGGTGGCAGCACGTCGACCGTGGCACCGGCCGGCAACGGTGTGTGACGATCATGCCAGACGACGCCGTCGACCAGGAAACTCGCCGCCGCCAGCACCCGACCCAGCCGGTCGCCGTGCCGACCGGTCAGCTCGATCACCAGCCCGGCCCGGTCCAGCCCGGCCGGAACGGACTCGGTGGTCCGCCCGGCCGCCGCCCGCGCCCCGGCGAAGTAACGCACCGTCACCGATTGCTCGGCTCCATCCCGTGTCGGGTCGCCCACGGTCAGCCGCCGATCGCCGACATCGGTCGGGCCGGCTGCAGGAACGCCGGATCGTCGATGCCGTGCCCGGCCAGCTTCCCGGCCATCGCCCGCCGCCACCGCTGCGCCAACTCTTCGTCGTCGGCCCCGGACCGCAACGCGCCACGCAGGTCCGACTCCTTCCGGGCGAACAGGCAGTCGCGTACCTGCCCGTCGGCGGTGAGCCGGGTCCGGTCACAGTCACCGCAGAACGGCCGGGTCACCGTGCCGATCACCCCGACCTTGGCCGGGCTGCCGTCCGACCGCTCGGCGCCGGCCACCAGCCAGGTCTCGGCCGGTGCGGCACCCCGTTCGGCGGGATCCGGCAGCAGGGTGAACTCGGACCGCAGCCGGTCGAGGATCTCGGCGGCGGTGACCATCCGGTCGCGGTCCCAGGACTGCTGCGCGTCCAGCGGCATCTGCTCGATGAAGCGCAGCTCGTAGCCGTGGCTCAGGGCGTACCGCAGCAGCGCCGGGGCCTCGTCGTCGTTGACCCCGCGCAGCAGCACCGCGTTGATCTTGACCGGGGTCAGCCCGGCCGCCGCCGCGCCGGCCAGCCCGGCGAGCACGTCCGGCAGCCGCCGGCGGTACGCCAACTGGGCGAACCGCTGCGGGTCGAGAGTGTCCAACGACACGTTCACCCGGTCCAGGCCGGCGGTCTGCAGGCCGGGCGCCAACCGGTCCAGACCGATCCCGTTGGTGGTCAGCGACAGCACCGGCCGGGGCCGCAGCGCCGCCGCGGCGGCGAGGATCCGGGTCAGCCCGGGGCGCAGCAGCGGCTCGCCGCCGGTGAACCGCACCTCGGTCACCCCGAGCTGGCACACCGCGACCCCGATCAGCCGGGTCACCTCGTCGTCGGTCAGGATGTCCGGGCTGGGCAGCCAGGGCAGACCCTCCGGCGGCATGCAGTAGGAGCAGCGCAGGTTGCACCGGTCGGTCAGGGACACCCGGAGGTCGGTGGCGACCCGCCCGTACCGATCGGTGAGCCGGCCGTCGGCGGGCCGTGCGCTCGATGCCATGCGCCGACCGTAGCGCGCCGGTGCGTCAGGATCGCAGCGCGTCGCGTGCCGCGTCCGCGACGGCCGAGCGGTACGCCGCCCCGAACAGGGCGGTGTGCACCAGCAGCAGGTGCAGCTGGTGCACCGGCACCCGGGCCGCCCACCCGTCGGCCAGCGGCCACTGCTCCTGGTAGGCGTCGAGGATCCGGTCCAGGTGCGGGGCGCCGCCGAACAGCGCCAGCTGCGCCAGGTCGGTCTCCCGGTGCCCGCCGTGCGCCGCCGGGTCGACCAGCCGGCAGCGCCCGTCCGCACCCCAGAGCAGGTTGCCGGGCCACAGGTCGCCGTGGATCCGAGCGGGCGGCTCGTCGCCGCCGTACCCGTCGATGTTGTCGACCACCTGCTCGACCAGGCCGGTCTCGGCGGCGGTGAGCGCGCCGTTGTCGACCGACATCCGCAGGTACGGCAGCAGCCGGCGCTGCCCGAACCAGGCCGACCAGGGTCGGTCGGTCGTTAGTTCGTTGTCCTGCGGCAGCGCGCCGACGAACCCCGGCCAGTCCGCCCCGAACCCGGTTGCGCCGGCCCGATGGGTGATCGCCAGCTCCCGGCCGAACTGCGCGGCGGCGGCCGGGTCCGGCTCGCCCGGCTCGACCCACTCCAGGGCCAGCAGTTGCGGCAGCGCCACCAGCACCTCCGGCACCGGTGCCCCGCCGGCGGCGGCCAGCCAACGCAACCCGGCCGCCTCGGCGACGAACAGGCCGTCCGGCAGCGGCCTGGCGGACCGCTCCGGCCAGGACTTGGCGAACACCGAGTTGCCGTCGTCGAGGGTGAGCCGGCTCGCCGCGCAGATCGACCCGCCGGAGACCGGCGTCTCCCGGATCCGCTGATGGGTGAGGAAGGTCGGCAGGTGCTCCGGGTGGGCCCGCAGGTACGCCAGATCCATGGCGGCACGGTAACCCGCGCCACCCGCCACCCGATCCAGTGGCGCAACCAGTGGTGAGCAGAAACGCCGTCACCAGGGAAACTACTCTGCGTGCCTGTGGATAACCCGGCGTGTCGTCCACAGGTCGGGACGGGACGGCCACAACCGGTCACCGTCCGGCGCGACAGTTTCCGGCATGACACCTACCGAACCGGTACCCACCCCCGATTCCGTTCCCGACCCGGCCGCTGATTTGGCTGCCGGGACGTCTCCGGGCGCCGCGCTCACCGTCCGCGAACCCGCCGACCTGATCGCCGCCGTGCCCTACCTGATCGGCTTCCACCCCGCCGACAGCGTGGTGGTGGTCGGGATGCGCGACCACACGGTCGTCATCGCCGCCCGCGCCGACCTGCCGGACGCCACGGTCCCGGCCGACGTCCGCGCGGCGGCAACCGCCCAGCTGACCGCTATCGTCGATCGTCAGCAGGTCAGCGCCGCCGTCGTGCTCGGCTACGGTCCGGCCGACACCGTCGACCCGGTCCTGCGGGACACCACCGACGCGCTGCGCCGACAGGGCACCGTGCTGCTTGACGCGCTGCGGGTGGCCGACGGTCGCTACTGGTCCTCCTTCTGCGACGATCCGACCTGCTGCCCGCCGGAGGGCCACCGGTTCGACGCCGAGATCAATCCGGTCGCGGTCGCGGCCACCGTCGCCGGGCAGGTCGCCCTGCCCGACCGGGCCGCGCTGCGTCGCCAGGTGGAACCGGTCACCGGCCCGGCCCGCGCGGCGATGCGGGCCGCCACCGAACGCGCCCGGACCCGCCGCTCCGCGCTGGTCGACCACGCTCCGCCGGCCGACCTGCTCGGTGCCCGCACCCTGCGCCGGGCAGGGGAGAAGACGGTACGGATGCTGCTGGAACGGCAGGGCCGGGGCATCGCCCCGACCGACGAGGACATCGCCTGGCTCAGTCTGCTGCTGACCGACCTGGAGGTGCGCGACTACGCCTGGGAGCGGGTCACCGACGAGCTGTGGCAGGTCACCTTCTGGCAGGACATCGCCCGCCGGGCCGAGCCGGAGCTCGCCGCCGGGCCGGCCAGCCTGCTGGCCTTCGCCGCCTGGCGGGCCGGCAACGGAGCCCTGGCCCGGGTCGCCCTCGACCGGGCACTCGACGTCGAACCCGGCTACTCGATGGCCAAACTGATGGACGACGTGCTGGTCCGCGGCATCCCACCGGCGGCGCTGGGTCCGTGGCCCAAGCCGGACCGCAACGGGCGTAAGGGCCGGTCGGACACCCGCCCGCGCCGTCGACCCGACGGCGAGCGGCTCGACCGGGCCCGCCCCGCTGGCCGACGCCGCCCGTGAACCCGCTCCGCGCGGGCATGACGCGGAAGACCCCGGGCTCGCCCCGGGGTCTTCCGCGGTCGCGCCGGTGTCAGGACGTAGGCTGCCCCGATCCGGCACATCTGGTCCGGCTTCCCCGGCCCTGGTGCAGCGGTGCGGGCTGGCCGGGGGCGGTGGTCACCTGCTGACCGCAGACCGGGCACCTACCTCCTGGCGCCATGAACGGACTCCTTCCGGAATCTGATAGTCCGGGTACGGGTCTTCTTGCGGTTCGCCTGCGATGCCGCCCGGTCCGGTGGTGGCGGTCGCCCGGAGGAAGACGGTGCCGCCGTCCCGGCAGGTGATCTTCACCCCGGACGGGGAGCTGTGCACCCCGGTGAAAGCGCACGGCTCCCACGAGGTGAACTCCTCGGGTCGGGCGAAGTCCAGCAGTTGGACGGCGAACGCGAGCGTGCGACGCGCACGCTCGCGAGGTGCGGGCATCCCGGCCGGCAACGACGCCGGTGCCGGCGCGGGCTTGCCGACGGCCGCCCACAGCATCCCGGTCGATCCCGTCGAGTAGTAGACCCGTACCCCGGCTGGCGAATTGCCGCCGGGCTCGGTGTCCTGCCCGTACCGACGGACGTCGGTGATGTCCGGGTGCTTGCTGGTCTGGAACAGTGCTTCGAGCACGTCCAAGACTTCGGCGACCTGCATGTCCCCGTCTCCGATCTGAGGCTGTCTGCGCTGTTCAGGGCCGAGCATAGACACGGCAGGGATCTTGCGGGGGTACGCGGGGCGCGTCCCGAGGTCGCGCCGCCGTCCACACGGTCGCCGTACGCCCGGCCGGCCTTGCTCAGGCTGTGCACTTCGCCAACGCGTGGCAGTGGCTCATCAGGTGCCTTACGTGGATACTTCGGCCTCCCGGCCGGGTGCCCGGCGTCTTGCTCGAGTCGGATCGCCCGACGGCCCACTCGGTCCGTCGCCGCGCCCGCATGCCGCCGGGCCTACTGCGGTGTCAACGGTCAGTTGGTTCGCCGGGCCGGGGAAGGCACCCCGGCGACGAGCTTGAGCACAGAATCGCACTTTTCCGGACAATTCGCGGAAGCTGCTGTTTGCCGATGTGAGGCTGAGATACGTAATCCCTTGGTCGATAGGTATCTCAGCCTCACATCGGCGCGCGAGCCGGTCAGGGCGAGCCGTGCGCGAGGACCTGGTAGCCGAGTTGCTGGCCGTATGTCATCAGTGGGCGCAGGGTGGGGACCAGTTCGGTCGCCTGTGTGGTCCAGTGGTGTCCCCGGTTGCCGACGAGTCGGCGGTGGCGGGCCGATGTCGTCTGCCGCTGTTGGCGCAACTCGCGGCGCAGGTGGTGCAGCCGCTGGGAGGCCGTCGACCGGCCGGAGCGCCAGTCGAGCCGCCGTAGCCACCAGTCACGGATCATCTCGGTGATCATTTTTCTCCCTTGATCGATAGTCAGGTTTCGGTGTTCCGGGGCAGTCGGTAGAGTCCGTGGCGCTGAACGAAGATCTCCCGCCGTTCGGCTGCGTTGCCGTAACGGTCGATGACGTATCCGGTGGGCCAGATCCAGCCGTCGTAGGTCCACTTCCGGTCGACGGCGATGACCCGGAGTCGGATGGCGCGGTCGTCGGCGAACTGGACGCTGGCTTCCCGGCCGATGACCAGTACGTCACCGGGTTTTGGCTCCGGCGTGGCGAGTAGCCGGCTACCCGCCACGCCGATCCGCCATCGGGTACGTCGTACGCCCGCAGTCCGGGCACCACCTCGACTTGACCTTGAACGACCACAGCCCCGCACCGAAGCCCCGCAACGCCGCGAAGACCGCTCCGAGCATCGAACCTCCTTCCTGTAGCTGGCCGGGAGACCCGCCCGGACACGGCCTGTCTTGACCCATCTACGCGGGAAGGATGACTCAAGGGTTACCTGCGTCAACCCCTGTCGTAACCCCACAACATCAACGCTGTGGACTTTGAGCTGGTCGGGGCGCAGGAGATCGCCAAGATGCTCGGTGTGAGTCGACAGCGGGTGCACATCATCAGCCGGCGCAAGGGCTTCCCCGACCCGGTCGCGGTCCTCGCGATGGGCTCGGTGTGGCTGAAGTCGGATGTCGAGCGCTGGATTCAGGAGAACCGGCGATAGACGTGAACTTATCGGGCACGCCGGAGCCCGGCGAGCCGTACGGCGAACGGCAGCGTCGGACACGTCCGGTTCAGTCGGTGAGGCGGTCGGCGCCCGCGTAGACGTTCATCGTCGATCCGCGTAGGAACCCGACCAGGGTCATCCCCGCCTCTTCGGCGAGGGCGACCGCCAGATTGCTCGGCGCGGAGATCGCCGCGAGCACCGGGATGCCGGCCATCCACGCCTTCTGGGTGAGCTCGAAGCTGGCCCGCCCGGAGACCAGCAGCAGATGACCGCGCAGCGGCAGCAGGTCCTCTCGGGCTGCCCAGCCGATCAGCTTGTCGACGGCGTTGTGCCGGCCGACGTCCTCGCGTACCACCTGGAGCTGCCCGTCGGCGGTGAACAGGCCGGCGGCGTGCAGCCCACCGGTGCGGTCGAAGCCCTGCTGGGCGGCGCGCAGCTGGTCCGGCAGACCGACCAGGGTCTG
Source organism: Micromonospora sp. LOL_021 (assembly GCF_048060215.1). Classification (NCBI taxonomy): domain Bacteria; kingdom Bacillati; phylum Actinomycetota; class Actinomycetes; order Micromonosporales; family Micromonosporaceae; genus Micromonospora; species Micromonospora sp. LOL_021. The sequence continues at coordinate 19,857 of NZ_JBHMIN010000004.1, read as the reverse complement.
CGGGCTGAACGTGGCCTGGTCGGCGGCCACGTCGAACCGGGACCGGGTGCGGACGGCATCGATGCTCGCCTTGCCGCAGACCCCGCAGGAGCTGGTGGTGTAGAAGTTGCGGGCCGGGTCGGTCTGCGGCGGCGGGACGTGCCCGGCGAGCGTCACGTCGACCACGTTGTAGGTGTTGGGTGTGTCGGTGCCGGCGCACAGCTGGGCGGTCACCACGTCCTCGGCGGCCCCGATCAGACCCTCGGTCAGCAGGAAACCGATCGCGAGGTCGATGTCGTTTCCCGGCGTACGCATGGTGACGGCCAGCGGGGGACGTCGCGCCGCACCGGCGGAGCCGACCCGAATCTCCAGCGGCTCCTCCCCGGAAATGGTGTCCATCCGACGGACCCGCCGGGTCGACCCACTGCCGACGTCGATCCGCAGTACGGTGCGTCGCTCGTTCGCCCTGCCCATGCACCCCATCCTGCCCCGGTTCGCAGGTGGCGAACGGGCCGGGAGGGCGGCAGCACTCGCCTCAGGCGCCGCCATATCGCTGTATGGTGTATGTGTGGCGGCGAAGAAGGTGACTGTGACTCTCCCCGAGGAACTGGTCGAGGCGCTCGGCGAGGCTGCTCGCGAGGATGGCGTCCCCTTGTCGCGGCTGGTGGCGAGCGCTGCGGAAAGTGAGCTCCGGCGGCGGGTCGGGCGGCGGTTGGTCGCCGACTGGCAGGCCGAGCACGGGGCGTTCACCGTAGAAGAGATCGCTGCGGCACGCGCGGAGATGGCCGCCGCCGACGCCCAGGCGCTCAGCGCGCCCGGCCGGGCGGCCGCGTGACCATCCCTTACGTCTACGACACAGGGGTGCTGCTGGCGATCGACAGCAATGACCGACGGATCTGGGCGATACACCACCTGGCCGTGGAGGAAGGGCGACGTCTGCTCGTCCCTTCCGTCGTGGTCGGCCAGGCCTGGCGAGATGCCCGCCGTCAGGTCCAGCTCGGACGGTTCCTGAGCAGCTGCGAAATCGTTCCAGTCGGTCTGGAACTGGCAAAATCGGCCGGGGTGCTGTGTGGGAAGGCCGGTACGCGTGACGTGGTCGATGCCAGCGTGGTCACCATCGCGCTTGCCTGCGGCGCGATCGTCTTCACCAGCGACCCGGAGGACATCGCGCACCTGTCGGCTGCCTCGGACGTCAAGCCAGGGCTGGTCATCCGCCGCCTCTGAACCCGTCGGCACGACGCGGGCCCGTCGGGCTTCAGCGGCGTCTGTAGATGGGTCTGGGGCGATGGACGGCTCAGGCCGTCGGCAGTCGACCGGCCAGCAGCACCCCGACGACGGCTCCGAGCACCAGGAACGGCCCGAACGGCAGCTGCTGGGTCCAGCGGATCCGCCGGGCGACCAGCAGGACCACCGCCACACCGCCCGAGCCGACGAAGGCGACCAGCAGCCCGAGCAGCACCATCGGCCAACCGAACCAGCCGAGCACCGCGCCGACGCTGAGCGCCAGCTTGGCGTCGCCCAGCCCGAACCCTCTGGCGCCGAACGCCAGGGTGGTGGCGGCGAACAGCGCTGCGACGCCCGTACCGGCGATGACCGCCCGCAGCCAGGCATCGGACGGCTCACCCCGCAGTACCGCCGCGCCGAGCAGCGCCCAGGTCCCGGCGGCGGCCGGGTAGGTGAGCCGGTCCGGCAGCCGGTGCACCGCGAGGTCGACGAAGACCAGCGGCACCATCCAGGCCGCCCACCAGATCAGTGCCAGGAGGACCGGCCAGGGATGGCCGGCGGAGACCAACGCCGCCAGCGCCGCGACGGCGACCGCCTCGACGGCGAACGGCGGCGGGCCGACCCGGGTGCCGCAGCCCCCGCATCTGGCCAGCGGGGACACCGACGCCAGCGGGGAAAACGACCCCGCCGGGCCGGCCGCGCCGAACGGCGTGCCGCACCGTGGACAGCCGGTCCGCCACGGTTCGCCGGGTGCCACCGAGTGGACGGCGACGGCCCGGCGCAGCACGGGCAGCACCAGCAGTACGCCGAGCAGCCTGCCGGCCTGGCCGGGCTGTCGCCGGGCGGGGGCCGGTGCCGACTCGGTCCCGACCGGGCGCTCGTTACCGGTGATCATCCCTGCGCCCCCTCCCGGCGTCCGCGACGCCGGTCACGGTCCGTGTTTTCATGATCGCTTACTCTCGGTGTCGACCGGCCTGGCGGAGTCCGGTCGACCGGTTTCGGCGCGCACCGTGGTCGGCTCGCCGGCTGGCAGCGGTCGCGCCGACCGTCGACTTCCAAATGGGACAGAATCCGGCGCAGGCTGGCAATTCGCGATGGCGACTGTCGGTTTTCGATCACCGCTGCCCACTTGACAGACGTACTCGGATGCGTCTTAGGGCGGTGATCGGAATGACCGGGCATCGCACCGCCCTCCATCGGGACCGGACTCGAAGATCGTAACCCTGAGTATTGTTCTGAATTGCCCCTGTTGCTGTCGCGGGCGTCAGCCTATGCTCCCCCCTTGAGCGATGCACTACCGCCGGGAAACATCCGACCGACCGGCGGAAATGCGTCGGTCGACACCTGGCCGGACCAGCCGGAGGCAGCACTGGATCATTCCAGCGGACAGTACGGCAACACCCCAACACATCGATGTTGGCAATAGTGCTTGTCGCCCTGCGCCACCCTGGCCGGCCCGGCGGGCACCGAGGAGGACGGACGTGAGGCCTAGTCAGCGCCCCTGGCCAGCGGTAATGCTGGCCGCGTCGGTGCTCGCGGCTGCCGCACTCGCCGGCTGCGCCAGCGAGCAGTCCGCCACCCTGCCACCACTGCGCGTACCGGCGGCGACCGACGACCCGGCCGCCGCCGAGGCCGCCGAAGCCGCGCTCGCCGCGTACAACGGCTACCTCGCCGCTGCAGAGAAGGCCGAACACGCGGCCGACCCCCATCACCCCGAGTTGAAGAAATATCTCGGCGACCCACTCCTGACCCGGGTCAGGCTGAGCATTCGAGACGCGAAGGAGCACGGCGCCGTGCGTATCGGCTCACTAACCTCCGAACCCACGATAACCGACATCAATCTGGATTCGGTGCCGATGGCGGTGGAGATCCAGGACTGCCTGGACGCCACGAATTACCGGATGGTCTACGCCAACGACACCGACACGGTCGTTCCCGGCACCGAGGTGGGTCGTTACCTGGCCACCGCCACCGCGACCCGCTACGACGACGGTCGCTGGCTGATCAGCCGGGGTGTCGCACACCGGGACCAGCCATGCTGACCGGCGTCGCTGCCGCCAGCCGCCGTATGTTCGTCGGGCTGGCCGCAGTCGCTCTGCTGGCCGCTGCCGGGCTGGCCGCCGCCGGGCCGGCTGCCGCACAGTCGTCCGGCGGCGGCTGCGGCGGCGTCACCCAGGCCGAGTGCGAGGGCTGGGTCGAGCAGCCCGGCGGCCCCGGCCACGACGGCGGCGGCGGCAACAACGGCGGCGGCAACAATGGCGGCGACGGCGGGGCCGGCCCGTGCTACCGCGACGGCGTCGAGTTGGACTGCTACGACGACATCGTCGGTTGGTTCAATCGCGAGGACGAGTGCTACTACATGCGGGCCGAGCCGCAGCCGTCGGGCGGCGAGCCGGGGCAGGTCGCGTACAACGTCAGTTGCGTCGCCGGGCAGGTCTCAGAAGACGTGGAGTGGCTGTCCGAACCTCCGTCGGGCTACGAGGCACCACCGGACCCGTACGAGCTGCGTCGCCGCGCGTACGCCCGGATCCAGTTCGTACCGCCGGTCATCCACACCGCGCCCGACCCGGACAAGCCCGGCCTGGTCGGTCTGCCGGTCTGGGTGTGGTCCGAGGAGTCCAACGCCGTCTGGGGGCCGCTTGATGAGGACGAGGCGGACCGCGACGTCAGCGTCCGGGTGGTCGCCGAAGTCGACGAGATCACCTTCAACATGGGCAACGGCGACAGTTTCAGCTGCGAACGGGACGAGGTCTTCGACGCGTACGACCCGGCAGTCGACAACCCCTGGAACCCCGGCTGCGGCTACGACAACGGCTACCTGACGCCGGGCAGCTACCGGATCACCGCCACGGTCAGTTGGGACGTCACCTGGTTCATCAACGATGTGGAACAGGACATCTTCGCCAGCCCGCAGGTCAGCAGCGACCCCATCGAGATCGAGATCGACGAACTGCAGGTGGTACGGCGATGACCGTGGCGACGACACGTACCGGCCAAGGCGGCGTCGACGCCCCGGTCACCCCGCCGAAGATCGTCCGGCAGCGACGGGTCCGGCCCGGCCTGCTCGGGCTGGCGGTGCTGCTGATCGCCCTCGGCGGGCTCGGGTCCGCCTTCGCGGTCACCTCGGTCCGGGCCACCGGCTCCTACCTGGCGGTCGCCCGGGACGTGTCGGTCGGTACGGTCCTGTCCGCCGACGACCTGGTGACCGTGCAGGTGGCCGGCGGGCAGGCGATCAAGCCGGTGCCGGCCAGCCAGCTCGACCAGGTCGTCGGGCTGCGGGCCGCGGTCGCCCTGGTCCCCGGCAGCCTGCTCACCCCGGCGCAGCTGACCAACGAGCCGATGATCGGGCCGGACCAGCAGCAGATCGCCGTCGGGCTGCGGGCCGACCAGGTGCCGGCCCGGCAGCTGAACCCCGGCGACAAGCTGATCCTCGTCGGCACCCCGACGCGTAACGCCAGTGAGAACGCGGTCACCCGGTTCGACGCGACCGTGATCGACGTGGCCGCCGACGACCGCAGCGGGGTCATCGCCTACCTGGCACTCGCCGCCCGGGACGTGCCGGCGGTGGTGGTGCTCGCCGCCGAGGACAGGATCGCGGTCGTGCTGGCCCCGGCGGCCTGACGGATGGCCATCGTCGCGCTCGTCTCCGCCAAGGGTTCCCCCGGCGTCACCACCAGCGCGCTCGCCTGCACGCTCTCCTGGCACCACCGGGTGGTGCTGGCAGAGTGCGATCCGGCCGGCGGGACGTTGATGGCCGGTTACCTCGGCGGTGCCCTGGAGGGCCCGCGGGGGATCGGGGAACTGGCGGTCAGCGAGTTGCGCGACGGCAACCTGGAGGAGGCCTTCTGGAGCCAGCTGGTCGACCTGGACGCCCCCCACCGGGAGCGGCTGCTGCTGCCCGGCGTGGTCGACCCGACGCAGATCGGCAGCGTCACGCCGCTGTGGCAACGGTTCGCCGACTTCTTCGTCGGTCTCGAACACGGCCGACCACCGTACGACGTGATCGTCGACTGTGGCCGACTCTACGTTGCGAATCCACCGTGGCCGATCCTGCGGGCGGCGACCATCGTCCTGGTGGTGGCCGCCGCGCACCTGCCCGACCTGTCCAGCGCCCGCGCAGCGGTGACCACCATCGAGCGGGACTTCGCCGAGCACCGGGTGCCGCCCGGCTCACTGCGGCTGCTGCTGGTCGGTGACGGCCACAGCCGAGCCGAGATCAGCAAGGCCCTGCAGTTGCCGGTGATCTCCCGGCTGCCGGCCGACCCCCGTACCGCCGAGGTGCTCAGCCACGGCGGCACCGTCAAGCTCAACCGGCCGCTGCTGCGGGCGGCCGGCGCGTTGGAGGTCCCGGTCCGTTCGCTGATCGAACGACGGCAGGCCCGGCTGCGGTGGGCCACGCCGGAAGGGGTGCCGAATGCGATTTGAGCCAGTGCTGAGCGACCCCCGGGACGAGTCCGAGAACGGCACCGGCCGGCCCGTCGAGCGCGGTCGGTCCGGTCATGGCGGGCCTGGTCAGTCCGGCCAGCCGCCGCGACCGGCCCGGGACCGGCCGGACCCGCTCACCTCGATCACCCCGCCGCTCGGTCCGAACGGCATCCCGGGCGAAGCCGCCCCGGGCGACGCCGTACCGCCCGCCGCGACGCGGCACAGCGGCGTGCCGCTGCGTCCCGCGCAGCACGGCCACAGCGCGCGGCACAGTTGGCCGCTGGTCGTCCCGGTCAGCGCGGCACCGGCGGGCAACACACCGGCCGCTCCGCCGGTGTCGGCTCCGCCGGTGTCCGGTCCGGCGTGGGCCGCGCCGCCCACCGCCCGGCCCACGGGCACACCCCGGCCCGGCATCCAGCCCGGTGCCGCCCCGACCACCCTGCCCCCGGTGACCCCGCCGCCGACCGCCCCGCCGCCGACGGCCGCGCCACCCGTCGCCTCGCGCCTCGTCGCCCCGCCGCCGACCGCGCTGGCCCCAGCGGCCACGCCGCCGGCCACCCCCGACACCACCGGCACCGGTGCGCTGGCCCGGCCGCGTACCGACTTCGCACTGGTCCGCGAGCTGCGCCGGGAGCTCAGCACCCGGCTCACCCGCTGGCAACGGGGTCGCGAGTTCACCATCGACGAGGAGGACGTCGAGCGGGCCCGGCTCGCCGTCGCGGTCGTCGCCGAGTACGCCGACCAGGTCCGCCGGGCCGGCACCCCGCTCACCGCGTACGAGGAACGGGTGCTGCTCGACCAGGTCACCGCCGAACTCGTCGGGCTCGGCCGGCTGCAGACCCTGCTGGTCGACGACACCATCGAAGAGGTCCACATCCTCGGTTGTGACCAGGTGCGGATCACCCGCCGCAACGGGCAGGTGGACTGGCACGACCCGATCGCCGACAGCGACGACGAGCTGGTGGAGATCCTGCAGGCGGCCGCCCGCCGGGCCGGGGCCACCGAACGGTCGCTGTCCACCTCGAAGCCGACGCTGGACCTGCAACTGCCCGACGGCAGCCGGCTGGCCGCCGTCTACCTGGTCAGCCACCGCCCGTACGCGGTGATCCGCAAGCACAACACCCTGGACATCAGCCTCGACGATGTGGCCGGCGGCCGGCCCGACCTGGACGAGATGATCGACGTGCTGGTCCGCGACTTCCTGCGGGCGTCGATGCGGGCCGGGCTGAACATCATGGTCGCCGGGCTGGCCGGGGCCGGCAAGACCACCATCATCCGGGCGCTGATGGACGAGATCCCGCCCGACGAGCCGTACGTGCTGCTGGAGGAGAGCCGCGAGCTGCTGCCGGCCCGGCGTACCGATCGGCACCGGGCGGTGATGAGCTTCGAGGCCCGCGAGGGCCACGGCGAACGCGGTTTCGACGGCCGTCCGGCCGGTGAGGTGAGCATCGCCGACCTGATCCCGGTCTCGCTGCGGATGGGCGTACTGCGGATCATCGTCGGTGAGGTCCGGTCCCGGGAGATCGTGCCGATGCTGCAGGCGATGACGACCAGCCGTGGCTCGATGTGCACCATCCACGCCCGTACCCCGTCCGGGGTCGGCGAGCGGATCGTCGAGCTGGCCCTGTCACACGGCCGGGAGATGACCGTCGACCAGGCCCGCCGGATGGCCGGCAACGCCCTCGACCTGATCGTCTACGTCACGGTCGAGGACGAGACCGGCATCGGCGGGCGCAAGCACCGGTTCGTCTCGCACGTCGAGGAGGTGATCGGGGTCGGTGAGGGCGGTCGGATCGCCACCACCACCGTCTTCGGCCCCGGCCCGGACGGCCGGGCGATCCCCCGACATCTGCCGGAACGGATCCGGGAGCAGTTGCTGCGGGTCGGCTACGACGCCCGGATGCTGTCCCGCTACATCGAAGCCGGCGTCGGCGCCTGGCGTCGGCCACGACACACCGTCCTGCGGGGGCACCGGTGAACCTGCCCGCCAACATCGAGGTGATCGCGGTCGTCGCCGGCGCCGCCTGCATCGGCGGCCTGGTCCTCGCCGTCGTCGCGCTGATCGGCACCAGCCGACCACCTGGTCCGCCGTCGCGCGCCGGGCTGCTGGTGCGTCGGCTGTGGCTGGGCTCCGGCCCCAGCCGCCGCGAACAGCGCCAGCATCAGGCGCTGCTGGTCGCCGCCGGGCTGGTCGGCGCGTTCGCCTTCCTGATCACCGGTCTGCCGGTGGCCGGCGTGCTGGTCGCGGTCGCCGTGCCGGGGGCGCCGTGGCTGTTCAACGTCGGCAAGGCCGAGCGGCGGGCGATCGCCCGGATCGAGGCCGTCGGTGAATGGACCCGCCGGCTCAAGGACGTCTCCGGCACCGGCCAGGGGCTGCAGCAGGCGATCATCGGCACGGTCAGCACCGCCCCTGAGCAGATCAACCCGGAGGTACGGGACCTGGCGTCCCGGTTGCAGGCCGGCTGGTTGGGCCGGACCGCACTGCTGGCGTTCGCCGACGAGATCGGCGACCCGGTCTGCGACCAGGTGGTGGCGGCGCTGATCCTGCACCTCACCGACCGGGGTGAGCGGCTCGGTGACGTCCTGGCGTCGATTGCGAACGCGGCCGCCGCCGAGGTCGCCACCCGCCGCGAGGTGGAGGCGAAACGCACCCAGCCCCGGTTCGCGGTGCGGTTCCTGACCGTGATGACCCTGCTGGTTCTCGGGTACGGGCTGGTCAACCCGGACTACATGGCGCCGTACGGCACGCCGACCGGGCAACTGGTGATGGTCTCGCTGGGCGGCCTGTTCGTCGCGCTGCTCGTCTGGGTGCGGCAGATGAGCATCCCGCCCCGACCGGCCCGGTTCCTCGCCGCCCCGGACCCGGACGAGGTGCTGACATGATCCTCAACTGGCAGTTGACCGTCGCGGTGGTCGGCGGGGCGCTGATCGGCCTCGGGGTCTTCCTGCTGCTGCGGGAGACCAGCCCGGCCACGCCGGCGCTCGGGCCGGCGCTGCGCCGACTGCACCACACCCAGGGCCGGCCGGGTGTGGTCGCCGCCGACGGTGACCTGGCCTGGCTGACCGGTGTGGTCCGGTGGTTGCGGCCACCGCACAAGGAGCTCGCTCTGCTCGGCCGGACCCCGGAGCAGTACGCCCTGTCGCTGCTGCTGTCGGCGTTGATCGGGCTGGTCGCGCCGCCGGTGCTGGCGATGGCGCTCGGTGTGGTCGGCATCGAGCTGCCGGTCGCCGTACCGGTGGCCGCCGGCCTGGTGCTGGCGGCGGCGGCCGCGCTGATCGCTCACCAGGACGTGGTGAGCAAGGCCCGGCAGGCCCGGCGGGAGTTCAGCCGGGCGGTCTGCACCTATCTGGATCTCGTCGCGTTGCAGCTGTCCGCGGCGCACGGGCCGGTGCAGGCGTTGGAACGGGCGGCGAAGGTGTGCGACGGCTGGGTCTTCGAACGGATCCGGGAGGCGCTGCGGCTGGCCCAGCTGCAGATGCATTCGCCCTGGGACGAGTTGCGGGACCTGTCCGACCAGATCGGCGTGCCGGAGCTCGGCGACGTCGGGTCGATCATGCAGTCGTCGGGCACCGAAGGTGCCCAGGTGCACGAGACGTTGCGGAGCCGTGCCGACTCGTTGCGCGACCAGATCAGGACCGACAACCTGGCTCGGGCGGAGGCGGTCACCGGCCGGCTCGACATCCCGGGAGCGTTCCTGGTCTTCGTCCTGATCGGATTCGTCCTCTATCCCTTCCTGGCCCGGATCTGACCGCCCGGATCTGACCGCCCGGCGGCTGCCGGGCAGACCCCCGAAAGGACACGCCATCATGCAGATATTCACCCGCCTCTACCTCGCGGTGGCCGGCCGACTCGGCGAGCTGCGCACCGCCGACGAACGGGACCGGGGCGACAGCCCGGTCCCCACCGCGGTGATCATCGTCGGCCTGGCGCTGGTTGCGATCGCCGTCCTCGCCTGGGCGTCGAACCTGGCGTTCGACTTCATGAACGCCAACCCGGATCCGACCAGCGACCTGCCGGACTCGGGCAACTTCCCGGGTGGCGGCGATTGATCGGCGACATGCGTCGACTGCTGGCCGGCCGGGCGGGCCGGACCACTCCCACCCCGGTGGTCCGGCCCGCACCCACCCCGGTGGTCCGGCATGCCCGGGACCGGGGCGCGGCCCCGGTCGAGTTGGCCATCCTGCTGCCGGCGATCCTGCTGCTGCTGTTCGCGTCGATCCAGGTCGCAGCGCTGTTCCTGGCCCGCACCGTGGCGTTGAGCGCCGCCCAGCAGGCGGTCACCGCCGAACGCGGCTACGACGCGTTGGGCAGCGGCAACGCCGACACCGGGGTGGGCGCGCAACGCGCCGCCGCGTTCCTCGCCGACGCCGGCGACTGGCTCGACCCGGATCCGCTGCCGGAGCCGTCGGTCGGCCCGGACGGGCGGTACGTGTCGTACACCGTCAGCGGCAAGGCGCTGTCGCTGGTGCCGGGGGTGACGTTCACCGTCAGCGAGACCGCCAACGGCGAGATCGAGCGGTTCGAGCAGGTCGCGGGAGGCTGATCGTGCGGCGACGCCATGCGGGCGGCGGCCGGGGCCGCGACCAGGGCTCCGACCGGTGCCGCGACCGGGGATCGGTCTCGGTGGAGGTGGCCATCCTCACCCCGGCGTTCCTGCTGCTGGTCGTCGTCGCCTGGGTGACCGGGCGGACGGTGCTGGCCCGCAACGCCCTGGACGCGGCGGCGCACGACGCCGCCCGCGCCGCGTCCATCTCCCGGTCCGTGGCCGAGGCGCAGACCAACGCCGAGTACGCCGCACAGCAGCGCCTCGACTGGGAGGGCATCGCCTGCACCGGGGAGCCGGCGGCCGACTTCGCCCCGAACGGGGTGGACACCCTGACCAATGCGTTCGCCACCGCGCCGGGCAGCACCACCGCGCTGATCCACGTCCGGGTCAGCTGCACGGTCCAGTTCGGTGATCTGGGGCTGCCCTGGGTGGCGCAGGACCGGCTGCTCAGCGCCGATTTCCGATCCCCACTGGACCGCTACCGGGGGCGGGGATGAGCCGCCAGCGGCCGGGCATTGACGGCGACGTGTCCGGTCACCGCGACGCGGGGCGGGTGAGTGTCTTTCTCGCCGTGGCCTTCCTCGCCGTGGCGACCGTCCTCGGGATCACCGTGGACGCCGCCGGCAAGTACCGCACCAAACAACGGGCGGACAACCTGGCCGCTGAGGCGGCTCGCACCGGCGGGCAGCAGATCGACATCGGTCTGGCAGTCAGCGGGGAGGGCCAGTTCATCGACGTCCCGGCGGCCACCGCCGCGGTAGACCACTACTTCGACGACATGCCCGGGGTGACCGGGTACACGGTCGAGGTCGCCCCCGATCAGCAGCAGATGACGGTAACCGTCGACATGACCTACGAGACCACCATGCTCAGCCTCTTCGGTTTCCCGCCGGGGATTGCGGTGACCGGTCAGGCCACTGCCGTGCTCCGGACCGACCCGTGACGGGAAGCTGACCCCTCGAGAGGAGCGGCACAATGCGCGCGACCCGCGTTTCCCCCGTCCGGCGGCTCGGGCAGGTCCTCACCGGCCTGGGTGCGCTGACCGTCCTGTTGATCCTGCTTGCCGGCGCACCGGTCGCATTGATCGCGTTCGCCGGCAACCCGCTGCCCGACCACCTGCCCGGCGTCGACGAGATCGGCACCGCGCTGACCAGCCGCGACGACGGACAGTTGTTCATCCGGGTGTTGGCGGTTGCCGGCTGGTTGGGCTGGGCGACGTTCCTACTGTCGGTGCTGGTGGAGGTGCCGGCCCGACTGCTGCGGCGGCCGGCGCCGAAGCTGCCCGGCATGGGCCGTCAGCAGCGGGTCGCCGCCGCGCTGGTCGGAGCGATCTCGTTGATCCTGGTGGCCGGTCCGGCGGCGGCGTACGCCGCACCGGGGCCGGTCGAGGCGACCTCGGCGGCGGCGGTGGTGGGCACCGGGTTCGGCAGCGCCCCTGAGCTTGCCGCGCCCGCCGGCCAGCAGGCGACACCAAACCAGCTCGTCGGTGCCTCCGGGCGGTCCGCCGCGTCGACACCGGCCGCCGCAGGCTCGCCGGCCCCGCTGGTCTCGCCAGCGGCGTTGCACACGCTCGCGTCGGCACCCACCGGTCCGGAAGGCGGCGACACAGCGCCGACGGATCAGCCGGACGAGGCGGCGGAGCCGGCCGTGTACCGGGTCGCCAAGGGTGACTACCTCGGCCACATCGCCGACCGCTACCTCGGCGGGTTCAGTGACTACCGGGAGTTGGCCGACCTCAACGAGATCGGCGATCCGGACCGGATCCGGGCCGGACAGCTGCTGCGGTTGCCGGCCGAGGCGGTGGACACCGGTGTACGGCCGCACGCCACCGGCACGGTCGTCACCCCGGCGGTGACGCCCACGCCGTCGCAGCCGACGCCGGAGCAGCCGGCGGCTCCACAGACCCCGCCGACGGTCGATGTACCGTCAGATGTCGACCGCCCCGCCTGGCAGGTGGACAACGACGCCACCGGCAACCTTGGCGGCGGCGTCTCCGCCGGCCGCTCCGGCCCGGAGCAGAACCTGAACCGTCCGCTCGCGGTGACTGCGGTGATCACCGCAGCGAGCATCGTCGGCGCGCAGATCGGCACCATGCTCGGGTTGAAGCGGCGTACCGCCGGAACCTCCGGCGAGACCGGCCGGCACCGCCGCGACCGGGGCTGACCCGGCTGTTCAGCCGCCGCCCGGCCGGAGCTGCCGCTTGTCCGGCTTGCCGCTCGGCCCGACCGGCACCACGTCGATGAAGGTGACGGTACGGGGCCGGCTGGCCTGGCCGAGCCGGTCGGCCACCAGCTCGCCCAGCTCGGTCGGGTCCGGCCGATCGGCGGTGGTCGGCACGACGAACGCGTGCACGGCCTCCCCGCTCTGCTCGTCGGGCATCCCGACGACGCATGCCTCGGCCACCCCGGGATGGCTGGCCAGGACCCGCTCGATCGGGCCGGCGTACCGGACGTCGGCGTGCACGATGATCACGTCCCGGATCCGGCCGAGCAGGTACAGGTAGCCGTCAGCGTCGAAGCGGGCGAGATCGCGGGTCCGTACCCAGCCGTCGGCGAACACGTCCGCCGTCTCGACCGGGTCGCCCCAGTAGCCGGCGGCCTGGCCAGGGCTACGGACGAACAGTTCGCCCTCACCGCCGTCCGGCACCGGGTTGCCGGAACCGTCCCGGATCTGCGTCTGGACCATCTCGGCGGGCCGGCCGACGCTGGCCAGCCGGGCCGGTGCCCCGGCCGTCTCGGCCGGGGTCAGAATCGAGATCAGGCCGGCTTCGGTCTGGCCGTACCCGTTGTAGACGATCGGCCCCAGCACCGCCTCGGCCTGCGCCAGTCGGCCGGGTTCCAGCGGCGACCCGGAGACCAGCAGGGCACGCAAGGTGCTGAGGTCGACCGGGTCGGTGCGCTGGCCGGTGACCAGTTGGTGCAGTCGCGGTACGGCGGCCACGCTGGCGGTCGCCCGCAGCCGGGTGATCGCCGAAGGCAGGAACGGCTCCGGCCCGCCGGTGGGTTCGGCGATCACGTTGATACCACCGGCGGCCAGGGTCAGCACGGTGTACTCCATCATCACCAGGCTGCTCAGCGATCCGAAGACCAGGAAGCGGTCCAGCTTCGTGGCCAGGTCGCGGATGGCTGTCGGCCACCGGTCGGGGTAGGCCGCCCATCCCGCGCCGAGCCCGGCGTACGTCTCGACGCAGCCTTTCGGGTCGCCGGTGCTGCCGCTGGTGTAGACGATGCGCCCGGCGTCGGCCGGACGGCCGGCGCAGTCCAGCGCGGTCGCCGACGGTGGTCCGGCGAGCAGGTCGCCGACGGCGAGTAGGTCGAGCCCGTCGGCTGCGAGCTGCAGTTCGCCGGTCGCCGTCGACCGGTCGACCACCACCGCCCGGTTGGCCGGCGTGGTAGCGGTACCGGCACCGGTGAGGACGTGACGCAACTGCTTGGGGGTCAGACCCGATCGCACCCCGGAGACCCGGGCACCGACCACCTGGGCGGCGATCATGGCCGCGAACGCCTCCGGCGAGACGCCGAGCGTCATCGCCACCCCGTCGCCCGGCCCGATTCCCGCCGTACGCAGACCGGTGCTGATCCGCCCGACGGCGTCCAGCAGCTCGGCGCCGGTGACCTCGCGCGTGCCGTGCTCGAACACTGTCCGGTCGGCGGCGGCTGCCAGCAGGTCCAGGATCTGCCGTGGGTACGCTGCAGGCGGGGTGCCCGGCTCAGTTGCTGGCATGGTCGACGAGCTCCTTGATGGACGCGGCCGGCATGCGGCGATGCTAGCGGCTCGAAATCAGAAATTACTCAGATCCGGATTCTGTTACGGGAGGCCGGATCCCGGACTGTGGCACCACACCGGACGGTCGGGCTGAGACCGTTCTGAGAATCCGTGGCTACGGTCAGGGAGGTGATCAGCCATACGGCGACCAGGATCGATATCTTCGATCTGACTGGCTCCTTGCACCCGGCCAACCTACGGCGCGTGGCTGCCGCAGTGCACATCGAGGTCACTGCGGCGATACGCGGCCGGGTGCAGGGTCACCATCCGTCCCGTCACCCGGTCGCCGTGCGCCGATGAAGGGGTACGCCCTGGCCGGCGGCCCTGCCCCGGTGAACCTTGCCGATCTGCGGGCGGCGGCCGGTCGCCGGCTCGACCCGGCACACGACGACTTCTTCGCTGGCGGTGCCGGCGACGAACGGACGGTACGGGACAACGAGGCCGCCTTCGACGCCTACCGCGTACTGCCTCGGGTGCTGCGCGGTGTCGGTGACCGTGACCTGCGCACGCAGCTGTTCGGCGAGACGTTGTCGATGCCGGTGCTGGTGGCACCGACGGCGTTCCACCGGCTCGCCCATCCGGACGGTGAGGTGGGCTCCGCCCGCGCGACTGCGGCGGCCGGCACGATCATGGTGGTGAGCATGGCCGCCACCACCTCGGTGGAGAAGATCGCGGCCGCGGCCGCAGCGGCGACGTCCCGGCCATCGGCGAGCAGCGGCACGGGCCGGCCACCGAAGCTGTGGTTCCAGCTCTACCCGCAGCCGGATCTGGCGTTCACCGAGTCGCTGATCCGGCGCGCGGAGGCCGCCGGCTGCGGCGCCCTGGTGGTCACCGTCGACTCGCCGGTTTTCGGCCGGCGCGAAAGGGACCTGCGCAACGGCTTCCTGGACCTGCCGGACGGGTTGTGCTGTGAGAACATGCGCGACCCGGCGACCGGGAAGCTCCGGTCGATCACGATGGACGCCGGACTGGACTGGCGGCGGATCGAGTGGCTGCGCGGCATCACCCGGCTGCCGATCGTACTCAAAGGAATCCTGCATCCCGCCGACGCCGCGCTGGCCGTCGAACACGGCGCCGACGCGGTGCTGGTGTCCAACCACGGTGGCCGGCAGCTCGACGGCGTACCGGCCAGCCTCGCCGCACTGCCCGCCGTCGTCGACGCGGTGGCGGGTCGCCTACCGGTGCTGCTCGACGGCGGGGTGCGGCGCGGCACCGACGTACTCACCGCGCTGGCGTTGGGCGCCGCCGCCGTCGGCGTCGGCCGGCCGGTCCTGTGGGGTCTGGCCGCCGCCGGTGAGGCCGGCGTGCGGCAGGTGCTGGAGCTGCTGCGGGCCGACCTGGACCGGACGCTTGCGCTGGCCGGGGCGGCCCGCCCGGCCGAGGTCACTGCCGACCTGATCACCCAGGCGGTACGGCGGTGACCGGGCTCGCCGTTCCGGTGCTGCTGGCTGTCGCGGCGGCGGTGCTGCTGTGGACGCTGCCCCGGTGGCTGCCGCCGGCGGTGATCGGCCTGCGGCAGTGGGTGTTCGCCCGGGTCAACGGGACCGAGGGGATCCCGGTGCCTGGCCCGCTGGTCGGCGCGGAAAACTTCGAGAAGGTGTACGCGCATCCGGCGGCGGACGGCCGCAGCCGTGGTGCCGGGCTGTCCGACCTATTCTGGTACTGGCTGGCCCCGGGCCCGCACATGCACCAGGAGCATCTGGAACCGGGTGAGCGGTACCTTGCGGTGGCCCGTACCACCCGGCGGGTGCTGGCCGTGCCGCAGCAACGGTCGACAGAGCTGGCCACTGCCGCCGCCCGCCGACAGCTGGACAAGCTGCCGGCCGGCCAGGTCAGCCG
This sequence comes from Micromonospora sp. LOL_021, assembly GCF_048060215.1. Lineage (NCBI taxonomy): Bacteria > Bacillati > Actinomycetota > Actinomycetes > Micromonosporales > Micromonosporaceae > Micromonospora > Micromonospora sp. LOL_021. The sequence goes on along the minus strand of NZ_JBHMIN010000004.1, from coordinate 4,078 downwards.
GGTGCGGCTGCGGGACATGATGCTGCCGGTCTGGGCCGAGGTCTACTACGAGCTGGTCTTCGGTGAGGCGTGCCCGCCGGACGCCCGGGCGTTGATCGTCGCGAACGCCGACGACGTGGTGACCGCGTTGAAGTGTTGCGGGTTGCGGCACATGGACCGGCGCGACCGGTTGACCCGCTACCTGCGGGCCCGGGTCGACGCGGGTACCGCCCCGGTCGTGTTGCCGGAGCCGTTCACCGCGCAGGAGACCGCCTGGTGGCTGCAGGGTGCGTTCTTCAACACGGCGGTGGTGCAGATGTCCGAGGCGATGGCGCATCTGCTGCTGGCCATCGCCCAGCATCCGCCGACGCAGCTCGCGGTACGCCGGGCGCTGGACGGGCCGGCGGCCGACGCGGACCGGCTGCTGGACCGGGTGATCGACGAGACGTTGCGGGTGCATCCGCTGTTCGGGGTGGCGCACCGGATCACCTCGGCGCCGATCGAGGTGGACGCCGGTACCACGCTGCCCGCCAAATCGGTGCTGCTGTTCAACTATCTCGCGTACCAGCGCACCGGGCCGGCCGCCGATGACGAATTCGACCCGGACCGCTGGTTGCGGGTGTCCCGGCGGGAGGCACACTTCGTGCCGTTCGGCGTCACCGCGAACCGGGCATGTCCGGCGCGCGGCGTCGCGCCGGTGATGATGCGCGCCGTGACCCGTGAGGTGCTGCGCCGGTACGCGCTGGCCTCTTCGGTGCGTCACGACCGGTCGTTGCCGAGCCGGGGTCCGTGCTTCATCATCCCGGCCGGGCCGGCGACTGACGCCGGGCCGGCGCCCGATGCCGGGTCGGCGGCGGTTGGGGTTCCGGGGCGGCTGCGGATGTGGTTGATGCGCACCGGCGACCGGTGGGCCGATGTCTGGCGCAGCCTGGTCCAGCTGGTCCTCGGTAGCGTGATGGTGATCCACGCGCGACGGCTGCGACTGTGCGCGAACCACTTCCAGCACGCCGACCACTGACGCTGCCGCGGCCCGGCGCAGCTTAGTCGTGCCCGCGACCCGCCGAGATTACTAGGAATAGACGAATGTCTATGGGATAACCGGGTCGGGGTGTGCGATTCTCAACGGGTGATGACGGCAAGTGTGGCGGCGCCACCGGCACACCGCCTGCTCCTGATCGAGGACGACGCGGACCTCGCGAGCCTGCTGAGCGAGACGCTCGCCGACGAAGGCTACCGGGTCGACGCCGCCCATGACGGACAGCGCGGACTGCATCTGGGGCTGACCCGACCGTACGACGTCATGGTGATCGACCGCATGCTACCCGCGATCGACGGGCTGCACCTGCTAGCCCGGCTGCGATCGCGTGCGGTGCAGGCCCGTGCGTTGATCCTGACCGCGCTCGGCACGGTCGACGACCGGGTCGCCGGCCTCGACGCGGGCGCCGACGACTATCTGGTGAAACCGTTCGAACTGGACGAGCTGGCGGCCCGGCTGCGAGCACTGTGCCGGCGGAGCCTGCACACGGCCGAGACGGTACGGGTCGGCGACGGCTGGCTCGACCTGGGGCTGCGGGACGTGGTGCTGCCCGACGGGTCCCGGGTCGCGCTGTCGCTGCGGGAGTTCGACCTGCTCCGGGTGATCGCCACGGCGCCGACAAGGGTGCACTCCCGGTCCGGGCTGCGTCGGCAGGTCTTCGAGGACGCCCACGCCACCTCGATCGTCGACACGTACGTCTACTACCTGCGCCGCAAGCTTGGTCGTTCGGTGATCCGGACCGTCCACGGGCTCGGCTACCGGCTCGGTGAGCTCTGATGCCCCGATCGTCGGCCGAGCCGTTCGGCACCTCCTGGGCCGCCGCCGAACGCAAGGTCATCGCGCGGGCCCGGCTGCGCGTCGGCGCGCTGGTCGGCCTCGCGGTCACCGCGCTGGTCACCCTGGTCGGCGGGATCGCCTACGGCATGCTCGTCCACGGGCAGGAGAAGCAGATCGACCGGGAGCTGCGCTACACGGCCAGCCGCGGCGACCCGTCCGGCCCGCCGGGCTGCACCTGGTTGTTCCTGCGCAGCGGCGGCGAGCCGCGGAGCGCGGCGGCCTCCGCGCAGCAGACAGCAGGAGCCCCGGCACCGCAGGACGCGGCGGTCCCCGCGCTGCAGACAGCAGGAGTCCCCGCCCCGGAGGGATTCCCGCTGAGTCAGGTGATGGAGACGGTCGCCGCGACCGGAACCGAGCAGGTGACCAAGATCGAGCGCAATGGTACCGTCTACTTCGTACTCACGCAGCCCCGGGGCGACGACACCATCCAGGCCGTCTTCGACGCCCGTTACCACCTCGCCGACCGTCGCCAGCTGCTCCTGGCCCTGTCCATCACCGAGGGGATCGGGCTGCTGGCCGCGCTGGCCAGCGGGATGGTCGTCGGCTGGCTCACGGTCGCGCCACTGGCCGAGGCGCTCGTGCGTCAGCGGCGGTTCATCGCCGATGCCAGCCACGAGCTGCGTACGCCCATCGCCCAGGTGCACACCAGGGCGCAGGTGCTCGCCCGCCGGGCCCGCAACGGCAACGTCCCCTCCGACTACGCCGCCGACCTGGACCGGCTGGTCGGCACCACCCGGCAACTCGGTGAGGTGGTCGACGACCTGCTGCTGTCCGCCCGGCTCGGCGCCGCCCCGGCCGACCGGGCGTCGGACGTGCCGGTCGACCTGGCCGCCGTCGTCGAGAACGCGGTCCTCGCCGAGAGCGACCGGGCACAGGAGTACGGCGTGGTCATCGCCCTAGACCGGTCGGACGGGCCGCTGCCGGTGGCCGGGGTCTCCTCGGCGCTGCGCAGGGTGGTGTCCGAGCTGCTGACCAACGCGTTGCGGCATTCCCGACCGGGCGGCCGGATCGACGTCGTCTGCCGTGCCGCTGTCGGTGACACGGTCGAACTGACCGTCGCGGACACCGGCGACGGCTTCGACCCCGGCGAGCGCATCTTCGACCGGTTCCATCGGGGGGCCGGGTCGGACCGGCTGCACATCGGCCTGGGTCTGGCGCTGCTGCGGGAGGTGGTGACCGCGCACCGCGGCACCATCGAGGCCACCGGCCACCCCGGTGCCGGCGCGAGGTTCACCGTACGGCTGCCGGCCGCCCCGGCACCGCCGGGTCAGGGCAGTTGGGCCTGTACGACGCCGGCCACCACCCGGCTGCGCAGCACCTGCTGATCGGTGGCGGCCGGGCCGTGGGCGACGGTGCCGTCGGTGAGCCGGAACGCGCTGCCGTGCCACGGGCAGACCACACAGGCGTGGCCGTCCGCGCTGATCACCTCACCCTGGTCGAGGGGTCCGTTCTGGTGGGCGCAGTGGGCCAGCAGCACCGTGACGTCCTCGCCGTGCCGGTAGACCAGCACCGGTACGTCGTCCACCTGCCGGCTTATCATTCCCGATTCGGGCAGGTTGGCGAACTCGGCGATCGGGTGCCAGCCGGCGGAGATCCGGTGCAGCTCGGGTACCGCGTGGTTGACCCCGGCGGCCTGCTTGTAGGCGAGATGACCGCCGAGGAAGCCGCCGGCACCGACTGCGGCGAGGCCGAGGAACCCGAGCGTACGGCCGGTCTGGTGCCGGCCGCGCAGCCGGGCGACCAGCGATCCGGTGTAGCAGGCCAGGCCGATGGTGTTGGCGATCGCGTGCACCAGACCGATCCGGCGCTGCTCGCGGGACAGGCTCGCCCAGTCGTTCGCTCCGGTGACCGCCGCCGGCAGCGCGGCGGCGGTGCCGACGCCGACCAGGGTGGTGGCGGCCCGTCGCTGGCCGGGCAGCATGTCGAGTACGGCGGCGCTCAGCCAGGCGCCCATCGGCACCTGGATCAGCACCGGGTGCAGCGGATGCCCCAGCCAGACCCCGTGCAGCAGGTCCCGGACCCGTTCGTCGCTGATCCGCCGCTGGACGCCTTGTTGCAGCCGGTCGCCGATCCGGTCCAGCCCGGTCGCCTGCTCGATCTTCATCAACAGTGCCCGCATCGTCCCGACGTTCCCGCCTGACACATCACCAAACCTCGGCGATCTTGAGGTCTATTCACAGGCGATCCTGTAGAAGTGCAGCCCGATGACACAGGAGATCGTTTCCG
>NZ_JBHMIN010000003.1:0-256183 GCF_048060215.1 Micromonospora sp. LOL_021 | reverse complement strand
GCGGCACCGGCGTCGCTCGAGGTGACCGGCAACGCCCCCGGCAACTGGCCCACCGACGCTCGGCTCACCCTGGTGTGGTCTGCCTCCACCGGAGGCGAGCCCGCCGTCAGTTACCGGGTGTACGAGGGCGCGACCGTCGTCGGCGCGACCGACGGGACTCAGCTGACGCTGGCGGTGGGCGGGGCGACCTGGCACACGTACACGGTGGTCGCCGTCGACGCCGCCGGCAACGAGTCGGCGGCCAGTCCGTCGGTGACCGCGCAGGGCATGTTCTACCCGCCGCCGTAAGCAGGCGACGCTGCCCGAGCGGGTTCCGGCCGAGGTTTGGGTACGTGACGGGCAGGTCCCTGCCGCGGCCAGGCTCGGCATCCAGCGCACGTTGCTATCCAGCAGCAAAGTCGTACAAGAATCCGGTACGACAGCGGTACGGGATTCGTGTACCGGCTGGAAGGAGAGCAACCATGTCCATCAGTGCGAGCGAAGCACGGCAGCGCCTGACCGGCACCGCGCAGGTCTGCGAGGTGCCCCCGACGGGGCATGTCACAGACCTGCAAATGGTCGCTGCCCCCGCCGTGGTTGGTGCGGTGCGCAGCCAACTGATGATCTGGTTGAGTACTTCGGGATCAGCGGGAAGCTGTCGAGGATGTATCTCCAGGTCGTCCAGAAGAGCGGGACTGCCGCCGACGATGGCCGCGTACAGGTGGGTGAGGAGGCGGTACGCGTCGTCGCCGTCGCCGTCACGAATGCGCAGGCGAGCGAGGTTGACGACTGGTTCGAGAGCGAAGCGGGCCGTGTAGCCGTCCAGCAGGGCTCGGTTGAGGTAGATGCTCGCGTGGCGGCGGCACCAGGCGCGGGCAAGACGGGGGTCGCCGCAGTCGGAGGCGGCGAGGGCCGCTCCGTTGAACACCATGGACGCCTTGTCCGGATCGCTCTCGCAGTGTGCGGTCTGGGCGAGCCTGACGAGTCGGTCTACCCGAGCGTCCAGTGGTTTGGCGGGCGGTCGTTTGTGGGCAACGAGGTGCGTCCCGGTCGTGCGTGACGTCTTAGCTGCGTTCGTCCCTGGGGCACCAGGGCGGGACAGTGCACTTCCCCGAGCCTGGATGCGGTCAGAAGGAGATCGTGAGGATGGTGTCGGATCGGCTCATGTCGTCGCGTCCGGCGGGTCGGGTTCCTGCGCGGTGGGCGGTGACGGTGGGCTGGTTGGGGCGGTCTGCGGCGTCCCATTGGGCGAGCAGGTTGGTCAGGTCGGTGGCGAGCGTGTTGGCGTCCGGTCCATGGGCGATCGCGCCGAGTTCGTGGTGGCCGTCGCCGGTCTCTTGGAAGGCGAGGTAGGCGATGGTGCCGCCGTGGTAGATGGCGGCACCGGCCCACCGGTAGGCGGGGGTAACCAGTCCGCTGGTGCGGGCGGTGTCGCCGACGCCGAGGCGACCGAACGGCCGGTTGGCGTGCGCGAGGAGCCACAGGTCGAGGTGGCCGACGGGGTCGTCGTCGGTGACCTGGATGCCGGTCCAGCGTTCGAGCCGGGGGTGGCTGAGGGTGCTGGCGAGGGCGGCGCGGTCGGGTTGGTCGGTGGCGTCGAGTTTGAGGACCACGTCGGCGTTGAGGCGTACGTGGTGGTCGGTGTGTTCGGCGCTGCCGCGCATGGGGACGAATCCGCAGACCAGCGGCGTCGTGGTGCTCACCAACTGGTGGGGGCTGGTGCGGTCGAAGGCGAAGCACCGGGTCAGGCCGCTCTCGTGCACGCGCAGGGGCACGACGATGCGGCCGTGGTCGGCGAGTTGTTCCCACCAGGCAGCGGAGATATCCCAGGCTCCGGCTGTGACGATGATCCGGTCGTAGGGCGAATGATCGGAGTCGCCGAGGGCTCCGTCGCCGCAGATCACCTCGACGGTGTCGTAGCCGGCGCGGTCGAGGCCGGCGCGGGCGCCGTCGGCGAGGTCCTGGTCGAGTTCGATGGTGACGACCGTGCCGCCGGGGTTGGTCAGCTCGGCGAGCAGGGCGGCGTTGATGCCGGTGGCCGCGCCGATCTCCAGGACGCGGTGGCCGGGTTGTGGGGCGAGTTGTTCGAGCATGTCCGCGACGAGGCTGGGGCTCGACGCGGACGACAACGCAGCACCGCTGGGGTTCCGGCTGGTGACGATCTGGCGGCGGGTGTACACGGTTTCCAGGTCGACGCCGGGGAGGAACTGCTCGCGGGGGACCGTACGGAATGCGTGCGCGACGGGGGCGGAGCGGATGTGGCCGCGCTGTTCGAGCGTGCTGACGAGTTGTTCGCGCAGCGTCGCGGCACTCGACGTTCCCGATGCGGTTTGGGATGTGTTCACTGCGTTGACCCTACTTCCGATCTTGGCGGCGGGTTGATAGCCGGATGGGGTGTCGAACGGGTAGTGGAAGGTGACGGTCACGGCCGCCGTCGCGAGCAGCCAGGTGCCGGCGCGAGGCGAGAAGCCGCCAGACGCCGCACTGTCCGGAGAATTCCAGTCCGGCTGCGCGCATGAGGCGAGTGGCGAGTAGGACGCCGAATCCACGCCGATGGGTGCCGCCGGCGGTGGCGAGGCGGCCGAGGACATGGCGGCTGTCGGAGTGGAAGAGGGTGCGGGCGATCGTCATGGCCTGGTCCCCGCCGAAGGCGTACGCCTCGGGCCGGTAGACGGGCTCGGTGACACTGCGGATGCGGTCGTCGTCGGTGATGGAGGCGAGGAGGGCATCAACCTGGGCGAGCCGGTCGCCGGGCAGTAGTCGCAGCCGCCACGTCTCGCTATTACGGATGAACCAGAAGGCGATGGCCAGGGGGCATTAGCTCGGCAACATCGACGGAGAGTGCGATAGGTGCCCCGACGTACGCCTCTGCCAGCTGTACCCGTCCGGGCGGGCGTGGCCAGGGCACGCCGTCCGGGCATACCGCGCATTGCCAGGATGGTCGGTGCGGCTCGTGGACAGGTTCGCCGCGATAGCCGGTTCATGGCAGATAGTGCCGGCCGGCGTTGCCGCCACGCCGCTGCGCTCGGTCCTGACGGGTGGCTGGACGTCGGTCGGGCGGCATGCTTCGGTCGGTGTATCGGCGCTGGCCTGGTACCGGGTATACGACGTCGATCGGCATGTCCTGGCGCTGAAACCACTTTCCGAGTAAGACTCTCCTCCTATGCCATAGGAGGCGGCCAGCCCAGCCGCACCGCAACGGTGATCTGCGGGAGGGCTAGCTAGCGGAAGTAATGCACTTCACTAGCCCACGTTGTTCGACCGGCGCCGACCGCCGTCATCAGGCTGCCCGACGGAGCAGATCGCGGTCTATGGAAAGTTGTTTGCCGATTGCTTGCAAAAAGGATGGCGGACACGCTGGTCGGTGTTACCGGATGCGCATGTAGTCAGGCAGCGATCGTCGCCATGTACTGAACCGCCATGGCGTCGGAACGCATGATGTAGCGGGTCGCTTCGAACGGGAAGCCAGCGGAGTCGAAGGAGGCGTGGAGCAGCACGATCACGGGCACGCCGGGCGGGAGGTTCAGCGCCGCTGCCTCGTGACGGGTCGGGAACCGGGCGGTGACCTGTTCTCTGATTCGTGCTGTCCGGTATCCGAGCCGTTCGAGGGCTGCGAAGGTTCCGCCTGGTCCTAGATCACGATCGGTCGCGAGGGCTGACGTTCCAACGACGCTCGTGGGCAAGTAGGTGTGGCCGAGTTGGACAGGTTCGCCGTCGGCAAGGTACCGGTTCTCTCGGAGAACGACGGCGTCGTCCAGGTTCAGGGAGAGCAGGGCGGCTACGTCGCTCGGCGCTTCCTGGCAGGATACGGCGCGGCATTCGACATGTGGTGCGCGGCCCTGCATGGCGGCCTCGACAGCGAACGGTGTCAGGTCTTGCCGCCGTAGGGAGGCGTACCGGTCTGGTCCGAGCCGTTTGAGCGGTGGCCGGCTGCGGACGAAGACGTCGTAGAGCATGATGGCGACTTGCGCCCACTGGGATTCGTTGACGAGAGCTGGTCCACCCACCGGCGCGGGCCACGTCGGATGCGTTCGCCACGGTTCGACGTCGTGGTCCGGGCCGTCGCCGGACGACCCGGATCGGGACAGGGGTGGCGTTTCCTGGTCGTCCGGGGCGGTGGTCACGAGCCGGATGAGCTGACCTTCGGCGTTGAGGCAGGTGTCCAACGCCTTTACGAGGTGCAGGCTGGGCTGTTTCTTGCCGTTCTCGATCTCCCACAGGTACGAGCGCGAGAAGTACGCCTTCTTCGCCAGGTCCCGGAACGACATCCCGTGTTCCTGCCGGAGTCGGCGCATCAGCCGGACAAAGTCCGGGTCGACGACGATCATCCCCGCTTCCTTCCTGCCGGCAGAGGATCCGGCACGCTGGGCCGGTCGCGTGCGGTTCGGCGCTGCACCAGCGCGACGCCCGCCAGGACCAGGAGCATGCCGAGGACCATGGACGCCGTCACCTGCTCGTCGACGACCAGGGATCCGAGGATCACCGCGACGACCGGCAGCAGGTACGTGACCGTGGACGCGAGGGTAGGGCCGTCGTCGGTGATGAGCCGGTAGTTGAGCACGTAGGCGGCCCCGGTGCCGAGGACACCCAGGATCAGCAGGCTGACCACCGCGTCCAAGCGGAAATCAGGGGCGGTCAGTCCGCCGAGGGGCAGGGCCAGGATCATCAGGATCGTTCCGGCGGCGAGTTGCGTGGCCGACAGCATGATCGGCGGAATTCCCCGGGTGGTGAGGAACCTACCCATGTAGACGTAGGAGACTCCGTAGCTGGCGGACGCCCCCAGGATCGCCAGCCCTCCCCAGCTGGCGACCTGGCTCGCCGACTCCCACGGGGTGAAGATGACCACCGCGCCGACGAAGCCGAGGGTCAGTCCGGCTCCCCGTGACCACGTCGCCGTGCGGTCGGTCCCGACAGCGAAGGCGATCAGCGCCGTCCACAGGGGCGTGGTGGCGTTGAGTACCCCGGCGACACCGGAGTCAACGGTCTGTTCACCGATACCGAACAGGGTGTACGGGATGGCGTTGGCGACCAGCGCCGCGACGAACAGATGCCCCCATGTTGTCCGGTCGGTAGGGAACCGCAGCCCCCGGTGCAGGGCCACGGGGATCAGCACCAGTGCACCGAGGGCCAGACGGACAAGGACGATCTGCACCGGGGTGAAGCCGCGTAGCGCCAGCTTGATCCAGAGAAATCCTGACCCCCACAGGAACGCGAGCATCACCAGCCGGACGAGACTGCCTCGACTCATCAGACGGTCCTGTCAGTCCTCTACGGGCATGTCGTAGTCCAGGCCGTTCAGGTCACCGCGCATCACGAACCTGGTGACCTCGAACGGGGTGTGCTGCTCGTCGAAGCTGGTGTGCAGCACCTCGATGACCGGGACGCCGGGCGGCATCCCCAACCCGGTCGACTCATCGTGGTACGGCATCCTCGCCGAGATCTCCTCGCGGATGCGGGTGATCCGGTGGCCGAGTTCTTCGAACCTGGCGTAGATGCTGCCCTTGCCGAGGGTCCGCTCGGCCGCCAGTGGCGATCCGCCGGCGACGTCGACGGGGATGTAGGTCACGCCCACCTGCACCGGCTCGTCATCGGCGAAGTACCAGTTCTCCCGCCGGATGACGGTCGCGGTGCTCGCGTCGACGCCGAGGCGTTCGGCGACGTCCGGCGGAGGCTGGTCGCGGGTGACCGACCGGCATTCGGTCTGGGGAACGCGGCCCTGTTTCGTGACCTCGACGCGGAACGGCGACAGTCCCGTTTCGTCACGGAGCCGGCGGGAGTAGCGGTTGGCTCCGAGGCGCATCAGGGGCCGGTTGGGGCGGACGTAGACGCCGCGCCCGTGCTGCGCGACGACCAGGCCCTCCCCTTGCAGGATGCTGATCGCTTCCCTGGCGGTGTTGCGTGCCGTGCCGTAGCAGGCGGCAAGGTCCCGCTCCGATGGCAGCTTGTCACCAGATGCCAACTCGCCCGCCTGGATGCTCAGGCGCAGGTCATCGGCTATCCGTCGGCTGGGTGGTCGCTTGTCGACGCTGGTCGGCTCGTCCATGTCTGCCTGCCCGTCACTGGTGGTCCCATCACCTCCCATCCTACCGCAACTGGCTCAAGCCAGTACTTGACAAGCGTTCGCCACGCTCCCCAAACTGGCTCAAGCCAGTTACTTCACTTCTGAGGCTAGGAGTACGGCAGCGCATCGAACGGGCGCTGGGCCACGGCTGAGACCGTGCCGAACTTCGGCACGTATTCGGCACAGATGCTCGCCAAGGGCCGGTGACGGCCGGACACAGCCGGACAGACGATGAAGGTCGCTGACTGGGCTTGCTCTGGTCAGCGGCCTTGTCGTGCAGGTCAGGAAGGGTGCCCCCGGCAGGATTCGAACCTGCGCTCCCGCCTCCGGAGGGCGGTGCTCTATCCCCTGAGCTACGGGGGCTCAGCGACCCAGGAAGATTAGCAAACCCAGGACCGGGTCGCCGAATCGGTATCCGCCGTGTCCGGTCCCAACCGGCGCGGTGGTCCGGTCGCCCGCCGGGATGCGAGAGTTGCTCAGGCTGGCCGGGCCGGGCGGGCGCAGCTCGGCAGCAGGTGCGTGACGATGGTCCGAGGTAGCCGGCGGGGCAGCTCGGAGCTGGCCCAGGAGCCGTCCACCACGAGATGCACCCCGCGCCGGTCCGGTCCGCACAGCCGCAGCAGGAACTCGCGCGGCAGCGGCGGATCGACCGACGGGGTCAGGACCATGAACCGGGTCTGGCCGCGTACCGAGGCGGCCGACAGCACGTCGGCGGCCGGGGTGGTCCCGTGCAACCGGGTCCGCCCGAGCCACCACAGGTCCGTCCGGTGCTCCCGGGCCGCCCGCAGCACCGTCGGGTAGACCCGCTCCACCCACTCGTTGACCGCGTCGACGCAGAGCCCGCAAGCGCGTTGCTCCGGCTGCCGGGGCGCCAGCCCCCAGGCGTCCAGATAGTGACCGACGTCGGTCGGGCTCAGCGTCAGCCCGAACCGCCGCTCGATCAGCGTCGCGACGGTACGCCGGCTCCACAGTTCGTCGTCCAGCGCGTGGTCCTCCGGCCATCGGCCCCGCAACAGGTCGATCAGCTTGAGTTCCTGCTCCGGTGTCAGCCCGCCAGCGTCACCGGTGGGTGATCCGCGACGGCGGGCCGCCACCGCGCCGTCACCGCCGAGCGTGTGCCGTCGGCACCAGCTCGTGATCGATCTCCGAGTATCGCTAAGAAGTGCCCCCACGCTAGGACCAACGAGGCTGTATCAGGACGGTAGCGATATCTGGCTAGAAAACGTCTGGAACCGTAGAGTCCGGCAAAGCGGCTTAAGTAGGTTTATAGTCTATAATGGGAGTATTGTCATGATCCGTCCTTCCGGCATCTCGGCTCCGAGGGGCTGTGTACTCCTCGGAAGGATGCTCAACCATCGAAGGCATGGGAGAGTGCACGGACCGCGCGGCGGTCAGGCACCGGCCGGTACCAGCGGCCTGGCGCGCGAACCGCCGCGCGGTGTGAAGATCAGGCGTAGATCGTGTAGGCCGGGCTGTCGGATGTGACGTGCGGCATCCCGTTGTACTGGTAAATAGTGACCCTGCTCCGGATGGTCTTGTAGCTAGGCGGCGTGCTTGAGACGGACTGGTACCAGCAGCACCAGCGTCCCGAACTGGTCAGGCGTGCCTGGTCGACCTTCTGGTGCCAGGTGCCGTTGACCTGGATCCACACCGAGTAGTAGTAGTAGCTGCTGTCGGGGGTCCGGTTGAAGTAGAAGTCGGCTCGTGCGTTGCTGCCGTACGAGCCGTGGTCGATGCACGCCGAGACCGTCGGGTGGGCCGGGGCGCAGCCGCCGACGGCGAGCGCTGGTGACGCGGCGATCACGGTTGTGCCGCCCACGACGAGTGCGATCACAGCGAGGTGCCGGCCCAATTTTTTGATCATGCTGGTTCCCTTCGACTAGCCACTGCCTGCATCGGGACTCTCGGTCGATCGTCCCTAGAGGAGTCTGTCGGAGTCGGCTGCGCGGTTGCTATGCGTTCGCTATGCGCGATCATCCGGGTACCCGGGTGGTGGCCTGCCTGTCGTGCGGGAAAGTGGTCGACATCGATGACGCGCTACTCTGGCCTTTGTAATGTGAGAACGTGATCACTTCGGGCTACGGGGGCAGGATGAAGTGGAAACTTCTGGGGCCGGTAGAGGTATACAGGGCCGACCGACAGGTGCACCGTATCCGGCCCCGACAGCGAGCTGTGCTCGCTTATCTGCTGCTCAACGCCAACCGGGTGGTCTCCACTGACCAGGTAATCGATGCCGTGTGGGCACATACCCAACCGCGGAGTGCCCGGCTACAGGTGCAGGCGTGCGTCTCCGCACTCCGGCGGGCCATCGCGGCCAACCCGGCGGACGGACCGCTGGTCAGCGAGGCCGGCGGCTACCGAATGGCGGTGGCGAACGGCGAGCTGGACCATGAGGATTTCGTCCAACGGGTCAGCCACGCCCGGTCGTCCCACTACGCCGGGCGGTCCGAGGAGGCAGCCGACCAGCTCCGTTCGGCACTGGTGCTGTGGCGGGGAGCGCCGCTCGGCGGCGCCAACGGCGCCTTCGTCGCAGCTGCTTCTGCGGCCCTGGAGCAACAGCGCCTGGCGGCAATCGAGGACTTGGCGGACATCGAGTTGAGTCTCGGCCGGCACGCCTCTCTCGTCCCGGAGCTGTCCGCGTTGGTCAGTGCGAATCCGCTTCGGGAGCGTCTGGCGGCGCAGTTGGTCCTCGCTCTGGCCGGGGCCGGTCAGCAGGTGCAGGCCCTAAAGGTCTACCAGGAAGTGAAGTCCCGGCTCGCAGAGGAGTTGGGTCTGGAGCCCGGGTCGGGACTGAGCGCCGCCCACCTGAGTGTGCTGCGCCAGGAGATCCCCGGAAGGCGGCGAGACGGCAGCGCGCCAACGTCGCCGGTGCGGATCGACGGTTGGCAAACCTTGCTCTGAGCGTAGGACTGGTCGGCGGCGGCAGCCACTGCCCGGCGGACCAGTGGCCGCCAGCCTCGCGTCTACCCGGAGTACCTGTCGCTCAGCCGTTAGGCTCCTGGAGCTTGCGCAGCTCGTTGATCTCCTTCTGCTGCGCCTGTTTCATCGCCTCAGCCATTCGGACCACCTCCGCGCGGTCGGAGGCATCCAGCACACCATCGGCCATGTGGACGCCGCCGATGTGGTGCTTGATCATTAGCTCGATGAACAGGCGGTCGACCTCGGCGCCCTCTGCCTCGTACAACCGGATGATCTCCTCGCGGGTGGCCATGCCGGGCATCAACCCGTTCGCGTCCACCCCCACGCCATCGGGCATCCACTCCATGGCCGGACGGGAGCCGGTCGGCAACAGGTCCCACTCCTGCAACCAGCGCTGCATATGACCGATCTGGGCCTGCTGGGTCAGGGCCATGTCGTAGCCGAGCTGCCTGATCGCCGGATCCTGCCCCTTGGCGTACGCGACCATTGCCATCTCCACCGCCTGTGCGTGGTGGCGGGACATGTCCCGAGCGAAACCAGCCTCGGCCGAGTTTTCGCCCGGGGTGCGCCCGGCGGCCAACGTCGCGACCGTCCAGCCGACGCCGAGCAGCAGCAACGCGGCCATGGCCAGGGTCAGGTATCGCAGCGTCCGGGAGGCCGGGCGAGGTTCCGCCGCCGCCTCCGTCCGCTCCGACACCGGCGGTTTCTGCGCTGTGGTGGGCATATCAGCCGCCCATCGACGGTTGCATCTCGCGCGGCTCGGTGCCGATGCCGGTGGTGTAGTTGCCGGACGAGCAGGGCACGCCCGGCTCCATCGAGGCGTTCTGCGCCAGCACGGTGGCGAATTCCTTGATCCGTGGGTCGTCGGCGTTGTCGACCTTGAGCTGATACCCCCACGCCTGGATGGAGATCGGGCGGTCGAGGCCCTCGTACGGGCTCATCAGCATGAAGTCGTTGCCGCGGATCACGCTGGCCAGCTGCTCCACGTCGGCCGCCGGCAGGTCCGGACGGTAGGTGAGCCAGACCGCACCGTGCTCCAGGCTGTGCAGCGCGTGCTCGTTGGCGATCGGCGCGTCGTAGACGTCGCCGAGGCAGCGCTGCCAGGTGTTGTTGTGCGGGCCGCCGACTGGCGGACTATGCGGATATTCGATCTTGCCGGACCGGTGCTCCTGGTTGCTGATGCTCTCCGGGTCCGTCTCGCGGAAGTTGACGATGCCTTCGATGCCGGCGGCGCGGTCCTGCCAAGAGCGGGCATTTTGGGATACGGCGTAGGCCCCGTACCCGATGATCGCGGTGGCCAGCACCCCGACGCCGACCATCAGCGCAATCGGCCCCCAATTGCGCTCCTGGGTGACCTTGACCGGTTTGAGCGGCTTGCGGCCGCCCTTGCCGGCCTTGCCGCTGGTCTTGCCGCCAGCGGTCCGGGCGGCCGTGGCACCACCGCCCCGGCCGCTCGCCGGTTTGCCCTTCGCCGGCTTGCCCGCGGCCTTATCGTCGGTCCGGGGCTTGCCGCCGGCCGCCGGCTTGCCGGTGCTGACCACGGAGGGGTTGCGGTTGTCGCCACCCTGGGTGCTGATGCTCATGGTGTGGTGCCTCGTCAGGTCGGTCGGTCAAGGGGCATTCAGCGGGGACACAGCAGGTGAGGGTCGCCGCCAAGGCCACGAGTCTACCCCCGGTAACATGCTTTGGTGACTCCCGCCAATCTCGCTGAGCTCGTCCGCGCCGCGGCCCGGTCGGTCTTCGTCGACCGTGACCTCGATCTATCCTTACTCCCCGACGTGGTCACCGTCGAGCGTCCGCGCAACCCAGACCACGGCGACTACGCCTCGAACCTGGCGTTGCAACTGGCGAAGCGGGTCGGCACCGCCCCACGTGAGCTGGCCGCCGCGCTGGCCGGCGCGCTCAGCGAGGCCGACGGGATTGCCTCGGTGGAGATCGCCGGGCCGGGCTTCCTGAACATCCGACTCGACTCGGCCGCCGCCGGGGCGCTGGCCCGCACCGTGGTCCTGGCCGGCCGGGAGTACGGCCACAGCACCCGCCTGACCGGCCGCCGGCTCAACCTGGAGTTCGTCTCGGCCAACCCGACCGGCCCGGTGCACCTCGGTGGCACCCGCTGGGCGGCCGTCGGTGACGCGCTCGCCCGGATCCTGCGGGCCACCGGGGCCGACGTCGGCACCGAGTACTACTTCAACGACGCCGGCTCCCAGATCGACCGGTTCGCCAACTCACTGCTCGCCGCCGCGCGGGGCGAGGCGGCGCCCGAGGACGGGTACGGCGGGGCGTACATCGCCGACATCGCCGGTGCCGTGGCCGCCAAACACCCCGAGGTCCGTGACCTCGACGACGACGCCGCCCGGGAGCTGTTCCGGGTCGAGGGCGTGGCGTTGATGTTCGACGAGATCAAGGCGTCGCTGGCCGGGTTCGGGGTGCACTTCGACACGTACTTCAACGAGAAGGACCTGCACGCCCGGGGCGAGCTGGAGCTGGCGTTGACCCGGCTGGGCGAGCAGGGGCGCACCTACCAGCGCGACGGCGCGACCTGGCTGCGCAGCACCGACTTCGGCGACGACAAGGACCGGGTGCTGCGCAAGTCCAACGGCGAATGGACCTACTTCGCCGCCGACTGCGCCTACTACCTGGACAAGCGGGAGCGCGGCTTCGACCAGGTCGTGATCATGCTCGGTGCCGACCACCACGGCTACATCGGCCGGCTGCGGGCGATGGCGGCCTGCTTCGGCGACGACCCGGATCAGACCCTGGAGATCCTGATCGGGCAGCTGGTGAACCTGGTGCGCGAGGGGACGCCGGTGCGGATGTCCAAGCGGGCCGGCACCGTGGTCACCCTGGAGGACCTGGTCGAGGCGATCGGCGTGGACGCCGCCCGGTACGCGCTGGCCCGCTACTCGTCCGACTCGCCGATCGACATCGACGTGGAGCGGTGGACCCGGGCCAAGAACGACAACCCGGTCTTCTACGTGCAGTACGTCGCCGCCCGGACCGCCAGCGTGGCCCGCAACGCCGCCGAAGTGGGGCTGACCCGGGGCGAAGCGGACGAATTCCGGCCCGAGCTGCTCGACCATGAGAAGGAGAACGAGCTGCTCAAGGCGCTCGGCGAGTTCCCCGCCGTGGTCGCCTCCGCCGCTGAGCTGCGCGAGCCGCACCGGATCGCCCGCTACCTTGAGGAGCTGGCCGGGGCGTACCACCGGTTCTACGACAAGTGCCGGATCATGCCGCTCGGCGACGAGGAGATCACCGACCGGCACCGGGCCCGGCTGTGGCTCAACGACGCGACCCGTACGGTGATCGCCAACGGCCTCGACCTGCTCGGCGTCTCGGCGCCCGAGCGGATGTGACCCCGGCCGACGTACCCAGACCCAGATCCATGAACGACGAAGGACGGTAGCGCCGTGCGCGCACACGAGGCCGGGGCCCTGCACGGTGACCTCGGCAGCCGGGGGCCGGGCTGGCTGCGTACCCCCGATGACGTCAACATCCTGCTGCCGCAGCTGTGGCCGCGGACGGTGACCCGGGCGGACGCCGGGGCGATCACCGTCGGCGGCCGGGACGTGCGGGAGCTGGCCGCCGAGTACGGCACCCCGGCGTACCTGCTCGACGAGGACGACCTGCGGGCCCGCTGCCGCGACTTCCGGGCCGCCTTCGCCGGCCAGGACGTCTACTACGCCGGCAAGGCGTTCCTGTGCCGGGCGGTGGTGCGGATCATCGCCGAGGAGGGCCTGCACCTGGATGTCTGCACCGGCGGTGAGCTGGCCGTCGCGCTGTCGGCCGGGATGCCGCCGGAGCGGATCGGCCTGCACGGCAACAACAAGAGCGTCGCCGAGCTGACCCGGGCCCTCGACGCCGGGGTGGGTCGGATCATCGTCGACTCGTTCGACGAGATCGACCGGCTGACCACCCTGGCCCGTGACCGGGGGGTCCGGCCGAAGGTGCTGGTCCGGGTCACCGTCGGGGTCGAGGCGCACACCCACGAGTTCATCGCCACCGCCCACGAGGACCAGAAGTTCGGCTTCTCGCTGGCCGGCGGCGCGGCGTTCGAGGCGGCCGCCCGGATTCTCGACGAGGGTGTGCTGGAGCTGCGTGGGCTGCACTCGCACATCGGTTCGCAGATCTTCGACGCCGGCGGCTTCGAGGTGTCCGCGCGGCGGGTGCTGGCGTTGCAGGCGCAGATCCGCGACGCACGCGGCGTCGAGCTGCCCGAGCTGGACCTCGGCGGCGGGTTCGGCATCGCCTACACCACCCAGGACGACCCGGCGCCGGCCCACGACCTGGCCAAGCGGATGAACAAGATCGTGGACAGCGAGTGCGAGGCTTTGCGGCTGGCCGTGCCGCACGTTTCGGTCGAGCCGGGCCGGGCGATCATCGGACCGGCGGTGTTCACCCTCTACCAGGTCGGGACGGTCAAGGACGTCGACGGCATCCGAAGCTACGTCAGCGTCGACGGCGGGATGAGCGACAACATCCGGACCGCACTGTACGACGCCTCCTACTCGGCGACGGTGGCCTCCCGGGCGTCGACGGCGGCGCCGATCCTCGCCCGCGTCGTGGGAAAGCATTGTGAGTCCGGGGACATCGTGGTGAAGGATGAATTCCTGCCCGCCGACGTGCAGCCGGGAGATCTTCTCGCGGTGCCGGGCACGGGGGCGTACTGCCGGAGCATGGCGAGCAACTACAACCATGTGCCCCGGCCGCCGGTGATCGCGGTCCGTGACGGAGCGGCCCGGGTGATCGTCCGTCGGGAGACCGAGGCCGATCTGCTGGCACTGGACGTGGGATAGCGCCGCAGGCGCCGGGACGACGTGGATAGCGCGCTTGCTGCGCGGTCGCGAGGTGTGGGGTGAGCATGGGTAAGCCGGTACGGCTGGCGTTGCTGGGCTGCGGCACGGTGGGCTCCGAGGTGGTGCGGCTGCTGCACGAGCAGGCCGCCGACCTCGCCGCCCGGGTCGGGGCACCGATCGAGATCGCCGGCATCGCCGTCCGGCGGCCCAACCGGACCCGGGGCGACCTGCCGGTCGACCCGGCGCTGTTCACCACCGACGCGCTGGGCCTGGTCAAGCGGGACGACGTCGACGTGGTGGTCGAGGTGGTCGGCGGCATCGAACCGGCCCGGACCTGGCTGGTCGAGGCGCTGCGCAGCGGCAAGAGCGCGGTCACCGCCAACAAGGCGCTGCTCGCCGAGGACGGCGGCACCCTGCACGACGCCGCCGCCGAGGGCGGTGCCGACCTGTTCTACGAGGCGTCGGTGGCCGGTGCCATCCCGCTGCTGCGTCCGTTGCGCGATTCGCTGCACGGTGACTCGATCACCCGGGTCACCGGCATCGTCAACGGCACCACCAACTTCATCCTCTCCGCGATGGACGCCACCGGGGCCGGGTTCACCGAGGCGTTGGAGGAGGCGACCGCGCTCGGGTACGCCGAGGCCGACCCGACCGCCGACGTGGAGGGGTTCGACGCCGCGGCCAAGGCCGCCATCCTGGCCTCGCTGGCCTTCCACACCCGGGTCGGCGCCGACGACGTGCACCGCGAGGGGATCACCGAGGTCAGCGCCGCCGACATGGCCAGCGCCAAGGCGATGGGCTGCACCATCAAGCTGCTCTGCATCGCCGAGCGTGGCCCGGGTGCCGACGGTGCCGAGTCGGTCAGCGTCCGGGTGCATCCGGCGATGATCCCGCGCAGCCACCCGCTGGCCAGCGTCGGCGACGCGTTCAACGCGGTCTTCGTCGAGGCGGTCGCGGCCGGGCAGCTGATGTTCTACGGGCGGGGTGCCGGCGGGGCGCCGACCGCCAGCGCGGTGCTCGGCGACATCGTCGCGGTGGCCCGCAACCGGCTCGCCGGGGTGCACACGGCCAGTGAGTCCGCCTACGCCGACCTGCCGATCCGGCCGATGGGGGAGGCGGTCACCCGCTACCACATCAGCCTCGACGTGGCCGACCGGGCCGGTGTGCTGGCCGCCGTCGCCGGGGTGTTCGCCCGGCACGACGTGTCGATCGCCACCGTGCGCCAGTCCGGCCGGGACACCGACGCCAGCCTGGTGATCGTCACCCACCGGGCGCCGGACGCCGCCCTCGCGGCCACCGTCGGGGAGCTGCGCGGCCTGGACGTCGTCCGTTCCATCGCCAGTGTGCTGCGGGTCGAGGGCGGCCAGTAGTCGCCGGTACGCTGTGCCGGCGCGAACCGAGGAGGATTGTCATGTGGCGGGGTCTGATCGAGGCGTACCGGGACCGGTTGCCGGTCACCGACGCCACGCCGGTGATCACCCTCTACGAGGGCAACACGCCGCTGCTTCCGGCTCCGGTGCTCTCCGCCCGGGTCGGTGCCGACGTCTACCTCAAGGTCGAGGGGGCCAACCCGACCGGGTCGTTCAAGGACCGGGGCATGACGATGGCGGTCTCCAAGGCGGTCGAGGAGGGCAACAAGGCGATCATCTGTGCCTCCACCGGCAACACCAGCGCGTCGGCCGCCGCGTACGCCGCCCGCGCCGGCCTGACCTGCGCGGTGCTCGTGCCGCAGGGCAAGATCGCGCTCGGCAAGTTGGCCCAGGCGCTGGTGCACGGGGCCCGGCTGCTGCAGGTCGACGGCAACTTCGACGACTGCCTGTCGATGGCGGCCAAGCTGGCCCAGGACTACCCGGTGGCACTGGTCAACTCGGTGAACATTTTCCGGCTGCACGGGCAGAAGACCGCCGCGTTCGAGATCGTCGCCGGGCTCGGTGACGCCCCGGACATCCACTGCCTGCCGGTCGGCAACGCCGGCAACATCAGCGCGTACTGGATGGGCTACCTGGAAGACGTCGAGGCCGGCAACGCCACCCGTGCCCCGAAGATGTACGGCTTCCAGGCGTCGGGTGCCGCCCCGATCGTCTCCGGTGAAGTGGTCCGCCAGCCGTCGACGATCGCCACCGCGATCCGGATCGGCAACCCGGCGAGCTGGACCAAGGCCCTCGACGCCCGGGACGCCTCGGGGGGTCTGATCGACGCGGTCACCGACCGGGACATCCTGGCGGCGTACCGGCTGCTGGCCCGGGAGGTCGGGGCCTTCGTCGAGCTGGCCAGCGCGGCCAGCGTCGCCGGGCTGCTGCAGGCCGCCGCCGCCGGCAAAGTACCGGCCGGTGCCACCGTGGTCTGCACGGTCACCGGGCACGGTCTGAAGGACCCGGAGTGGGCGATTTCCACCGCTCCGGCGCCGACCACCATCGGCAATGATCCGCTACTCGCGGCCCGTGCTCTCGACCTGGCCTGAGGACGGCGCCGGTCGGGTGTGACGCGGCTCGACCTGAGCCGTGTCGGTTTCGGCCAGGTCCGCTTCCGCGGCGTCGACCAGCAGCCGGGTCGCGACGGCTACGGTACGCAGCTCGTCGGTGTCCAGCCGGGCCAACAGCCGGGCCTGGCGGTCGGTGCCGGCGGTGACGATCCGGTCCATCAGCTGCCGCCCGTCGTCGGTCAGCTCGATCCGGCGGACCCGCCGGTCCCCGGGGTCCTCCCGGCGGCCGACCAGCCGGTGGGCCGCGAGTCGGTCCACGATTCCGCTGACCGTGGCCATCCGTACCCCGAGCACCTGGCTGAGCTCCTGTCCCGAGGCGCTGCCACGCAGGTAGAGCAGGAGCAGTATCTTCAGCTGCGGCACGGTGAGGTGTGAGTCGAACAGCGGGTCGGAACGGTCGGAGGCGAACAGGACCTGCAGCCGGCGGCTGGTCGCCGTGATCTGGTCGATCAGTTCGTCCCGCTGGGCCACCTGCGCTCCCTCTGGTCCGGCACGGTGGTGGGCCGGCCGCCCGCCGTGCGCAGACGATATCCCAACAACTTCGCGTGACGCTAACTGTTAGCCTTGGCCGAACAATTCCCGTCGTTCCGCCGCCGGACTCTTCCAGGAGTGAGCCCGCACATGTCGTTGCTCGCCAGACTCAGCCTCGCCAACCGAGGGCTCGTGGCGCTCGTCGCGGTCGTGATCACGATCTTCGGCGCCGTCACCATCCCGACGCTCAAACAGCAACTTCTGCCTTCGTTGGAGTTCCCGGCCGCCTTCGTCAGCGCGGTTTACCCCGGCGCGGCACCGGAGATCGTCGAATCGCAGGTGACCGAGCCCATCGAGAACGCCATCTCGGGCGTCGCCGACCTCGAGAACGTCACCTCCACCTCCAGCGAGAGCTTCGCCACCGTGCAGGTCGAGTTCGCCTTCGGCACCGACCTGACCAGCGCCGTGAACGAGCTGGAGACCTCGATCAACCGGATTCAGCTGCCCGACGGTGTGGAACCGGCCGTCTTTGCCGGCAGCACCGATGACCTGCCGGCTGTGGTGCTCGCCGCCACCGGCGCCGGTGGACCGGGGCTCGCCGGACGTCTGGACGAGGTCGTGCTGCCCGAGCTGGAAGCAATCGATGGGGTACGCGCCGTCGACGTCACCGGCGCCGGTGAACAGATCGTCTCGATCACCCCCGACTACGCCGCGCTGGCCTCCGCCGGTCTCGACCCGAGCGCGATCGGCAACGCCCTGCGGGTCAACGGCGTCACCATCCCGGCCGGCTCCCTCACCGACGGCGACGAGAGCCTGACCGTCCAGGTCGGCACCAGGATCGATTCACTGAGCGACCTCGCCGGGATCTACCTCACCGCGTCCGGCCGGCCGTCGGTGCGGCTCGGCGACGTCGCCGAGATCAGCGAGCAGACCGCTCCCGCCACCTCGATCACCAGAACCAACGGCGCGGACAGCCTCGGGATCGCGGTGACCGCCGGCCCCGACGGCGACGCGGTCGGCATCTCGCACGAGATCCGGGACCGGCTCGACGAGCTTGGCGCGGCCGCCGACACCGAACTGATCGTGGTGTTCGACCAGGCGCCGTTCGTGGAACGCTCGATCGAGGCGCTCACCACCGAAGGCATGCTCGGCCTGGTGATGGCGGTGCTGGTCATCCTGATCTTCCTGCTGTCGGTACGGTCCACCGTGGTCACCGCGGTCTCCATCCCGCTGTCGGTGCTGATCGCGCTGATCGCCCTGTGGATCGGCGAATACTCGCTCAACCTGCTCACCCTCGGCGCGCTGACCATCTCGGTCGGCCGCGTGGTGGACGACTCGATCGTGGTGCTGGAGAACATCAAACGACATCTCGAGTACGGCGAGGACCGGCGTACCGCGATCCTGACCGGGGTCCGGGAGGTGGCCGGTGCGGTCACCTCGTCGACCCTGGCGACCGTCGCAGTCTTCGCCCCGATCGCGATCGTCGGCGGGTTCGTCGGCCAGCTGTTCGCGCCGTTCGCCATCACGGTGACCGTCGCGCTGCTCGCTTCGCTGCTGGTCTCGCTCACCATCATCCCGGTGCTCGCCTACTGGTTCCTCAAGCCGGCCGCCGCCGGCACCGACCTGGAGCAGGTCCGGCAGGAGGCCGAAGCCAAGGAGCTGCGCAACCCGTTGCAGCGCGGCTACCTGCCGGTGATCCGGTTCGCCACCACCCGGCGGTGGGCCACCGTCGGCATCGGGCTGGCGGTGCTGCTCGGCACGTTCGCGCTGAGCACCCGGCTGGAGACCAACTTCATCGACGACGCCGGCCAGGACACCCTGAGCATGCGGCAGGAGTTGCCGGCGGGCACCAGCCTGGCCGCCGTCGACCGGGCCGCCATCTCGGTGGAGCGGGTCCTCGCGCGGACCGACGGAATCGAGTCCTACCAGGTGTCGATCGGCGCGAGCAGCAACCCGTTCGCCGGTGGCGGCGGCAACACCACGGCCAGCTACTCGATCAGCCTGACCGAGGACACCGACAACATCGCCGTGCAGCAGCAGTTGCGGGACGAGTTCGCCGGCCGCGACGGCCTGGGCGAGATCACGCTCGGGGCGGCCGACGGCGGGCCCGGTGGCGGGAGCGCCAACCAGCTGCAGGTCATCGTGCAGGCCAACGACCCGGACGATCTGGCCACCGCCGCGGAGCGGGTCCGGGCCGCGATGTCGCAGACTCCGGACGTCGCCGACGTCACCAGCACCCTGTCCGAGGACGTGACCCGGCTGCAGGTGCAGATCGACCGCGCGGCGGCAGCTCAGGCCGGGCTGAACGAGGCCGCGCTCGGGCAACTCGTCGCCCAAGCCTTCCGCGGCAGCCCGCTGGGACAGGTCACCATCGACGGCGACCGGCTGGACGTGGTGCTCAGCCCGAGCGCCCGGGTGACCTCGGCCGAGGAGTTGGCGGCGTTGCCGGTCGGGCCGGCGACCCTCGCAGCCTTCGCCGACATCGTCGAGGTCAGCGGGCCGGTGCAGATCAACCGGGTGGACGGCGAACGCAGTGCCACTGTCACCGGCACCGCGACCGGCTCCAACGTCGGGCGGACCAGCGCGCAGCTCGAGGATCGGCTCGAGGAGCTGCGGCTGCCGGCCGGCGCCACTTACACCATCGGTGGGGTCAGCGCCGACCAGGCGGAGGCGTTCGCCGACCTCGGGTTGGCCCTACTCGCCGCGATCGCCATCGTCTTCGTGATCATGGTGGCGACGTTCCGCAGCCTGATCCAGCCGCTGATCCTGCTGGTGTCGGTGCCGTTCGCGGCGACCGGCGCGATCGGTCTGCTGGTCGTCACCGGTACGCCGATGGGTGTGCCGGCGCTGATCGGCGCGTTGATGCTGGTCGGCATCGTGGTGACCAACGCGATCGTGCTGATGGACCTGATCAACCAGTACCGCGAGCAGGGGATGAGCGTGTCCCAGGCGGTGGTCGAGGGCGGCCGGCGTCGGCTGCGGCCGATCCTGATGACCGCGATCGCCACCATCTGCGCGTTGACGCCGATGGCGCTCGGCCTGACCGGGGTGGCCGGCTTCATCGGTCAGCCGTTGGCGATCGTGGTGATCGGTGGCCTGTTCAGCTCGACGCTGCTCACCCTGGTGCTGGTGCCGACGCTCTACACCATGGTCGAGGGCACCAAGGATCGGCTGCGGCAGCGCCGGGTCGCCCGCCGGTCGGCGGGCCCGGCCGGCGACGCGGGTGACGTCGCTGCGGCACCGGACCGGCCGTCGGGTGTCGGCACCGGCACCGAACGAGGCACCGGCGGCGACGCAGCGGATGGCCGTAACGGCTCCGACGCCGCCGGCCGTACGTCGCCGGTGGCCGCGCCGCCGGCCCGCCCGTCGGCGGCGCTGGTCGACGGCACCGACCAGTTCGAGGTGCTGAAGCTGCCGAAGAGCCGCACGTCGCCGCTGCCGCCGACGGATCCGCCGGCGGAGAAGTGACCGAGCGGGGGTCCCCGGTGCCCCGGGGACCCCCGCGACAACCCGTCGCGCAGATCACACTTCGTCCACTGTCCGGTTTCCGGTCGGTAAGGTGTCGGTACGTGTCCTCACCGTTAGCGGTCCTTACCGGCAACCGGGATTTCCGCCGGCTACTCCTCGCCGAACTGGTCGTCTTCGGAGCGGACTGGTTCGTCATGGTGCCGCTGGTGGTGCTGCTGCCGGAGCTGACCGGCAGCGGCGTCTGGGGCGCTCTGGTGCTCGCCGTGGACACCGGCATCCACGCCCTGATGCTGCCGTTCACCGGTACGCTCGCCGACCGCTTCGACCGCCGTCGGATCCTGATCGCCGCGAACCTGGCCGCCGTCGTCGCGGTGCTGTTGCTGCTGGCCGTACGCACCCCGGGTACCGCCTGGCTGGCGTTGTTCGCCATCGCGTCGCTCGCGGTGGCCAAGTCCTGCTACTCGCCGGCCGCCCAGGCCGCGCTGCCGAACGTGGTCTCGGCGGCGGAGTTGCCCGCCGCCAACGTCTTCGCCGGCTCCGCGTGGGGCACGATGGCGATCGTCGGCGCGTCGCTCGGCGGGCTGCTCAGCGCGGCCCTCGGCCCGTACGCGTGCTTCTGGATCGCCGCCGCGGCGCTGCTGCTCGCGGCGGTGGTCACCATGTCGATCCGCCGGCCGATGCAGGCTCCGCGCGACGCCACACTGCCGGCGCCCCGGACGCTGACCGCGATCCGTGAGGCGCTGGCCTACATCGGTGGCCGTCCGCAGGTGCTCGCCCTGGTGACCGCGAAGAGCGCGGTCGGCCTCGGCAACGGCGTACTCACGTTGTTTCCGCTGTTGGCCGGGGTGTACGGGGTCGGCGCGATCGGGACCGGCCTGCTGTTCGCCGTGCGGGGCGCTGGCGCGGTGATCGGTCCGCTGCTGACCCGCCCGGTGCTGAACCGACGGTCCTGGCTGCTCACCGGGTTGGCCGCGTCGATGTCGGTTTACGGGCTGTCCTACGCCAGCATCTCGCTGGTCACCTGGTTCCCGTTGGTGCTCGCCCTGGTCTTCCTGGCCCACCTGGGTGGCGGCAGCAACTGGGTGCTCTCCAACTACGCCCTGCAGGCGGTGGTGCCGGACCGGCTGCGCGGCCGGGTCTTCGCCACCGATCTGATGCTCGCCACCTTGTCGATCTCGGTGAGCCAGTTGATCGTGGCCAGTGTGATCGACACTCTGGACACCCGGATCATCCTGGCGACGTGCGGTCTGGTGACCGTCACCTATGCGATTGGCTGGCGGCTGGCGACCCGTCGGCTGGGATCGGTGGTTGCGGCCAGCCGCTAGCATCGTGATATCACTTTGATAGCGAGCTGGTGGTGAGGGAGTGAGCATGGAACGAGCCGTGTTCCGGATGTCCGGATTCGTAGCGATCAGCGGCCTGGTGGTGCCAGGTCTACTCGGCCTGGCGGTGGTAGCGCCCGGCATCAACTCGGTGGCCGACGTGGACGTCTGGATGGCCGTCGCCGCCGCGGTCTACGTCGGGGTCATCGCGCTGGCCGCAACCGGGTTCACCGTGGTCAACCCCAACGAGGCGCAGGTGGTGCAGTTCTTCGGCCGCTACCTCGGCTCGATCCGGGTCGCCGGCCTGCACTGGACCTGGCCGCTGACCGCCCGGCGCAAGGTCACCCTGCGAGTGCGCAACTTCGAGACCGACCGGCTCAAGGTCGCCGACGCCGACGGCAACCCGGTCGAGATCGCCGCCGTCGTCGTGTGGCGGGTGGTCGACTCGGCGAGCGCCGTCTTCGCCGTCGACGACCACGTCGAGTACGTGGCCGTCCAGGCCGAGGCCGCCGTCCGGCATCTGGCCACCAGCTACCCGTACGAGGCGCACGACGCTGGGCGGGCCAGCCTGCGGGACAGTACGGTGGTCGCCGACGAGCTGACCGAGGAGTTGCGGGAGCGGGTCGAGCTGGCCGGCGTGGAGGTGCTGGAATCCCGGGTCACCCACCTCGCGTACGCCCCCGAGATCGCCCACGCGATGCTCGCCCGGCAGCAGGCCGCCGCTGTCGTCGCGGCCCGGTTCCGAATCGTCGAGGGCGCCGTCGGCATGGTCTCCAACGCGTTGGAACGGCTGGCCGACGAGCACGTGGTCGACCTCGACGAGGAACGCAAGGCCCAGATGGTCGCCAACCTGCTGGTGGTGCTCTGCGGCGACCGGGCGGTGCAGCCGGTGGTGAACACCGGGTCTCTCTACAGCTGAGGCGGTCCACGGCTGATGGCCGAACGCAAGAAGCTGCTGTTGCGGCTCGATCCGGCGGTCCACGAGGCGATTGCCAAGTGGGCCGCCGACGACCTGCGCAGCGTCAACGCCCAGATCGAGTACGCGCTGCGGTTCGCGCTGCGTGCCGCCGGCCGCACACCCGGATCGGGCCGGACATCCGGATCCGATCGGGCAACTGGATCGGGCCCGTCGGCCGACGGCCCGGACCGGCCGTCGGCGCCCTGACACCGGGCAACCGACCAGGACCTAGCATGGGGCGATGGGTATCAGCTTCGTTCCCGGGCCGGTGACCGTGCGGGTCCCGGCCACCAGCGCCAACCTCGGCCCCGGGTTCGACGCGCTCGGGTTGGCGCTCGGTCACCACGACGAGGTGACCGCCCGGGTGGTGCCCGCCGGCTGCCGGGTCGAGATCTCCGGCGAAGGAGCTGGCGAGTTGCCGCTCGACGGCGGCCATCTCGTCGTCCGCGCCATGCACGCCACCTTCGACGAGCTCGGCGGCCGGCCGGCTGGCCTGGCGTTGAGCTGCGTGAACCGGATCCCCCAGGCACGCGGCCTGGGTTCGTCGTCGGCGGCGATCGTGGCCGGCGTACAGCTGGCCCGAGGGCTCGTCGTCGGCGGGACGCAGCTGCTGGACACCGCCGCCGCGCTGCGGATCGCCGCCCGGTTGGAGGGCCACCCGGACAACGTGGCACCCTGCCTGCTCGGCGGGTTCACCATCGCCTGGACCGAGGCGTCCGGGTCGCGCGCGGTGTCGGTGCCAGCGCATCCGGCGGTGTCGCCGACCGTCTACGTACCCAGTAACCGGGGTCTGACCGAGGCGGCGCGGGCGGCGCTGCCCGCCCAGGTCCCACACGCGGACGCCGCATTCACCGCCGGCCGGGCCGCCCTGCTGAGCCATGCGATCACTGCCGACCCGACGCTGTTGCTGGCCGCGACCGAGGACCGGTTGCACCAGGACTACCGGGGTCCATCGATGCCGGCCAGTGCGGAACTGGTCCGCCGCCTGCGGGCGACCGGTGTGGCTGCGGTGATAAGTGGGGCGGGTCCGAGCGTCCTGGCGTTGACCGAAGTCCCGGCCGGCTTCTGTCCGGGAATGGACTGGCAGACTCACTTGTTTGCGGTAGACGTTGCCGGAGCCCGGATCGAAGGCGCTATAGTAGGACACGCCGAGCGGGACCCTGTTGCCGCAGGTCGGAAGAGTTGACTACGCTCTAGGCCAAGCACAGCCGCGAAGCACGCGATCTCCTGCGGGGCGGCGCACCCCCGAAGCTACCGGCGGTAAGCCCGTCTCACCCCTGCCTAGGCCACCGCCAAACCGCAGTCTCCACGGATCGCTGCAGATGTCGAGAGCTGCCCACCGAGGCTGGTGAAGCGGGTTCGGCAGAGCTGCGCGAAGACTCCCGCGACGTGTCATGCGAGGCGGGTGCACCGAGGCCACCCGGCTACCTAGCGTCTTGACCCGGGTTGCCCGGCCTATCGAGGGAAGGAATCCATTGAGCGACACCACCGACGTGACGTCGGATGTCTCCAACGTCGCTGACGACACCACCGCTGCTCCTGCCCGCCGTCGGCGGTCCGGCACCGGGCTGTCCGCGATGCTGCTGCCGGAGTTGCAGAGCCTCGCCGCGTCGCTCGGCATCTCCGGCACCGCTCGGATGCGCAAGAGTGAGCTGATCACCGCGATCACCGAGCGCCAGGCCGGCGGGGGTGCCCCACGGCCGCGCGCCGAGGTCGCAGCGGCGACCGCACCCCCTCGGGAGGAGGTCCGCGCCGAGGTCCGTCCTGAGGCCGAGCGGCGCGACGGCGGCGACGGCGGGTCGGAGCGGCGTGAAGGCGGCGACGGCGGGTCCGAACGGCGCGACGGCGAGCAACTCGCCATCGTCGACGAGCCGGCCCGCGAGCGCAGCACCCGCCGCGGCCGTCGGTCGGCAGCCGAGTCGCGTACCGACGAGACCGCGACCGCGCCGACTGAGTCGGGCGAGCGGGCTGACCGGGGCGGTGACGGCCGGACCGACCGTGACCGGGACAACCGAGACGGCCGGGACAACCGAGACGGCCGGGACAACCGAGACGGCCGGGACAACCGTGACCGTGACGGCCGAGCCGACCGTGGCGAGCGGGCCGAGCGGGCCGAGCGGGGCGGTGACGGCCGTGGTGGTCGCGACCGAAACGACCGGGGTGACCGTAACGACCGCGGCGACCGCGGCGAGCGGAACCAGCGGGACAACAACGACGACGACGACAACGAAGGCGGCGGTCGGCGCAGCCGACGCAGCCGGTTCCGCGACCGTCGGCGGCGGGGGGACCGCGGTGACGGCGACGGTGGCGGCGGCCGGGAGCCGCAGGTGACCGAGGACGACGTTCTCGTCCCGGTCGCCGGCATCCTCGACGTGCTGGACAACTACGCGTTCGTGCGTACCACCGGCTACCTCTCCGGGCCGAACGACGTCTACGTCTCCATGTCGCAGGTCAAGAAGCACGGTCTGCGGCGCGGTGACGCGGTCACCGGCGCGGTGCGCGCCACCCGCGAGGGTGAGCAGCGCCGCGACAAGTACAACCCGCTGGTCCGGCTGGACACCATCAACGGCATGGAGCCGGAGGAGGCCCGGCGACGGCCCGAGTTCTACAAACTCACCCCGCTCTACCCACAGGACCGGCTGCGGCTGGAGACCGAACCGCACATCCTCACCACCCGGGTCATCGACCTAGTGATGCCGATCGGCAAAGGCCAGCGGGCGCTGATCGTCTCCCCGCCCAAGGCGGGCAAGACGATGGTGCTGCAGGCGATCGCCAACGCCATCACGCACAACAACCCCGAGTGCCACCTGATGGTGGTGCTGGTCGACGAGCGTCCGGAAGAGGTCACCGACATGCAGCGGTCGGTGAAGGGCGAGGTCGTCGCGGCCACGTTCGACCGGCCGCCGCAGGACCACACCACGGTCGCCGAGTTGGCCATCGAACGGGCCAAGCGGCTGGTCGAATTGGGCCACGACGTTGTCGTGCTGCTCGACTCGGTGACCCGGCTGGGCCGCTCGTACAACCTGGCCGCGCCGGCCAGCGGGCGGATCATGTCCGGTGGTATCGACTCGACGGCGCTGTACCCGCCGAAGCGGTTCCTCGGCGCGGCCCGCAACATCGAGAACGGCGGTTCGTTGACTATCCTCGCCACCGCGTTGGTGGAGACCGGGTCCATGATGGATACGGTGATCTTCGAGGAGTTCAAGGGGACCGGCAACGCCGAGCTCAAGCTGGACCGCAAGATCGCCGACAAGCGGGTGTTCCCGTCGATCGACATCCACCCGTCCGGCACCCGTAAGGAGGAGATCCTGCTCGCGCCGGAGGAGCTGGCGATCACCCACAAGCTGCGCAAGGTGCTCCACTCGCTAGACTCCCAGGCGGCGCTGGACCTGCTGCTGGACCGACTCAAGCAGAGCCGGACCAACATCGAGTTCCTGATGCAGATCGCGAAGTCGACACCGGGGGAGTGATCCGGGTACCCCCGGTACCGGCCCCGCGTGGCCGGGAATCCGGCAGGTCCGTCGGGCGTTGCGTCCGTCGGTGTTCGTGACGGTCACGGTGGGCGGTTCGCTCCGCCCACCGCGACCCGCTGCCAGGGCCCGTGGCAGACTGACAGCAGGCCAGGTTCCGGTTCACGCCCGAGTCGGCCCGCGCAACGGCGCGGCCGACGTCGACGGCGACCCGGCGACCGACGAAGAGAGGACCACCCGTGAAGAAGGACATCCACCCGGAGTACGTGACCACCGAGGTCACCTGCTCCTGCGGCGCATCGTTCACCACCCGCAGCACCGCACCCGGCGGCAGGATCCACGCTGAGACCTGCAGCGCCTGTCACCCGTTCTACACCGGCAAGCAGCGCGTCCTCGACACCGCCGGCCGGGTCGCCAAGTTCCAGCAGAAGTACGCCAAGGCGAAGGCCAACAAGGCCAAGTAGCTGTGCGCGCGGCGCCCGCTTCCGACCGACGTCGGGGGCGGGCGCTGCGGTGTCTGGACGGTCCTGGTCTTCCACCCGGTGGATGAAGGAGTACTTGTATGAGCAGCGAGCGCCTGGCCGGGCTCCTCGACGAGTACGCCGAGCTGGAGAAGCAGCTGGCCGATCCGGCGATCCACGCGGACCAGGCCACCGCCCGCCGGGTCGGTCGCCGGTTCGCCGAGCTGGCCCCACTGCACAAGGCTGCCACCGAGCTCGCCCACGCCCGGGCCGACTTGGCCGCCGCCCGCGAGTTGGCCGGCGAGGACCCGGCGTTCACCGTCGAGGCGGAGGCGATCGCCGCCAGCCTGCCCGACCTGGAGGCCCGCCTCGCCGAACTGCTGATCCCCCGGGACCCGCACGACGCCAAGGACGTCATCGTCGAGATCAAGGCGGGCGAGGGCGGCGAGGAGTCGGCGCTGTTCGCCGGTGACCTGCTCCGGATGTACCTGCGGTACGCCGAACGGCGCGGCTGGCAGGTCGAGGTGCTCGACTCGCAGGATTCCGACCTCGGCGGGGTCAAGGACGTCTCGCTTGCGATCAAGTCGCGCGGAATGCCCGAGGGCGGCAACGGCGTCTGGTCCCGGCTCAAGTGGGAGGGCGGCGTGCACCGGGTGCAGCGGGTGCCGGTCACCGAGTCGCAGGGCCGGATCCACACCAGCGCTGCCGGGGTGCTGGTGCTGCCGGAGGCCGAGGACGTCGAGGTCAGCATCGACCCGAACGAGTTACGCGTCGACGTGTTCCGCTCCTCCGGCCCCGGCGGCCAGTCGGTCAACACCACCGATTCGGCGGTACGGATCACCCATGTGCCGACCGGCATCGTCGTCTCCTGCCAGAACGAGAAGAGCCAGCTGCAGAACCGGGAGCAGGCGATGCGGATCCTGCGCGCCCGGTTGCTCGCCGCCGCCCAGGAACAGGCCGACGCGGCGGCGTCCGACGCCCGCCGTTTACAGGTGCGTACGGTCGACCGGTCCGAGCGGGTGCGCACCTACAACTACCCGCAGAACCGGATCACCGACCACCGGATCGGCTACACGGCGTACAACATGGACCTGGTGGTCGGCGGGGAGCTCGACGGCGTCCTCGACGCGCTCGCCGAGGCGGACCGGGCAGCCCGGCTGGCCGGTGACACCGAGCTGACCCGCCGCTGACCGGTCACCGGCACTGGGCCCTGCACTGACTGCGGCCTCACCGGCACCGGCCTGGCGGTCAGCGTACCGGGTTGGGCCGTTGCCGGGCCTCGCGCATCTGCCGGGTCGCCACCTCGAAGGCCCGGCTGAGCGCTTCGCGCAACCCCGGACCGGAGCCGCTGATCTCGGCGTAGCCGACGCTGACCCCGACCGGGGTGCCGGGCACCAGCGACTCCCACTCCTCACCGGCCACCGCGGCGGTGATCCGGCGGGCCACGTCGGCCGCCTCGGCCGGGCCGGCGCCGGGCAGCACCACCACGAACTCGTCGCCGCCGTACCGGGCCACGAAGTCACCCCGGCGCATCACCCGGTTGATCACCCCGGCGACCCGTTGCAGCACCAGGTCACCGGAGTGGTGGCCGTGCACCGTGTTGACCGACTTGAACCCGTCCAGGTCGCAGACCATCACCATGGCCCGGTCGCCCCGGCCGGCCATGTCGGTGACGTAGAGGTCGAGGTGGCGGCGGCTGGCCAGCCCGGTCAGCGGGTCGGTCAACGCCTCCTGGGTGTACTGCGCGGCGGAGCGGCGCATCTCCTCCTGGTCCAGCCGGGCGGCGATGCCGTCGACGTACATGTCGCGCAGCCGGTCGTTGCGCCGGGTGGCCAGCCGGAACGCATACCGGTCGGCGTCGTGCGCGGCGGCGTGGTCGCCGGCCCGGGTGTGCGCGACGCTGCGCAGCCGGGCCGTCTCGGCGGCACCGAGCGTCTCGGCGGAGACCACCGCCGTGGACAGTCGGGTCAACGCCTCCGCCGGCCGGTCCGCCGCGATGGTCAGGCAGACCGCACCGAGTTGGCGCAGGTCGCGGGCCCGGGCACTGTCTCCGCCGTCGATCATCAGCCGGGTCGCCTCCGGGGCTCCGGCGGGCAGCCGGGCCGGCTCACCGAGCGCGGCGAGCCGGGCCAGGGCGTACCCGTAGGCCACCCGGCTGCTCGGGCGCAGCCGCCCGGTCCGGTCGGCGTGCACGAACTTCGCCAGGTCGCCGCCGATGTCGCGGAGCACCCGCAGGCAGCCGTCGGTGTCTCCATGATGGTCCAACGCGACGGCGTTGCGCAGCCGGATGCCGGGCGCGGCGAAGGTCTCCTCTGGAATGCCGGTGGCGTTGGCGAGCTGCCGGGCGTGCTCAATGGCGCTCAACGCGTACCCGTGGAAGCTGAGGTAGGAGTAGGCCATCGCCAGGTCGTGCCAGCCCCAGGCGGTTTCCCGGTCCACGTCGGTGGCGGCGCCGAGCGCCCGTGCGCTGTGCACAAGATGGGTGACGCACCGGTCGAACGCCCCCTGCTGGTGGGCGGCGAGCGCGGCCAACGCGTGCAGGTGGCCGTGCAGGTACGGGTCGCTGACGTCGCGGGCGGCCTCGAACGCACGGTCGACGGCCACCGTGTACTCGGCGGACCGGCCGAGGTTGAGCAGCGCGGAGAGCCGCTGCACCAGCGCGTCGGCCCGCACGTACCGGTTGCTTGTGCTCCGGATCACCTGTTCGAAGGCGACGCAGGCTTCGGCCGAACGGCTGCTCTCCATCAGCGCCCGGGCCTGCATCAGCGCCTCGGCCTGGTCGGTGAGCCGGTCGAGCCAACCCACGCACAACCTCCCTGGAGCCCGCTGGAATCTGGCGGAGCACACACCCGACCCGATCCGCGACCTGTTCCACGGACGCCCGGGTGGACGCACCATGATTATGTCGTGAACCGCTTGCGAGAGAACACCTCCGGATCGCCGGATCGGACGCCGATCCGGGCCGCGGTGGCCGCCGCCGCCGCCCGGCTGGACGCCGCCGGCGTCGTCACCGCCCGGGTCGACGCGGAGCTGATCGCCGCCTCGGTGCTGGGCATTCCGCGTGGCCGGCTGGCATTGAGTGGCGACTTCGATGAGGCCGACATCGGCAGGTTCCACAGTCTGGTGACCCGCCGGGCGGCGGGGGAACCGGTGCAGCACCTCACCGGATCGGCACCGTTTCGTTATCTGGAGCTCGCCGTGGGGCGGGGGGTCTTCGTACCCCGGCCGGAGACCGAACTGCTCGCCGGGGCGGGCGTCGACGCGCTGCGTGACCAGCCCGGCGAGGCGATCGTCGTCGACCTGTGCAGCGGCAGCGGCGCGGTGGCACTGGCGGTCGCGCACGAGGTTCCGACGGCGCGGGTGGTCGCGGTCGAACGTTCGACGGACAGCCTGCGCTGGCTGCGCCGCAACGCCCGGCGACAGGCCGCCGCCGGGGACCGGCCGATCGAGGTGCTGGCCGGCGACGTCCGGGATCCTGGCCTGCTCGGCGAGTTCGCCGGCCGGGTGGACGTGCTGCTGTGCAACCCGCCGTACGTGCCGGACGGCACCCCGGTGCCGCTGGAGGTCGCCGGGCATGACCCGGCCGAGGCGGTCTTCGGCGGGCCGGACGGCCTGGCGGTCATCCGACCGGTGGTGCACCGCGCCGTGACCCTGCTGCGCCCCGGCGGGCTGTTCGGTGTCGAGCACGACGACGGCCACGCCGCCGCGGTCGTCACGTTGGTCGCCGCCGCCGGCCGGTTCGACGCTGTCACCAGCCACCGCGACCTGGCCGGCCGGCCGCGTTTCGTGACCGCCCGCCGGGCGGGCTGACGGCAGCTGGAGGTGATCGGTGCGGATCAGCGGTCGGGCACGTGGCAGACTGGCACATCGTGATGCTCTATGACTGCCGGTCCGCCGCCGACCGTGACAAAGGCATCGCCGCGGCGATCGAGGCGGTCAAGAACGGCGAGCTGGTCGTGCTGCCGACCGACACCGTGTACGGCGTCGGTGCCGACGCCTTCACCTCGTACGCGGTCACCGCGCTGCTCAACGCCAAGGGTCGGGACCGGCAGATGCCGCCGCCGGTGCTGGTCGGTTCCCGGCACACCCTCGACGGGTTGGTGCTGATCCTGCCGCAGCCCGCCCGCGACCTGGCCGACGCCTTCTGGCCGGGGGCGCTCACCATGATCGTCGAGCACGCGCCCAGCCTGAACTGGGATCTGGGGGACACCAACGGCACTGTCGCGGTCCGGATGCCGCTGCATCCGGTGGCGCTGGAGGTGCTGCGGGAGACCGGGCCGATGGCGGTCTCGTCGGCGAACAAGACCGGCCGGCCGCCAGCGGTGACCGCTGCCGAGGCCCGGGACCAGCTCGGCTACTCGGTGCGCGCGTACCTGGAAGCCGGCCCGTGCCCCGACCCGGTGCCCAGCACCATTGTCGACCTGACCGGCGACGTGCCCCGGGTGGTCCGCGACGGCGCAATTCCGATCGAGAAGCTGCGTGACGTGGTCCCGGACATCACCGGTACGGAGTCCTAGTGCCGCCGTTCACCGTCCTGCACGTCTGCATGGGCAACATCTGTCGTTCGCCGATGGCTGAGCGGCTGCTGGTGCTGGCGCTCCAGGAGCGGCTGGACCGGCTCGGTCCGGCGGCCGCGCCGCCGGTGGAGGAGCTGTTGCACAGCCACAGCGCCGGCACCGGCGGCTGGCACGCCGGCGAGGAGATGAATCCGCCGGCGGCCCGTCAGGTGCTCGCTCGGGGCGGGCTGGTCGACGGCTTCGCTGCCCGCAAGTTGCGGTCCGACCAGATCGACGCCGCCGACCTGGTGCTCACCGCCACCGCCGACCAGCTTGAGTACGTGCTCGCGTTGCGCCCCGACGCCGCCGAGCGCACCTTCGTGCTCGGCGAGTTCGGCCGGTTGCTGCCGGCGGTGGATCCGGACGGGCTGCCCGCCGCGCGGTCGGATTCCGACGCGTCGGTGACCCCGGAAGCGGTGCACGCCCGGGGCGCGGCGCTGGTCGCCGCGGTCGACGCGGTCCGGGCCGGCGCCGGCCCACAGCCGGGGGACGATCTGGACGATCCGTGGGGGCGCGGCGACCACACCTTCGCCCGGGTGGCCGACGAGATCGAGGAGACGGTGGGGGCGCTCGGCGTGGCGCTGCTGCCCTGAGATCGGCGGGGCGGGGCGAGGATGCAGGCGGAGGTCGTCCGATGATGCGCAGTCGGCTGCGGCACCTGCCGGTGCCGTCGATGGTGTCGGCGGTGCTGCTGCTGGTGCTCGCCGGGGTCGGCGGCTGGCGGGACGGAGTCCCGGGGGCGGTCGGTGGTGCCGTCGGTGTCGCGTTGGTGGCGACCAGCTATGTGGCGTCCAGCCTGGCGCTGGCCTGGGCGGACTCGGTGCATCCACGGATGGTGCTCAGTGTGGGCCTGCTCACCTACAGCTTGAAATTCGCGCTGCTCGGGGCGGCGGTGTTCGCGGTGGCGGCCTCAGACTGGCCGGGGCGGCAGATGCTTGCGGTGGCGATCGTCGTGGCCACAGTGGGATGGATCACGGCCCAGGTGTGGTGGACCTTCCGGGCCCGGATCCCGTACGTGGAGATCGATCCGCGCTGATCATCCGGTGACCCCGGGTGCCCGTCGACGGCGGGGTCAGCGGCGAGGATCAACGATATTCGCGAAGATTTGTCGGATTTGACCTACGCTGAGGCCGGGATCGCCGGTCATGTGGGGAGTGGATACCGACCGGGGCGGAAGAGGAGTAGCGTGTGCACCCATCTGATGTGCGACCGGGTCGCCCACACAACGAGGGTTGTGCGGGGGGTGACGCACAGCCTTCATCGTTGCCCTGATATGTTTCCGGCGTCATGGCCGGTGAACCACCTTCCGAACCCGCAGGTCCCTCGGGGGCCGACACCGGGTTTGCCGCGATCGGCTACCTGCTCGGCGGGATGGCCGTGTGGGGCGGCGCGGGGTGGCTCGTCGACCGTTGGCTGGACCTGCCCAACGTCGGGCTGCTGATCGGGCTGATCGGCGGGACGGCGGCCGGGGTCTACCTGACCGTTAAGAAGCTGGGCGCGTGAACCAGGCCCGACCAACGGAGGATGCGCGTTGATTGAGCAGCCGACCGTTCTCGCCGCGGAGTTCCCTCCCGGCGTGGATGCCTTCGACTTCCGCAGCCTGATCCCCGGGTTGGACGGCACCGCCTGGGCGGCCGCCTTCACCAAGATCACGCTGCTGCTCTGGATCGCCGCCGCACTGGTGATGATCTTCTTCCTGGTTACCTACCGCAGCCCGAAGCTGGTGCCGACCAAGGGTCAGTGGCTGGCCGAGTCGGTGTACGGCATGGTGCGCGACAACATTGCCCGGGACGTCATCGGCCGGGACGGGGTGCGGTTCGCGCCCTACCTGACGGTGCTGTTCTGCTTCATCCTGCTGAACAACCTCTGGGGCATCGTCCCGTTCGCCCAGATCTCCCCGATGTCGCACATCGCTTTCCCGATGGTGTTGGCCTTGGTCAGCTGGCTGCTCTACATCGGCCACGGCATCGCCAAGTGGGGCTTCGTCGGTTACGTCAAGCACGTCTGCTGGGTCTCCGGCGCGCCGCTGTGGGTGCAGCCGATCCTGGTGCCGATCGAGTTCGTCTCGAACCTGATCCTGCGGCCCGTCACGCTGTCGGTCCGACTTTTCGCCAACATGTTCGCCGGCCACATGATCCTGCTGGTCTTCACCCTCGGCGGCGTGGCGCTGTTCCAGGCCGACAGCCTGTTCATCAAGCCCATCGCGGTGCTGAGCTGGGGCATGGCGATCGTGATGACCTTCTTCGAGTTCGGCATCATGGTTCTCCAGGCGTACGTGTTCACCCTGCTCAGCGCGACCTATCTGCAGCACTCCCTGGCCGAGTCGCACTGATTCCGCCTCCCTCGACCGATACACGTCCACGGGTCAGCCGCGTGGACGACAACTGAACATTCACCTAAACGTGCGCGTGACGGACACGCGTTCAACGCAGGAGGAAAACAACCATGGAGATCACCGGCAGCCTGAACGCCATCGGCTACGGCATCGCCGCCCTCGGCCCCGGTATCGGCGTTGGTCTGGTGTTCGCCGCCTACATCCAGGCGACCGCCCGCCAGCCGGAGAGCGCCGGCCTGACCCGGGTCTACATGTTCATGGGCTTCGCCGTGATCGAGGCGCTCGCCCTGCTCGGTCTGGTGCTCGCGTTCGCGCTCAACTGACCGGCCGGCATCCGGTGAGCCGACGGGCTCGCCGCGTCTGACTCGGTGACCGGTTGCGCGAGCGCCGGTCCGGGCGAAGGGAAGTGTCCATGTACGAAGAAGTCACGTACATCGCCGCGGAAGAGGGTGGGAACATCCTGCTCCCGCCGCTGTCCGAGATCATCGTCGGCCTGATCGCCTTCGGTCTGCTCGTCGCCGTACTGCTGAAGTTCGTGTTCCCGCGGATGGAAGCGATGTACCAGGCGCGGGTCGAGGCGATCGAGGGCGGCATCAAGCGGGCCGAGGCCGCCCAGGCCGAGGCGAACCAGCTGCTGGAGCAGTACAAGGCCCAGCTGGCCGAGGCGCGTACCGACGCGGCCCGCATCCGCGACGACGCCCGGGCCGACGCCGAAGGGATCCGGCAGGACATCCTCGCCAAGGCGCGGGAGGAGTCCGACCGGATCATCGCGGCCGGTAAGGAGCAACTCGCCGCCGAGCGGCAGACCATCATCCGGGAACTGCGCGCCGAGGTCGGCACGCTCGCGGTCGACCTGGCCGGCCGGATCGTCGGGGACGCGCTCGCCGACGAGGCCCGCCGTAAGGGCACCGTCGAGCGGTTCATGGCCGACCTGGAGAACGCGGGGGCCCGCTGATGCAGTCCGCCACCAGCCGGGAGTCCTACGCCGCGGTGACCGAGCGACTGGTCGGCTACGTCGCCGGTGCCGCCCCGACGGCGGTCGCGACCACGGCCGACGAGATCCTCTCGGTGGCCGACCTGCTGCGCCGTCAGCCCCGGCTGCGGCGGGCGCTGGCCGACCCGGCCCGGCCCGCCGACGACCGGACCGGGCTGCTGCGCGGCCTGTTCGAAGGAAAGACCGGCGCGGACAGCCTCGACCTGCTCGACGCGGTCGTCGCAGCCCGCTGGTCGGCGCCGTCGGAGCTGCTCGACGCCACCGAGCGACTCGGCGTCGACACGGCACTGGCCGGTGCCGAGTCGGCCGGCGAGCTGGCCGAGGTGGAGGACGAGCTGTTCCGATTCGGCAAGATCATCGACGGCGACCCGCAGCTGGGTGCCGTGGTCGGTGACGTCGCCGTGCCGGCCGACCGGCGGGTCGAACTGGTCCGCACGCTGCTCACCGGAAAGGCGCTGCCGGCCACGGTGCGCCTCGCCGAGCAGGCGGTCCGGGGCTTCGGCGGGCGATCCGTCGGTGCCGGGCTGGGCCGGCTGGTCGAGCTGGCCGCCGCCCGGCGGGACCGTCAGGTCGCGCACGTCACGGTCGCCGCACCACTGACCCAGCCCGAGGAGCAGCGGCTGGGCGCCACGTTGGCCGAGATGTACGGTCGGGAGGTATCCGTCAAGTTGACGGTCGACCCCGCCGTACTCGGCGGGATGAGCGTACGGATCGGTTCCGACCTGTACGACGGCACCGTTCGGCGCCGCCTCATCGACACTCGCAAGGCGCTCGCCGGGCGCTGATTCAGTCCATGCCGTTCCGGGTTCATCCGGGCCACTAGACATAGAGGAAGCAGAGGATGGCCGAGCTGACCATCTCGTCGGACGAGATCCGTGGTGCCCTAGAACGCTACGTCTCCTCCTACACGCCGGAGCTGTCTCGTGAAGAGGTCGGCACCGTGGCGGACGCCGGGGACGGCATCGCCCACGTCGAGGGCCTGCCCTCGGCGATGGCGAACGAACTGCTGGAATTCGAGGACGGCACGCTGGGCGTGGCGTTGAACCTCGACGTACGTGACATCGGTGTGGTCGTCCTGGGCGACTACGCCGGCATCGAGGAGGGTCAGCGCGTCAAGCGCACCGGCCGGGTGCTCTCCGTCCCGGTCGGCGACGCCTTCCTGGGCCGGGTGGTGAGCGCGCTCGGTGAGCCGATCGACGGCCTCGGTGACATCGCCAACGACGGCTTCCGCGAGCTGGAGCTGCAGGCGCCGAACGTGATGGCCCGCCAGTCGGTGTCCGAGCCGCTGCAGACCGGTATCAAGGCGATCGACGCGATGACCCCGATCGGTCGCGGCCAGCGACAGCTGATCATCGGCGACCGCAAGACCGGTAAGACCACCGTCGCGCTGGACACGATCCTCAACCAGCGGGCCAACTGGGAGTCCGGCGACCCGGCCAAGCAGGTGCGCTGCATCTACGTGGCGATCGGGCAGAAGGCCTCCACCATCGCCTCGATCAAGGGCGTGCTGGAGGAGCACGGCGCGATGGAGTACACCACCATCGTCGCCTCACCCGCCTCCGACCCGGCAGGCTTCAAGTACATCGCTCCGTACACCGGGTCGTCGATCGGCCAGCACTGGATGTACGCCGGCAAGCACGTACTGATCGTCTTCGACGACCTGAGCAAGCAGGCCGAGGCGTACCGCGCGGTGTCGCTGCTGCTGCGCCGTCCGCCGGGCCGTGAGGCGTACCCGGGTGACGTCTTCTACCTGCACTCCCGGCTGCTGGAGCGGTGCGCGAAGCTCTCCGACGAGCTGGGCGGCGGCTCGCTGACCGGTCTGCCGATCATCGAGACCAAGGCCAACGACATCTCGGCCTTCATCCCGACCAACGTCATCTCGATCACCGACGGGCAGATCTTCCTGGAGACCGACCTGTTCAACCAGGGCCAGCGGCCGGCGATCAACGTCGGTACGTCGGTCTCCCGGGTCGGTGGCGCCGCGCAGGTCAAGCCGATGAGGAAGGTCGCCGGCCGGCTGCGGCTGGACCTGGCCCAGTACCGCGAGCTGGAGGCGTTCTCCGCGCTCGCCTCCGACCTGGACAAGGCGTCGCGTAACCAGTTGGAGCGCGGTGGCCGGCTGGTGGAGCTGCTCAAGCAGCCGAACTACTCGCCGTTCCCGGTGCAGGAGCAGGTCGTCGCGGTCTGGGCCGGCACCGAGGGCAAGCTTGACGACATCCCGGTCGGTGACGTCCGGCGATTTGAGATCGAGTTTCTGGAGTACCTGCGGCACTCGCACAAGGGCACGCTGGACTCGATCGCCGCGCTCAACTGGGACGACGAGATCATCGCGACGCTGTCCGACGCGGTCGAGAAGTTCAAGCAGATGTTCCTGTCCAAGGACCCGGCGCCGGTGGTCAACGAGGCGCCGGCCGAGGCCCTGGAGGGCGAGCAGGAACGCGAGAGCGTCACCCGGTACGTCGCCGACGCCGACGCCGAGAAGGAATAGGGCGGTTCCGGATGCCAGCGCAGGTTCGGGTACTCCGCCAGCGGATTCGCTCGGCGAAGTCGATGAAGAAGATCACCAAGGCGATGGAGCTCGTAGCGACGAGTCGGGTCGCCAAGGCCCAGGCGCGGGTGGCGGCCTCGCTGCCGTACGCCAACGCGATCACCGGTGTGCTCACCGCGCTGGCCTCCAATGCCTCGGTCGATCACCCGCTGCTGACCGCACGTCCGAAGGTGCGGCGGGCCGGCGTGCTCGTGGTCACCAGTGACCGGGGCCTGGCCGGCGGGTACAGCACCAACGCGATCAAGACCGCGGAGTCGCTGATCGAGCGGCTGAAGGCCGACGGCAAGGAACCGGTGCTGTACGTGATCGGCCGCAAGGGCGTCTCGTACTACCGGTTCCGTAACCGGCCGATCGAAGCGAGCTGGACCGGCTTCTCCGAGCAGCCCGGCTTCGCCGACGCCCGGGAGGTCGGCCAGACGCTGATCGCGGCGTTCCAGCGC
Organism: Micromonospora sp. LOL_021; assembly: GCF_048060215.1. Classification (NCBI taxonomy): domain Bacteria; kingdom Bacillati; phylum Actinomycetota; class Actinomycetes; order Micromonosporales; family Micromonosporaceae; genus Micromonospora; species Micromonospora sp. LOL_021. The sequence continues at coordinate 218,926 of NZ_JBHMIN010000003.1, read as the reverse complement.
GGCGCGGACGACACCGACGGCGGCGGGGCCGACCAGGTGCTCGGGGTGGACGAGTTGCACATCGTCTCCACCGAGTTCAAGTCGCTGATGACGCAGACCCCGGTGCCCCGGATCCTCGGCCCGATGGAGGTCAAGGACGAGCCGAGGGACGCCGCTGGGGTGCTGCCGGCGTACGAGTTCGAGCCGAACGCCGAGGCGCTGCTCGACGCGTTGCTGCCGAAGTACATCAACACCCGGATCTACGCGGCACTGGTCGAATCGGCGGCGAGCGAGTCGGCGGCCCGACGGCGGGCGATGAAGAGCGCCACCGACAACGCCGAGGAAATGATCGAGAAGTACACGCGGCTAATGAACTCGGCGCGTCAGGCCGGGATCACCCAGGAGATCAGCGAGATCGTCGGCGGCGCCAACGCGCTCGCGGCGGCGGGAAGTGAAGTGTGATGACTGCCTCTGTAGAAACCCAGGCAACCGGAGCGACCGCATCGGCTACCGGCCGCGTGGTCCGGGTCATCGGCCCGGTCGTCGACGCCGAGTTCCCGCGCGACGCGATGCCCGACATCTTCAACGCCCTGCACGTGGACGTCGCGCTTGCCGGCGGCGAGCGGACTTTGACCCTCGAGGTCGCCCAGCACCTCGGCGACAACGTGATCCGGGCCATCTCGATGCAGCCGACCGACGGCATGGTCCGGGGCGCGGAGGTCCGCGACACAGGTTCGCCGATCATGGTGCCGGTCGGTGACGGCATCAAGGGCCGGGTGTTCAACACCATCGGTGAGTGCCTCAACCTTGCCGAGGGCGAGACGCTGCAGGTGACCGAGCGCCGGTCGATCCACCAGAAGGCGCCGGCGTTCGCCGACCTGGAGCCGAAGACCGAGATGCTGGAGACCGGCATCAAGGTGCTCGACCTGCTCGCCCCGTACGTCAAGGGCGGCAAGATCGGCCTGTTCGGCGGTGCCGGCGTGGGCAAGACGGTGCTCATCCAGGAGATGATCATCCGGGTCGCGAACAACTTCGGTGGTACGTCGGTCTTCGCCGGCGTCGGGGAGCGGACCCGTGAGGGTAACGACCTGATCCACGAGATGACCGAGTCCGGCGTCATCGACAAGACCGCGTTGGTCTACGGCCAGATGGACGAGCCGCCGGGTACCCGGTTGCGGGTCGCGCTCGCCGCGCTGACCATGGCCGAGTACTTCCGGGACGTGCAGAAGCAGGAAGTGCTGCTGTTCATCGACAACATCTTCCGGTTCACCCAGGCCGGTTCCGAGGTCTCCACGCTGCTCGGCCGGATGCCGTCCGCGGTGGGCTACCAGCCCACCCTGGCCGACGAGATGGGCGAGCTGCAGGAGCGGATCACCTCGGTCCGGGGCCAGGCGATCACCTCGATGCAGGCGATCTACGTGCCCGCCGACGACTACACCGACCCGGCGCCGGCCACCACCTTCGCCCACCTGGACGCCACTACCAACCTGGAGCGGTCCATCTCCGACAAGGGCATCTACCCGGCGGTGGACCCGCTGGCGTCCTCGTCGCGGATCCTCGCCCCGGAGTTCGTCGGCCAGGAGCACTACGCGGTGGCCTCCGAGGTGAAGCGGATCCTGCAGAAGTACAAGGACCTGCAGGACATCATCGCCATCCTCGGTATGGAGGAGCTCTCCGAGGAAGACAAGATCACCGTCTCCCGGGCCCGCCGGATCGAGCGGTTCCTGTCGCAGAACACCTACGCGGCCGAGGTCTTCACCGGCATCAAGGGTTCGTACGTGCCGGTGAAGGACACCATCGAAGCCTTCCGCAAGATCAGTGAAGGGGAGTACGACCACTTCCCTGAGCAGGCCTTCTTCATGTGCGGTGGGCTCGACGACCTGGAGCGCAACGCCCAGGAGCTGATGAAGGGCTGACGACGGCGAAGCCGTCGGCCTGGAGGAAGGGCTGACCCGCTCTGCGCCTGACGAGCGCCCCGCCATCGCGGCGGGGCGCTCGTCGCGTTTCACCCGACGCCCGTGGCGTCTCACTCGACGCCCGCGTCGTTTCACCCGACGCTCACCTGTGGCCCGCGTTTGTCGGCAACCGGCCGGGGTACCCGACCGGCTCTGCGGGGGACGGGGGTCGGAGCATGACGCAACCGGATCGGACCCGGGCGCACCCACCGAGGCTGAGCCGTCCGGAACGGCTGGCGTTGCTCGCCGTACTCGTCGGTCTGCTTCTCGCCGGTGGGGCCGTGGTGGCGCTGAGCCGCACCGTCGCCGACCGGTACGCGGCGGCCGTACCCACCGCGGACCTGTTCGGTGACGTCGGCGTCGGTGCCGGTGCGGACACCGGCCCGGACGACCGGCTCACCGGCCCGGTCAACCTGCTGGTGGCCGGCATCGACCGGCCGACCGACCAGCCGGAGAAGGTGCCCCGGGCCGACACCGTGCTGCTGGTGCACGTGCCGAGCGGGCTGTCCCGGGCGTACCTGATCTCGCTGCCCCGGGACCTGTTGGTGGACGTCCCGGCGTTCGGTGTCAGCGGCCACCCGGGCGGCGTCGACCGGATCAACTCCGCGATGGCGTACGGCAGCCGGGTGCCCGGTGCCGAGTACCCGGATCCGGTGACCGGATTTCAACTGCTCGCGGCGACGGTCTCGGCCCGCACCGGGATCGACCGGTTCGACGCCGGTGTGATCGTCAACTTCGCTGGCCTGGAACGTCTGGTTGACGCGGTCGGCGGGGTACGGATGACCATCGACGTCGACGTGCGTTCGGCGCACCGCCAACCGGACGGCCGGCCGCGTCCGGGCAATCCCGACGGCACCGGCTACGTCGGTCCGCAGGCCGAGTACAAGCAGGGGGAACAGCGGCTCAGCGGCTGGCAGGCGTTGGACTACGTCCGGCAGCGGGACAGCCTGCCGGACGGCGACTACGGCCGGCAGCGGCACCAACGGCAGCTGGTCCGGGCGTTGGCCGAGCAAGTGATCAGCCGGGACCTGATCACCGAACCGGGCCGGTTGACCGCGGTGCTGGAGGCCGCCGGTGAGGCGGTGGTGGTGGGCACCCGGGGCCGGTCGCTGGTCGACTTCGCGTTGGCGCTGCGCCAACTGCGGGCCGACGACATCGTCATGCTGGACCTGCCGGGCGTCGCCGTCACCGACCCGGTCGGCGGGTACCAGGGGGAGCGGTTCACCGACAACGCCGACGAATGCCTCGCCGCGTTGCGAGCCGGCACTCTCGACCAGTTCGTGTTGACCCGTCCTGAACTGGTCAATCGCGAAAAGTAACGGGTGGCCGGGCGGGCACCCGGCTGGGAGTCCGCGCATCGCCCCGATTAAACTCGGGTGGTCCTCGCCATCAAAGGAGTCCGCGTTGGCCAAGCAACTGCACGTCGAACTCGTCGCCGTCGAGGAGATGGTCTGGTCCGGTGAGGCAGAGATGGTGATCGCCCGCACCACCGAGGGCGAGCTCGGCGTACTGCCCGGCCACGCCCCGATGCTCGGCCAGCTCGCCGAGCCCGGCCAGGTACGGATCACGCTGCCGGGGCGGGAGCAGCTCGCTTACGATGTCGCCGGCGGGTTCCTCTCGGTGACCACCAACGGAGTGACGATCCTCGCGGAGGAAGCCGCTCCGGCCGCCCCCGCTACCGCATCCGGACACTGAGCGGGCCGCGTCGATGTCGACCATCCAATGGTTCGGGATCGGCGTACTGATCCTGCTCGCCGCGATCCTGGTGCTGTTCGTCCGGCGGGCGCTGGTCGTCCGGGTGCGCGGCACCATCAAGTTGAGCTTCCGGGTCTCCACCATGGTTGACGGCCGTGGCTGGTCGTCCGGATTCGGCCGGTTCGCCGGTGATGAGCTGCGCTGGTACCGGATGTTCAGTTTCGCGCTGCGACCCAAACGTGTGCTGTCCCGGCACGGCCTGGCCGTGGAGAGCCGGCGCAGCCCGCGAGGGCAGGAGCGGCTCGCGTTGCCGCACGACTGGGTGATCCTGCGGTGCACCAGCCACCACGCGCCGGTCGAGATCGCCATGGCGGAGTCGACGGTCACCGGCTTCAGCTCCTGGCTAGAGGCGAGCCTGCCGGGCGGGAGTTCGCGCAGCCTCGCCGCCTGACCGCTCAAGGAGCATCGGGCGTCGACCCGTCGGCGACGAGCTCCACCTCGTAGCCGTACCGGTCGGCCAGGTACCCGGCGTAGGTGTCCGGCCCGCCCGCGTACGGATGCCGGTCGGCGAACAGCAGTGACCACCCGTGGGCCGGCGCCGCCGCGACCAGCTGGTCCACCCGCTGTCTGGGCCCGGCGTGGAACGCGACGTGGTTCAGCCCCGGCGCGCACCGGTCGTGCCGCCGGTTGCTGAGCGCCGGGGACTCCTCCAACACCAGGTACGTCGTGCCGTAGCGCCAGGAACGGCCGGCCGGCCAACGCTGGTACGGCTGCCAGCCAAGTTCACCCAGCAGCCAGGACCAGCCCGGTTCAGCCCCGGACAGATCGGGTACCCACAGCTCCACGTGGTGCAGTCCGGCCATCGGCTGATTCGCGATCTTGTCGAGATCAGCGCCCGCCGCCCGGTTTCCACAGCACGTCGCCGTCCGGGTTTGCGGTTCTGGACAAGATGAACAGCAGATCCGAGAGACGATTGAGATACTTTGCCGGAAGAGCACTAGTTCGTTCCGGTTCGTGGGTTATCAGCGCCCATGCCGAACGCTCGGCCCGCCGGGCGACGGTACGGGCCACGTGCAGCAGCGCGGCACCGGGGGTACCGCCTGGCAGGACGAAGGAGTCGAGCTTGGCCAGCCGTGAGTTGTGCTCGTCGCACCACCCCTCCAACCGGGTGATGTACGCCTCGGTCACCCGCAGTGGCGGGTACGCCGGCTCCGGCTCGACCGGGGTGGCCAGGTCGGCGCCGACGTCGAACAGGTCGTTCTGGATCTGCCCGAGCATCCCGCGCAGCGTCTCGTCGAGATCGCCGAGGGCAAGGGCGACGCCGAGCGCGGCGTTGCATTCGTCGACGTCGGCGTACGCGCAGATGCGCGGGTCGGTCTTGGCGACCTGTTCGTTGTTGCTCAACCTGGTCGTGCCGGTGTCCCCGGCCTTTGTGTAGATGCGGGTGAGGTGGACGGCCATGAGCGACAGGGTACGGATTCTCAGCCGCGCCGGCAGCGCCACCGTCGAGCCAGCTCTGCTGCCGGCCGCGTCCGGAGACGTCATCCGGGTCGGCGGCGGTAGCCGGCTCGCCGGGACGGTGCCGGTGGAGGGCGCGAAGAACTCGGCGTTGAAACTGATGGCGGCGGCGTTGCTGGCACCGGGCCGGACCGTGATCGGCAACGTGCCGCGGATCACCGACATCGCCATCATGGCCGACGTGCTGCGCGGACTCGGCTGCGAGGTCACCATGAGCGAGTCCGACCCGCTGCCGGTTGCCGGACCGTCGTTGGCCGCCGGTATGCGGCCGGTTGCCGGCTCGCCCCGCGCCGACACGGTGATCATCGACGTGCCGCCGGCACCCAGCTGTCAGCCCGACGTCGATCTGGTCCGCCGGCTGCGGGCGTCGATCTGCGTACTCGGCCCGCTGCTCGCCCGGTGCGGACGCGTCACAGTCGCCCAACCGGGCGGGGACGCGATCGGCTCGCGGGGGCTCGACATGCACGTGGCCGGCCTGGCCCGGATGGGCGCCGAGATCTCCGCCGCCGACGGGCTGGTCGTCGCCTCGGCCGCCCGGGGCCTGCACGGCGCGACGATCTGGCTGGACTTCCCGAGCGTCGGCGCCACCGAGAACCTGGTGATGGCGGCGGTGCTGGCCGACGGGATCACCGAGATCGACAACGCGGCCCGCGAGCCGGAGATCGTCGACATCTGTGCGATGCTCACCGAGATGGGCGCCCAGATTGACGGCGCCGGCACCGCCACCCTGCGGATCGAGGGCGTGCCGGAGCTGCGGCCGGTCCGCCACTCCACCATCGGCGACCGGATCGTCGCCGGCACCTGGGCGTTCGCCGCCGCGATGACCCGCGGCGACGTCACGGTACGCGGCGTCGACCCGTCGTTCCTGGCGGTCGCCCTCGACAAGGTGGCGGCCTCCGGGGCCACCGTCGACACCACCGGCGACGGTTTCCGGGTACGCATGGAGCGCCGGCCGAGGGCGGTGGATGTGGTCACTCTGCCGTTCCCCGGCTTCGCCACCGACCTGCTGCCGATGGCGATCGGCCTGGCCTCGGTCAGCGAGGGGGCGTCACTGGTCACCGAGAACATCTTCGACGGCCGGTTCCAGTTCGTCGACGAACTGCTGCGGCTGGGCGCGGACATCAGGACTGACGGCCATCACGCGGTGGTACGCGGCCGGGAACGGCTGGTCGGCGGCCGGGTCCGGGCGACCGACATCCGGGCCGGGGCCGGGCTGGTGATCGCCGGGCTCTGCGCCGAAGGGGTGACCGAGATCGCCGACGTGCACCACATCGACCGGGGCTACCCGAACTACGTGGCCGACCTGTGCTCGCTCGGCGTTCAGGTGCAGCGGCTGGGCGGGTCGGCGGCGGGCTGACCGCTGGGTGTGCCGTAAGGCCAGCGGCCGACCGCCCCTACCGGGTTAGCGATCGTTCAGGCGCGCCGGATAAGCTGCCAGCTGGCACATCCGGTCGAGGCGCGTGGACGAGGAGATGCAGAGATGGCAGGTCAGCTGGCAGTGATCGGCGCGGGGTTGATGGGCTCGGGCATCGCCCAGGTTGCCGCCCAGGCGGGCTGGCGGGTCATCCTGCGCGACCTGGACGACGCGGCGACCTCCCGGGGCGTCGCCGGCATCCGCCAGTCCCTGGACAAGTTCGCCGGCAAGGGCGTGATCAGCGCCGATGACGTCGAATCGACGATGGGCCGGATCACCACCACCACCGAGCTGGAGGCAGCGGCCGACGCGGACGTGGTCGTCGAGGCCGTCTTCGAGCGCATCGAGATCAAGCACGAGGTGTTCCGGGCACTCGACAAGATCTGCAAGGCGGACGCGGTGCTGGCCACCAACACGTCGGCGATCCCGGTGACCCAGATCGCCGCGGTCACCGAACGCCCCGAATCGGTGGTCGGTACCCACTTCTTCTCCCCAGTGCCGATGATGAAACTGTGCGAGCTGGTCCGCGGCTACAAGACCTCGGACGCGACGCTGGCCACCGCGAAGGCGTTCGCCGAGGAGATCGGCAAGACCTGCGTGGTGGTCAACCGGGACATCGCCGGCTTCGTCACCACCCGGCTGATCGCCGCGCTGGTCGTCGAGGCGGTCAAGCTCGTCGAGTCCGGCGTGGTCTCCGCCGAGGATCTCGACACCGCCTGCAGGCTCGGCTTCGGTCACGCGATGGGGCCGCTGGCCACTACCGACCTGACCGGCGCGGACGTGTTGCTGCACGCGGCGAAGAACATCTACGCTGACACCGCCGACGAGAAGTTCTTCCCGCCGGAGCTGCTGCAGCGCATGGTCACCGCCGGCGACCTGGGCCGCAAGACCGGCCAGGGCTTCTACAGCTACTGACCTCGACGCCAGATCCGGCAGGCTGAGGCTGACATCGCCGCTGGCCACGGCGTCGACGCTGACGAACTACTGCGCCAGCTTGCTGACCGCGCGGAGCGCGAACAGCAGTGAGCGACGAGGCGTACCGACTTTCCGTAGCGCCCGCTGCCCGGCGAGCCCTGACCAAGGGACCACCTGTCGGCCTGCCGCTGGTCGTCGCGATGGCCGTCGGTCAGTTCCTGACCGGCCCGTTGCTGGAAAGGCCCTATGTGGTCGGCAAGCCGTTGACCCGCGAACTGACCGATTATCACTCGGCACGACGCGGCGCGTATCGGGTGATCTACCGGATCGACGAGGACAACCGAACGGTTCATGTTACCCGCATCGATCACCAAACGGATGTCTACCGTCCGTAGCAGTCGCATCGGTTCAGCTGACGCGTAGTGCTGCTGCCAGAGGTGGTTGGTCGACCGGGTCGCCGGAGCGGCGCATCGCCCATAGCGGCGGCCCGCCGGCCGGCAGGTGCGCCACCCGGACGATCCGGTAGCCGTTGCGCAGGTGGAACGCCTGGGACCGTGGACTGCTCGCCTCGACCACCGCCGGCATGCCGATCCGGTCCAGCCGGGCATGATGCGCGGTGAGCAGCGCCGACCCGATGCCTTGGCGGCGTAGCCACGGCGCCGCCGCCAGGAACGCCAGGTGGTGGTGTCGGCCGGTCGGTTCCAGCCGGCCGGCGGTGAAGGTGTAGTGCGCGTACGGGCCGTGCCGGTCACCGCAGGCCCGCAACCGGCGCCGCTGATGTTCCGCCGACAGGAGCCGGTCTGCCGGGTGCGGGTACCAGATCGCCACGCCGTCGCAGTGCCCGACCACGTCGACGATGCCGTGCCGGACGGCGTACTCCAGCTCGGCGGCGAAGAACCGGTGCATCGTCAGGTACCGCAACGCGTGGTCGCTGATCAGCCAGGACACCACCGGGTCCAGCACACACGCCTGCGCCAGCAACTCGGCCAGGGGTTCGACGTCGGCGGCCGTGGCGGTCCGTACGGTCAGCGCCGGACCGCCACGGCTGCCGGCCGCTGGCGTCGACCCGGTCACCGGCGCGCGCCGGCCTGGTAGACGCCGTGCCGGGTGGGCGTTGCCTGCGCGGACTGCCAGCGGCGCAGCGCGTCCTTGATCCGGTCGTTCTGCTCCCAGGTGCGTTCGAGCTCGGCGTACACGACGCCAAGATCGTGGGCGACGCGGTCGAGGAACGCGGCGACCTCGCTGGGGTCCAGGCCTCGGCCGCCGCCGCGCCGGGGGACCGTCGGGAAGCGGTGGCTGCGGACCTGCCAGGGCCGGATCGGCCGGTACGCCGACCCGCGCTGATTGTGGCCGGCGGGGCTGCCGGGTGTCCGGTAGACGCCGGTGGCGCTGCCGGCGGGCCAGGCGGCCGGTGGTGTGGCGGCCATGGTGCGTCGTTGCCGGCGGACCTGCCACCGGCGCCACAGTTCACGCATCTCGTGTTCCTCCCCATTGCTCGCTGCTGCCGCTGGTGGTTCCGCTCATCTGGGTGTTGTTGGTGGGTGGACGGGGTGGCCCTGCCGCTTGCCGATGCCGGCGGGGCCACCCCCACCCCGATCACCGCAGCCCTCCTCGGCGGTACGGCGACCAGGGCGAACCTTCGGGGCCGGGACGCCCAACGGCGTGACTCGCTACACGCCCCGACCGGAGGTGACCGCCCCAAGAGCCATCCGGGGGCGTTCGCCATCAACCTACAATCGCCACCGGTTGTAGGTCAACGAGCAACGTGCAACTGGTTGAGGTCGGAGGTAGAAGCGTGATCAAATGGGCATGCCATCCGGGGAGTGTGTATGCCCAAGCAGCAGTACCAAGTTCTTGCCGACGAGCTACGAGCGAAGATTGAGTCTGGCGAGTGGCCACCGGGCACAAAGCTGCCCAGCCGCTCACAGCTCTGCCGCGAGTACGACGTCTCGGACACCGTCGTCGGCAAGGCGATGATGATCCTCCGTGCCACCGGGCTGACCGAGACCCTCGAAGGAGTCGGCGTGTTCGTGGCCGAACCAAAGTGACTGCGTGTCGGCGTTGGGCGGACAGGGGTGGCTCGGGCGGCCGTAGTTCATGATCAGGTGAGGCCTACGCACGTTAAAACGCGAAAATAACGTTCGTAGGCCTCACCTCGATAGCGTTCGGCAGGGCGCGGATGATCATCCGCGTCAGCCGGCGGTGTGTCGGTGGCCAGTTCGGTCTTCGCTGGTGGCCAGTTGGCGGGGATATTTCTGGCCGTAGATGACTATGACTACTCAGGGCCGACTACTCAGGGCCGTCCCTGCCCGTGCACCGGCCGCCGCGCTATAACGACGTGGTGGAAACAAAGCCGACCCTTGTCGTCATCAGCGGACCACCCGGGGCTGGCAAGACGACGCTTGCCTACCTGCTCGCCCGGCGGATCGGCTGCCCGGCGATCTGCCGCGACGAGATCAAGGAGGGCATGGTCCACACTGCCGGCGGCATCATCGCCGCACCGAGCGACGAGCTGACCCTTCGAACCCTGCCCACCTTCTTCAACGTGCTGCGACTGCTGCTGACCGCTGGGGTCACCACGGTCACCGAGGCGGCTTTCCAGGACCGCCTGTGGCGGCCGGGCCTGCAGCCGTTGATCGGAATCGCCGACATCCGGGTGGTGCACTGCCGGGTCGCCGCGCAGACGGCCTTCGACCGCGTCCAGCGGCGGCAGGACGAAAACGCAACCCGGCGCGCCCACGCCGATACGTACCTCGGTGACCATCAGACCCATACCGTCGGCCACCACGGCTTCCAGCCCGTCCGACTCGACGTACCCGAGATCGAAGTGGACACCAACGACGGCTACCGTCCTGGGCTCGACGAGATCGTCGCTTTCGTGAACGCCGGACGGTGAGCCGACCGTGGTCCCATTCCGTCGTGGTCCTCGACCACGGCCAGGTGTCGGCGGTCGTGCCAGCTCGTCGGGTTGGGGGTGCCGGTTGAGCGTGATGCCGCAGGTGCATCAAGATGCACCTGCGGCATCACGTCTTCGGCGCGCACCTTGGTGCCCCTGGGCGTCAGCCGTCGCGTTTGGTGGTCCAGCGGAACGTGGTCAGGCAGAGCACCAGGCCGATGACGCACCAGATGGCCAGCACCAGCGCGACCATGCCCAGCTCGAACGAGCCGCCCGGCTCCTGCGTGCCGAAAGCCTCCGGCAGGAAGACCGAGCGCAGCCCCTGGCACATCCACTTGAGCGGGAACAGCGCGGCGATCTGCTGCATCCAGCCGGGCAGCGCGGTGAAGACGAAGAAGACGCCGGAAGTGAACTGCAGCACCAGTGACACCGGGGTGGCCACCGCGGACGCGCTGCGACCGCTGCGCGCCAGCGACGAGAAGGCGATGCCGCACAGCGTGCAGGCGGTGATGCCGAGCACCGACACCCAGCCCAGGGTGAACCATTTGACCGCCGTGTCCGGCAGTTGCAGGTCGAACAGCAGCGTCGCGACCGCCAGCAGGAGCACCGTTTCGGCGAAGCCGATCACCGCCACCATGATGACCTTGCCGGCGAAGTAGACCCATTTCGGCATCGGGGTGCCGCGCAGCCGCTTGAGCACACCCCGGTCCCGCTCGATCGGGATCTGGATGGCCAGGCTCTGGAAGCCGACGGTCATCAGCCCGGTGGCGATCATGCCGGTGATGAAGTACTGGGTGAACCGGACACCGTCGGTGATCTCGCCGGTGAAGATCGACGCGAAGATCAGGATCATGATGACCGGGAAGGCCATCGTGAAGACGACCGACTCGCGGCTGCGCATGAACTGCCGGATCTCCAGCCGACCCTGCCGCAGCCCGAGCCGCGCCGGCCCGATCCGCTGCACGGCCGATGAGGTGCCGGGGGTGCCGGCCGCCGGCGAGGTCACAGCGCCGGCGGTGCCGCCGGTGGTCGCGTTCACTTGTGTCCAATCATCCGCAGGTAGACGTCTTCCAGGGTGGGCCGGGTGACGGTCAGGCCGGGGACCTCGCCGTCGAAGCGCGCGGCCAGCTCGGCGACCAGCTTCGTCGGCGTCGCGCTCTCCTCGCGGTGCGCCGTCCCGTCGGCGGTACGCCAGGCGACGGTGGCCAGGGCGTCCCGCCGACCACCCAGCTCGGCCGGGGGTGCCACCTCGACGAGCCGACCGGCGGCGATCACCCCGACCCGGTCGGCGAGGGCTTCGGCCTCGTCCAGGTAGTGGGTGGTCAGCAGGATGGTGGTGCCGGCACCGGCGAGTGACCGGATCAGCTCCCAGAACTCACGGCGGGCCTCCGGGTCGAAGCCGGTGGTCGGCTCGTCGAGGAAGAGCAGCTCCGGTCGGCCGACGATGCCGAGCGCCACGTCGAGGCGACGCTTCTGCCCGCCGGACAGCGTGTGGGTGCGGGCGCGGGCCTTGCCGGCGAGGCCGACCCGGTCGATCACCGCCGCCGGGTCGTCCGGTGTCGGGTAGAAGGCGGCGAAGTGGCCGACCACCTCGGCGACGGTCAGTTCGTCGAACTCGCCGGTGCCCTGCAGCACGATGCCGATCCGGGAGCGCCACTGCGGCGTACCAGGGTCGGGGTCGACGCCGAGCACCCGCACCTCGCCGGCGTCGCGGCGGCGGTAGCCCTCCAGGATCTCGACGGTGGTGGTCTTGCCAGCGCCGTTCGGGCCGAGCAGAGCGAACACCTCGCCGCGCCGCACGGTCAGGTCGACCCCGTCCACCGCCGGTGTCCCGGCGTACATCTTGCGCAGCCCGCGTACCTCGATGGCCGGCGCGTCCGCCGCCTTGTCGCTCATGGCGTCAACTATCGCCCCTGCCGTGCGGGGGAAGGCGCCCGGGTGTCGTGGTGGTGACGGACACCGCTGGCGGGCTGGACTGGGTTGGTTCGCCGGTGCTACGGTTCATTACACGAGTAATGAACCAGTGAACCAGAGGTGCTCCCGTGTTCGATGATCGAAGTCCGATCTATCAGCAGATAGCCGACAAGATCAAAAACGACATCCTGAGCGGGGCGCTGCAGGAGGGCGAGCAGGTCATGTCCACCAACCAGTACGCCAGCTACTACCGGATCAACCCCGCCACCGCCGCCAAGGGCTTCCACCAGCTCATCGACGAGGGCGTGCTGTTCAAGAAGCGGGGCATCGGGATGTTCGTCAGCCCCAACGCCCGCGAGACGCTGCGCGGCCAACGCCGCGACCGGTTCTTCACCGAGGTCGTCGACCCGATGGTCACCGAGGCCCGGATCATCGGCATCCCGTTGACCGAGGTCGTCGCCCGCATTCAACACGCAGCAGGAGGGGAACACCAGTGACCGGCCTGGGCATCGAGACCCGCAATCTCACCGTCCGCTACGGCGACACCGTCGCCGTCGACTCGCTCGACCTCACTCTCGTCCCGGGCAAGATCTACGGACTGCTCGGCCGCAACGGCTCCGGCAAGACCAGCCTGCTCGCCGTACTGTCCGCCTTCCGGGCCGCCACCAGCGGCACGGCGCGCATCGGCGGCGCCGACCCGTTTGAGAACGCGGCGATCATGTCGCAGATCACGTTCGTCCGGGACCGGGTTGACGCCCAGGACACCGACCGGGTCAGCTGCATCCTGGACCTCGCCGCGACACTGCGTCCGAACTGGGACGCCGACTACGCCGCCCGTCTGGTCGAGCGGTTCGACCTGCCGATGCGCAAGCGGCTCAACGGGCTGAGCCGGGGCATGAAGTCGGCGCTCAGCGTCACCCTCGGGCTGGCCGCCCGGGCACCGCTGACCATCTTCGACGAGGCCTACCTCGGCCTCGACGCACCCAGCCGGTACGCCTTTTACGAGGAAGTGCTCAACGACTACCTCGCGCACCCGCGCACCATTGTGCTCTCCACCCACCTGATCGAGGAGGTCGGGTCGCTGTTCGAGGAGGTGGTGGTGCTGCACCGGGGTCGGCTGGTCGCCCACGAGGAGACCGAGACGCTGCGGGCCCGGGGGACGGCAGTGACCGGCCCGGCCGCCGCCGTCGACGCGTTCGTCACCGGACGCACCGTGCTCGGCAGCCAGCAGCTCGGCGGCACCCGGTCCACCACCGTCTTCGGGGCCGTCGACGACGGCGACCGGGCCGCCGCCCGCGCCGCCGGCCTGGAGCTCGGCCCGATCGGGCTGCAGGACCTGTTCGTACACCTCACGGCGGACACCACGGACAAGGAGGCCCGGCGATGAACGCCACCGCCTGGAAGGTCACCCGTACGCTGCTGCGCCGGTCGCTGCCGCTGGCCGGGTGGTACTGGACGATCATCTACCTGGTCTGGGCCGTGGTCGTCGGCCTGATCGCCCGGTTCGGCACGGTCGAAGCGAGCATGTGGCAGAACATGGGCCTGCAGGCACCGCGTTGGTTCACCTTCGTGTTCGGCATCATCGCCGTCGGCACCTACCTGCCGATGTTCGTCGCCCACGGCGTCACCCGGCGGGACGCGCTGATTGGCTCCTGGGGCTTCCTCGTGCCGTACGCCCTCGGTTTCTCCACCCTGACGACGCTCGGCTTCGGCCTCGAATACCTGACCCTCGACGTCTTCGGTCTGCTCGACGGGCTCACCGAGCCGTACCTGGTCGGTTCGGCAGGCGACGCCGCCGCGATCTGGCTGGAGTACAGCCTGGTCAACCTGGGCTACATGGCGGCCGGGGTACTGACCGCGATCGTCTACCACCTGCTCAATCCGTGGTGGGGGACGTTGCTGCTGCCAGTGGTGCTGCTGCCGGCGTTCGTCGTCGAGATCGGCTTCCGTACCGAATGGACCGGGTTCGGCCTCGCCCGGATGCTCGGCCTTGACGACGAGGCACACGCTGGCACCGGAACGGCGATCGCGCTGCTGACCCTGCTGGTCGCCGGTGCCGTCACCTGGCTGCTGGTCCGCCGGCTGCCACTGAAGAAGATCTCCGGCTGAGGAGAGCTGAGGAGCGACGCCATGTCCGTCATCGAGATCGAGCAGCTGCACAAGCGGTACGGCGACCTGATCGCGGTGGACGACGTGTCGTTCACCGTCGATGAGGGGGAGATTTTCGGGATCCTCGGCCGTAACGGTGCCGGCAAGACCACCACTGTGGAGTGCGCGCTCGGGCTGCGCCGGCCGGACCGGGGCACCGTACGGGTGCTCGGCCTGGACCCGCAACGCGACGGCGCGCGGCTGCGCCAGCGACTCGGGGCGCAGCTGCAGGAAAGCCAGCTACCGGAGCGGATCAAGGTGTGGGAGGCGCTGGAGCTCTACAGCTCCTTCTACCGGCAGCCGGCCGACTGGCGGGAGCTGCTCGACCTGCTCGGCCTGTCCGCTCGGCACGACGCCCGCTTCGGCCAGCTCTCCGGCGGGCAGAAGCAGCGCCTGTCCGTCGCCCTGGCCCTGGTCGGCGACCCGAAGGTGGCGTTCCTCGACGAGTTGACCACCGGGCTGGACCCGGCGGCCCGCCGGGACACCTGGGGACTTGTCGAATCGGTCCGCAACCGGGGCGTCACTTTGGTGCTGGTCACGCACCTGATGGAGGAGGCGGAGCGGCTCTGCGACCGGGTCGCGGTGATCGACGCCGGCCGGGTGGTCGCCCTCGACACCCCGGCCGGGCTGGCCGCCAGCGTCGACAGCGGGCAGCGGATCCGGTTCGTCCCGGACCGACCGCTCGACCTCGCCCTGCTGGCCGAGCTGCCGCAGGTTACCGCCGTGACCATCGAAGGTCGTGAGGTCGTTGTCGACGGCGGTGCGGAGCTGTTCTTCGCCGTCGCGGCGGCGCTGTCCCGGCACGGCGTCACGCCGCGCGAGCTGCGCCTGCAGCAGGCGACGTTGGACGACGCGTTCCTCGCCCTCACCGGAGGTGACCGGTGACCGCGCTGCGCCGGCTCACCGTGATGGAGGCCAAACTGTTCCTGCGGGACCCGGCGGCGATCGTGATGTCGCTGGCCTTCCCGATGCTGCTGGTCGTCGTGCTGGGTGGGGTGATGCCAGGTTTCCGTACCCCGGTGGCGGAGCTCGCCGGGCTGCGGCCGATCGACATCTATCTGCCGGTGGTGGTCGCGATGGCGGTCGCCACCGTCGCGATCACCACCCTGCCCACGACCGTGGCCGGGTACCGGGAACGCGGGGTGCTGCGCCGGATGGCCACCACCCCGGTACGCCCGGCGAAGCTGCTCGGTGCCCAGCTGCTGGTCTCGGTGGCCGCGACGACGCTCGCGGTCGGTCTGGCCGTCGCCGCGGCGGCGGTCACGTTCCGGGTGCCGC
Source organism: Micromonospora sp. LOL_021 (assembly GCF_048060215.1). NCBI lineage: Bacteria > Bacillati > Actinomycetota > Actinomycetes > Micromonosporales > Micromonosporaceae > Micromonospora > Micromonospora sp. LOL_021. Next base: position 203,214 of record NZ_JBHMIN010000003.1, on the reverse strand, counting down.
TGCCCGAGCATCCGGTTAGCTTCCTCGGTGTGTTCCTGCTGGGCGGGGCGGCCACCTTCACGGTCGGGTTGCTGATCGCGGCGCTGGCGTCGACCGGGCGGGCGGCGAACGCCATCGGCATGCTGGTCTACTTCCCGATGTTGTTCTTCGCCGGGGTGTGGACCCCGGGGCCGATGATGCCCGAGACGATCCGCCGGTTGAGCGACCTCACCCCGCTCGGCGCACTGAGCCAGGCCTTGCAGGCCAGCTGGGCCGGGCAGGCGGTTCGTCCGCTGCACCTGCTGGTGATGGTCGGCTACCTGGCGGTGGTCGGTGCCCTGGCGGCCCGCTTGTTCCGCTGGCGGTGAGGCGATGCGATGCGCGGCCCGGGATGTCCGGTCAGACCCGGTATCCGGCGGCCCGGGCCGCCTGCCGATCCCGGCGGCGCTGCCGGGCCCGGCGGATCAGCAGCGGCCCGCCGATCAGCAATGCCACCAGGAAGACCAGCACCAGGACGGGCAGCAGGATCGCGACGACCGACATCACCACGCTGGTCGCGTCCTCGGCAGTGCTCGCCACCGGCGCGCCGATCCCGGCGGTGGCGGTGTTGATCACCGGTCGGGCGGTCGCCTTGAGTAGATGTATGCCGAGCGCGATCAGCACGCCGACCAGCACCGGAACCCACTGGTCCGAGGAGAAGAACCCTCCGGGGTCGCTGACCGTCACCGTCTCCGACGCCGACCCCGCTCCGAACGCCAGCCCGCCGGCGGTCGGCCGGACGACCGTCTGCACCACGTCGTTGACGTGGTCGACGACCGGCACCTTGTCGGCGACGACCTCGACAACCAGCAGGACGGCGAGGATGCCCAGCACCCATTCGTCGGACATCCACTGCCAGCCGTCCGGCAGCGTGATCAGGCTGGTGTAGCGGGCGAGCACGCCGACGGTCAGCAGCGGGATGTAGGCGTTGAGCCCCGCGGATGAGGCCAGCCCGGTCCCGGTCAGCAGTTCGAACACGTCACCAGGATCGCACCGCCGCGCCAGCCCTGCGCGGTACGCGGGCACCGCTGGCGCTACCCTCGTCGGGTGCGGCTGGTGATTGCTCGATGCTCGGTGGACTATGTCGGTCGACTCTCGGCGCATCTGCCGCCGGCCACCCGGCTGTTGATGGTCAAAGCGGACGGATCGGTCTCGATTCACGCCGACGATCGGGCGTACAAGCCGCTGAACTGGATGAGCCCGCCGTGCCGGCTGGAGGAGACGCCGGGCATGTGGCGGGTGGTCAACAAGGCCGGCGAGGAGCTGCGGATCACCCTGGAGGAGATTCTCCAGGAGATGTCGTACGACCTGGGTGTCGACCCCGGTCTGCGCAAGGACGGGGTGGAGGCGCATCTCCAGGAACTGCTCGCCGCCAACCCGACCACCTTCGGTGACGATTTCACCCTGGTGCGGCGGGAGTACATGACGGCGATCGGCCCGGTGGACCTGCTCTGTCGCGACGGCGCGGCGAGCGTCGCGGTCGAGGTGAAGCGTCGGGGCGAGATCGACGGTGTCGAGCAGCTGACCCGCTACCTCGAACTGCTCAACCGAGACCCACTGCTGGCGCCGGTGACCGGCATCTTCGCGGCACAGGAAATCAAACCGCAGGCCCGGGTGCTGGCCGAAGACCGCGGCATCCGGTGCGTGGTGGTCGACTACGACAAGTTGCGGGGCATCGAGCGGGACGAGCTCACCCTGTTCTGACCACCGTCAACTTTCGACCAGCAGCAACCTTCGGACCAGCACCGAACTTTGACCAGCTCCGAACTTTGACCAGCTCCGAACTTTGACCAGCTCCGACACCGAGCTTCTGGAGTTCCCCGATGGGTGTGCGCAACCAGCAACGTCGAGCCGCCAAGAAGAAAGCCAGGGAGCAGCGGCAACGCCAACGGGCGCAGGCCGCCGGCGCGGCGTACCCCGACGGGTTCGGTTTCTACCAGCCACCGACCGAGGCGCAGCGGGTCGACGAGCTGCTGCGCCGGGCGGCCCGAATGGCGACGGCCGACCGACCGGACGACCTCGACGAGTGCGTGGCCGCGCTGGTCGCAGCCGACGGCCGGCTGGTGGACCAGGCGGTAGACGAGGCGTTGCGGCAGGTGGCCGCCGGGCTGTGGGGCCACGGCTGGATGCCGGCCGACGTGCTGCGGGTGGCCGGCCGCGAGCTCGGCAAGCGGGCGGTGAGCCTGACCGCCGGGTACGTCGCGGCGCAGCTGCGCGGGTACGCGCCGGCGACGGTCGCCGACCGCTGGCACCGCCAGCTGCGTGATCTCGACCTCGACGTGTGGGGTGCTGCTCGGCCCGACCACCGGCTGACCGCCTGGGCGGCCGGAGTCAAGCTGGACCGGACCGCTGCCGTGCTGCTCGCGGTGCGAGTGGCCGGGCTGCTGATCGGCCTGCCGAGACTGGAGCTGGTGGCCCCGCTGCCCGGCACGGTCCGCCCCGGTGACGACGGGACGCAGCAGCGTCGGCGGCCGACCCCCGCCGCACCCTCCGGGGCGGCCGGGACGGACGATGTGGACGAGCGTCAGCTCGGCCGGATCCGGGCGCTGCTGGCCAAGGCCGAGTCGACCGAATTCGCGGAGGAGGCCGAAGCGCTGTCGGCCAAGGCCCAGGAGCTGATGACCCGGCACCGCATCGACCATGCGCTGCTCGTCGCGCAGCAGACCGGTGCCGGCGGGCCACAGGTCGACCCGGTGGCCGTCCGGATCGGTCTGGAAGCACCGTACGAGCAGGCCAAGGCGTTGCTGCTGCAGCAGGTCGCCGAGGCGAACGGCTGCCGGTCGGTGTGGTCCAACAATCTCGGCTTCGCCACCGTCGTCGGGTTCGCCGCCGACTGCGAGTCGGTTGAGTTGCTGCACACCTCGCTGCTGGTACAGGCCACCGCGGCGATGCTGCGCAACGGCCCGCAGCGTGGCCGGGGCGGGCAGTCGACCACCCGGTCGTTCCGCCAGTCCTTCCTGGAGGCGTACGCGGTGCGGATCGGGCAGCGGTTGCGTACCGCCGCCGACGACGTCGGTCGAGAGGCGGCCGCGCGGACCGGCACCGCGCTGGTGCCGGTGCTGGCGGCCCGCGACGAGCAGGTGGACCGGGCCACCGAGCGGCTCTTCCCGACGGTGACCAGCCGGTCGATCGCCGGTCACAACCGGGCCGGGTGGATCGCCGGCACCACCGCCGCCGACCAGGCCAGCCTCGGCGCGCACCAGCCGATCGCCGGCTGACCCGCGATCAGTCGCGGCCGTACCGCAGCTTGATCACCTTGACGATGCGGGCCACGTCGGTCGGGGTCCGCTCGAACGTCATCGTCGGCAGCAGCGACGGTGCCCTGCGGCGGGTGATCGCCTTGGACCGGGTAAACTCCCGCAGCCCGTCTTCACCGTGCACCCGGCCGAAACCCGATTCGCCGACTCCGCCGAACGGCAGCTCACTGAACCCGACGAAGGTGAGCACCGAGTTGATCGACACCATTCCACTGCGAATCCGGCGGGCGACGGCGATCCCCCGCCGCTTGCCGAAGACCGCGCCGCCCAGCCCGTAGCGGGTGTCGTTGGCCGCCGTGATCGCCTCGTCGATGGTCTCGACCCGGTGGATCGTGACGGTCGGTCCGAAGGTCTCCTCCCGGACGGCGGCGCAGTCGGGCGGCACGTCGACCAGTACGGTCGGATGCACGTACGGCGGCTGTACCGCTGCGGCACCGCCGAGCACCGCCCGCCCACCGGCGGCCAGCGAGTCCTCGATGTGCCGTCGGATGACGTCGAGCTGGCCGGGCACGGCGATCGGCCCGACCTGGTCCTTCGGCCCGCTACCGACAGTCAGCCGGCCGGCCCGGTCCACCACCGCGGTGACGAACGCGTCGTACACCGGGGCCAGCGCGTACACCCGCTCGATGCCGATACAGCTCTGCCCGGCGTTGGTCATCGCTCCCCAGACGCAGGCCTCCGCCGCCGCGTCGATGTCGGCGTCGTCGTCGACGATCATCGCGTCCTTGCCGCCGGCCTCGATCACCACCGGGGTGAGTGTCTCGGCGCAGGCCGCCATGACCAGGCGGCCGGTCCGTGGTGAGCCGGTGAACGAGAGCTTGTCCACGCCGGACCGGCACAACGCGTCGCCGACGTCGCCAAGCCCGTGTACGGCCGTCAGGACCGACTCCGCGCCGACCGCCTCGGTGAGCGTGTCGACCAGCCACTGTCCGGTCACCGGGGTGTACTCGCTGGGTTTGAAGACCACCGTGTTGCCGGCGGCCAGCGCGTACGCGATCGGGCCGATCGGAATGAGCACCGGGTAGTTCCACGCGCCGATCACCCCGATCACTCCGAGCGGTTGGTACTCCAGGTGACCGCTGAACTCGGCGGTGATCAGCCGGGTGCGGGTCCGCCGGACCCCGAGCACCCGCCTGGCGTGCTGGGCCGCCCAGTCGATGTGTTCGATCGCGGCGGCGATCTCGACGACCGCCTCGGCCACCGGTTTGCCACACTCCCGGTTGACCAGATCGGCGAGTTCGGTGATCCGGGTGGCGAGCAGCGACCGCCAGCGCAGCAGCCGGCGGCGGCGTTGCGCGTGGCCGATTCCGACCCACCAATCGGCGGCGGTCCGGGCCGCCGCCACCGCCGCCGCGACCTGATCGCGGTCGGCGATCGGGACCCGGCCCACCTGCGCACCGGTCGCCGGGTGGCAGGAGAGAAGGTGCCCGTCGTCGACCACCGGCAGGCTTGGGTTCCGTACCACCGTCACCTTGGCCTCCTCCACCAGCTGCGGCTGCGCACCGGCCCCGGATCGCTCCGCCTGCCCGCCGCGCAGTATTGTCCGAGGTTAGCCGTGAAGGGTACTCGCGGGTAGCGAGACTTCGATTCTTGGCGATGCAATGACAGCCTTGGCCACCTGGCGTCAGGGCGGGTGTCCGGTTGTCGCGGACCACCGTCGAATCGGTGGCGCGGACCTGACCCGGCCGGCGGCCAACACCGGACAAGGGACCATGTCCCGGGTCGGCGCGAGCTGGCAGGCTGCAACGGGTGGCGCGACGTGCGTCGCTGTCGAGGGGGGAAGGCACTTCACCAGCTGATGTCCGAACACCAGTCGCTGCTACCTCTCCTTCAGGTGATAACCGGCCCGACTCCGGGGGCCAGCTACCGGCTGTCCCCCGGGGAACGGGTGATCGGTCGGGACGCCGGCCTGGACATCACCATCGACGACATCAAGGTCAGCCGGTGCCACGCGGTGCTAACCGCCGGTGGCGGCCGTACGGTGCTGACCGACCAGGAGTCGACGAACGGCACCTGGGTCAACGACCTGCGTATCCGGCAGCCGACCGAGCTGCGCGACGGGGACCGGATCCGGATCGGTGGCGTGGAACTGCGGTTCTACGACCCGGCCTCGGCGCTCACCGACCCGGTCGGCACCCGGATCCCCCGACCGGCCACGGCGGCGCTGCCCGGCGCACCGGTGCGCCCGACCACCGGGCCGGGTTCGCCGCTGCACACCGCGCTCGGCGAGCCCACCCAGCCGATGCGCCCCCGACGCCGGCCCAGCACGTTGCTGATGGCCGGGCTGGCGGGGATCTTCCTGGTCGGCTGGTTGACCTGGCTGGTCGTGGTGCTCTCCTGAGCGGCGGCGCGGCGGCTCGTGGCAGACTCGCCATGCATCGGGGCCGACGCAGGTGACGGACGGAGACCAGATGGCGCGCGAGTTCAACACCGTGGGAGTGGTGGGGCTCGGCACGATGGGTGCCGGGATTGTCGAGGTCTTCGCCCGCAACGGCGTCGACGTGGTCGCCGTCGAGGTGGACGGGGCGGCGCTGGACAAGGGCCGGGTCAACCTGACGGCGTCCACCGACCGGGCCGTCGCCCGCGGCAAACTCGATCCGGCCGACCGGGACGCACTGCACGCCCGGGTGACCTTCGCGGTCGGACTCGACGCACTCCGCGACGTCGACCTTGCCGTCGAGGCGGTCCCGGAGCGGCTCGATCTCAAGCGACGCCTGCTGGCCGAGCTCGATCGGGTGTGCCCACCGGGGGCCGTCCTGGCGACCAACACCTCGTCGTTGAGCGTCACCGAGATCGCTGTCGCCACCGAACGTCCCGGCCAGGTGATCGGGCTGCACTTCTTCAACCCGGCACCGGTGATGCGGTTGGTCGAGGTGATCAGCACCGTGGTGACCGCGCCGGAGGTGGCCCGCGACGTCCAGTCGCTCTGCGCCCGGCTCGGCAAGGTCGGGGTGAGCGTCACCGACCGCGCCGGCTTCATCGCCAACGCGCTGTTGTTCGGGTACCTCAACCAGGCGGTCGGGATGTACGAGGCCGGGTACGCCAGCCGGGAGGACATCGACGCGGCCATGCAGCAGGGCCACGGCCTGCCGATGGGCCCGTTGACGCTGCTCGACCTGATCGGCCTGGACACCGCCTACCAGGTGCTGGAGACGATGTACCAGCGTGGTGGCCACGACCGCCGGCACGCGGCCGCGCCGCTGCTGCGGCAGATGGTCACCGCCGGGCTGCTCGGCCGCAAGTCCGGCCGGGGGTTCTACACCTACCAGGCACCGGGCTCGTCGCGGCTCGCCCCGGACGACCTCAGCCCGGTGGCCGGCGCTGAGGCCGCTGAGCCGGCACCCCGTACGGTCGGGGTGGTCGGGTCGGGCAGCGCCGCGACCGACGTCGCGGACGTCCTCACCGCCGCCGGAGTCGACGTCGTCGCGGTGGCCGACCCCGGTGGCGTCCCGGCGGCCGACCACCACCACCAGGCCGTGCGTGACCTGGCCGCCGTCGACCTGGTGGTGGTGGTCGGCCCGTCGACGGCACCGGTGATCGACGTGGCGATGGCCACCGGCCGGCCGGCCGACGTGGTCGGACTGCACTTCGTTGGCGGTACGGCGGCGCGGGCCCGCCTGGTCGAGGTGGTGCGTACCGTCCGGACCTCGCCGAGCGCGGTGCGGGCCGCGCACCAACTCTGCGCGGCACTCGGTAGGACCGCGGTGACCTGCGGCGACCGCGCCGGCTTCATCGCCGACGCGTTGCTGGTGCCGTACCTCAACGACGCGGTCCGGATGCTGGAGAGCAACTATTCGACGGCGGACGACATCGACGCGGCGATGAAACTCGGCTGTGGCTATCCCGCCGGGCCGTTCGAGCTGCTCGACACCGTCGGCCTGGACGTGGCGCTGGCCGTCCAGACCGCCATCCACCGGGAGCTGCCCGAGCCCGGGCTGGCACCCGCCCCGCTGCTGCGCAACCTGGTGACCGCCGGTCGGCTCGGCCGGCGCACCGGGGGCGGTTTCCGCGACCACGCCGGCTGAGCAGGGCGCCACAGCGGCGACGTACCCTTGCGATCATGAGTCCGCGCCGCAACCGTCCGACCCGCCGGTCCGCCGGTCGCGCCGGCCACGGCGATTCCGGCCAGCCCGAGCCGGTCGACCCGGAGCGGGTGCGCCGGGGCGTCGCCGCCGTGCAGTCGTTCAGCGACGGCGACTGGATGGTGCGGTCGGTGCCCGGTCCGGCGGCGACCAAGACGTACCGTTGCCCGGGGTGTCTGCAGGAGATCCGGCCGGGTGTGCCGCACGTGGTCGCCTGGCCGGCGGACGGCCGGGGCGACCTGACCGACCGGCGGCACTGGCACTCCGGCTGCTGGCGGGCCCGCGAGCAGCGGCGGCCGGCGGTCGAGCGATCCCGCTCCGCGCCCCGCTACGGCTGATCCCCGACGGTCCGGCGGGTCAGGGCAGTGCGAGACTGGCCGGGTGAGCGAGCCGATCCGGTCCATGTCGATCCTGCCCGCCGAGCGCCGCGACATCGAGCTGCACACCGCCGACGGGCTTACCCTCGTCGGTGAGTTGGCGTTACCAGCCGATCGTCCGCCGGTCGCCACGCTGGTCTGCCTGCATCCGCTGCCCACCCACGGCGGAATGATGGACAGCCACGTGTTCCGCAAGGCCGCCTGGCGGCTGCCGGCGCTGGCCGACGTGGCCGTGCTCCGGTTCAACACCCGGGGCACCAGCAGCGAGCGCGGCACCAGCGGCGGCAGCTTCGACTCGGCCGAGGGGGAGCGGTTCGACGTCGCGGCGGCGATCGAGTACGCCGAGTTCGCCGAGCTGCCCAGGATCTGGCTGCTCGGCTGGTCGTTCGGCACCGACCTGGCACTGCGCTACGGCTGCGACCCGGTGGTCGAGGGAGCGATCCTGCTGTCGCCGCCGCTGCGCTTCGCTACCGACGCCGACCTGGCCACCTGGTCGGCGTCCGGCAAACCACTCACCGCGCTGGTCCCGGAGCTGGACGATTACCTGCGGCCGGACGAGGCGACCCGGCGGTTCGCCGTGGTCGGGCACGTGGAGGTGGTCGGGGTCGATGGTGCCCGCCATCTCTGGGTCGGCCAGGTGGAGCGGGTGCTCGACGAGGTGGTCCGTCGGGTCGCGCCGCAGGTCACGGTGCCGCTGCCGACCAGCTGGGACGGCCCGATGGAGTACGGCGACGCCAATGCGTACGCCGACCGTACGGTGGCGGCGTTCGCCGACGTCCCGGTCGCCGGGCCGCCGCAGCGGCAGGCCGACGAAGGGTGACCGCACGGGTATGCCCACGAACGACGTGACCGTGGGATGCGATGTCCGGGGCGGTCAGCCGGCCGGTTCGAGCCGTTCGGTGGTCGGCCGATCCTCCTCGACCGGTGGGTAACCGGCCGCCCAGTCGCGGCGGGAACGCCAGACCTCGATCCAGTCGACGCCCCGGGACCGATCCCGGCCGAGCAGCGTCTTGCCCACCGCCCGTAGACCGACCCCGGCGACCAGCAGCCGGACGCCGGTCCAGGCCCGCAGCGGCGACCAGTGCCGTCGGACGTAGGTGGCCTTGCCGCGCAGGATCCGGATCCGTTGCCCCTCGGAGCTGGACGAGGCGCCGACCAGGTGCACCACCTGAGCGGTCGGGGTCAGCACCGGGCGGGCGCCCAGCGCCCTGGCCCGGGTGCTGAGGTCGATGTCCTCGCTGTAGAGGAAGTACTGCGGGTCGAAGCCGCCAAGTCGGCCGAACAGGTCCCGCTCGATGAGCAGCATGCAGCCGGACAGCGCGGGCACCTCGCGTACCGATTTGCGGTCGTAACCGGGCAGCGCCTCCGGATCCGCCCAGGCTCGGCCGCGGAATGCCGTCGACAGCCCGCTGGCGAAGCCGAAGATGCTCCATACCGTGGGCACGCCCCAGCAGGAGTAGTTGTCGTCGGTGCCGTCGGGGTGCAGTGTGCGCCCGGTGTACAGGCCGTGACCGGGATGCTGGTCGGCGAAGGTGACCAGTTCGGTGACCGGATGGCCGACCGGAACCGTGTCCGGGTTGAGACAGAGCAGGTAGCGCCCGGTGCTGACCGCCGCCCCACGGTTGATGCCTCGGCCGAAACCGACGTTTTCCGTCAGCCGTACCAGGCGGACCTGCGGGAACCGGTCGGCGATGGTGTCGGCGGAACCGTCGGTGGAGGCGTTGTCGACCACCACCACCTCCGCTGTGACGTCCGGGGTCAGGCTCGCGTACAGCTCGGTCAGGCAGCGCACGATCAGCTGGCTCGTGTTGTACGAGACGATGACGACCGAGACGTCGGGGCGGCTCACGGGCGGTTCCCGGAGCCGACCGGGTCGGGACGGTTGGCGTCCCGGTTGTCCTGGCTGTCCTGACTGCCCCGGGGGGCCGGGATGTGCCGGGTCGGCGGGAGCGCCGGCACGCTGCCGGTGTTCGTCGCCTGGTCACCGCGCCGCCACCGGGTTCGGACGCTGCCGCCGAGCAACTGCAGCGCGAACGGTACGTCGTGCAGCAGGTAGCGGCGGGTGAGCCGCTGTGGCTCGCGGAGCAGCCGGTGCATCCACTCCAACCCGGTGCGCTGCATCCACCGGGGGGCCCGACGGTGTACCCCGGCGACGAAACCGATCGCCGCTCCGCAACCCATGAACCAGGTGTTCGGCAGCATCGGCCGGAGCCGGGCGATGAGCCGTTCCTGTTTGGGGAAGCCGAGCCCGACGAAGATCAGGTCCGGTCGGGCGGCGGCCACCTCGGCGCAGATCTGGCTGAGTTGCTCCTCGGACCGGTCGAACCCGAACGGCGGGCTGAGCTGGCCGGCGATGGTGAGCTGGGGAAACTCGCGGCGGAGTACGGCGGCGGCCTGCACCGCTGTGCCTGGCTCGCCACCGAGCAGGTAGACCGACCGGCGCTGCTCGCCGAGCGCCCGGGACAAGCTCCAGATCAGGTCGGACCCGGGGACCCGGGCCGGCAGTGGGTCACCGCTGATCCGGCTGGCCCAGATTAGTGGCGCACCGTCCGCGACTACCAGAGTTGATGACTCTATGTGTCTGTGGCACTCCTCTTCGCGGTTGGCGCGGCGCAGGATGTCCACATTCGGGGTGATGATCTGGCCGCCGGTTCCGGCGTCCAGTGCGGCGACGACGTGGCGGATGACGTCTTCTTCCCGAACGGGATCAAAAGCGACATTGCTCAGAGTGATCCGATGCCTATTTGCGGTAACGGGGTACTGGTCACGAGGCACAAGCTGCACCGTACTCGGCGTAGTGGTCCACCGGATGGGCCAATCGGTGTCAGCTAGGCGATAGTGAGGTTGCCCATTCGACTGGTTGTCGCATCGTCCGTGAATGGAAGCATCGTGGTTGTGCAGATTACCGTCATCATGCCGGCCTTCAACGAGGAAGAAGGGATCGGCCCGGTCTTGCGTGCAATGACCGAATCGCCGTCCTTCGGGCCGGACGTCGAGATCATCGTGGCCGCCAACGGCTGCACCGACCGGACGGCGGCGGTCGCCCGGTCCTGCGGCGCCCGGGTGCTGGAGATCGCCACGCCGTCGAAAATCGCCGCGCTCAACGCCGCCGACGAGATTGCCGGGGGAGACGTCCGGATCTACCTGGATGCGGACATCGCGGTATCGGTGGAACTTCTACGCGCGCTCGCCGCCGTGATCGCCGAACCCGGCGTGGAGGCGGCGGCGCCGCGACCGGTGATCGACACCTCGGCGAGTACCTGGCCGGTGCGGGCCTACTACGCGATCAATGCGCGGTTGCCGGTATTCAGCGGCCGCCTCTTCGGTCGTGGGCTGATCGCAATCTCCGCCGCTGCGCGGGCGCGATTCACCAATTTTCCGGACATTATCGCCGACGACATGTTTCTCGACGCAGTGGTCAGAGCCGACGAAAAGCGGGACGTTGACCTGCCCGTACGGGTGGTGGCACCACGGCGTACGGGTGAGTTGGTCCGACGAGTGGCCAGGTCCCGGGCCGGTAACGCAGAGTTCTGGGAGTTTGTCCGGACGGATCCGCGGGGCGCCGAGTTGGCACTCGATCCGGTGCCCGGTTCCCGTCCGTGGTCCTGGTTGCGGAGGGTCGTACTCACGGCGCCACACCTTGTTCCGGCCGCGTTCTGTTATGTGGCGATCACCGTTGCGGCAGAGTTAAGGCGGCGTTCTCCTGGTTGGAGCGTGCGCTCCGGTTGGGGACGGACCACTGCCGGTGTGCCGACCGGTGGTCCCGCTGATCCACATTCCGCGGTCGACGCCTCCGGAGCCGGCCCGAGCGGCCGGTAAACGATCTCGATCTGTCGATGTTCGAGGTGAGCGGATTTCATCATTCACGTTCGCTGCGGGTGAGCTCAGGGTCGTGCCGGCTTGCCATAAGAGAGCATTAAGTTCCTTGGGAAGGTTCGTGGCCTGGGTTAACGTCAGCCTCGGTCCCGATGGGGCGGCGTAGCGCGCTGCGATCGGTCGGGACGGGGAGTGCCTGGGGGAGATCCACCGAACGTAGTACCGACAACGGACCATGTCCCGAGAGGTGTACATCTCGTGGTAAGCAAGGATTCTTTCGAGCCGGACGGGGGGCGGGACGAGCCGTTCCCGGGGTCGTCCACGGGTAGTTCGTCCGGTTTGCCCGGATCGCCGCGCGCCCGGCGGGCCGGTCGCCCGTCGCCGCGTCCCACCGCCGCGGCCGGACCGGACGCGGCCGGCCGGCACGCTAGCGCGGCCGGGTCGGGTCGCGGCCGGCGGCGGATGCTGCGGCGCCCCACCGGTCGTCGCGGCCGGCTGGTGATGATCGGCGCGGTGGTCGTCAGCTTCCTCGCCACCGCGACGGTGGTCACCGCCTCGGTTGCCGGGGAGCAGGTCGACGGCTTCACCCTGTTCGCCGAGACGGACGTGTCACGGGTGCCGGTCGACCCGGACACCCGGCCGGTGGAACTCGGCGTGCGCTTCACCGCCGACCGCGACGGGGTGGTCACCGCGGTGCGTTTCCTCAAGGCCAAGGGTGACCGCAGTCGACACCGGGTCAACCTGTGGAACGCGGACGGCGAGCGGCTGGCGACCGCCGTACCGAAGCGGGAATCCCGCTCCGGGTGGCAGCACGTCGTGCTGCCCGAGCCGGTCGAGGTCGAGGCGGGCGAGGTGTACATCGCCTCGTACCACACCAGCCGGTACCGGGCCACCCAGCGTTACTTCGAACGACCGGTGTCCGCCGGTCCGCTGCGGGCCGACGGCACCGCCGGCGTCTACGCCTACGGATCGGGTGGTTTCCCCCGCCAGACCTGGAAGGCCAGCAACTACTGGGTCGATCTCGCCTTCGAGCCGACCGGGTCGCAGCAGCCGGAACCGTCGCCGTCGCCGACTGCCTCCGCTGAGCCGTCGCCGTCGCTGTCGCCGTCGGCCAGCCCGACCGCCACCCCGTCGGCCACCCCGTCGGCCTCGCCGACCGGCGGTACGCCGGCCGTGCTCGACCTGCCCCGGGTGCCGTGGGAAGGCGGCCCCGCGTACTACGCGAACTTCCCGCAGGCCCGTGCCTCCGGCTGGACCGACCCGTCGTTCTTCCCGATCGGCGTCTGGTACGAGGGTGTCTACACCCAGCAGGACATCGACCGGGACAAGGCGGCCGGCCTCAACACCTACGTCATGCTGACCGATCAGTCGGATGTCGCGCTGATCAGGCGCAACGGCATGTACGCCTTTATCCCGCAGCCGTTCAGTGACCGGGGCAACGAGAGCGTCGGCTGGGTGATCGGTGACGAAGCGGATATGTGGGGCGGGCCGGGCAACGGCACGTGGACCGGAAACTACCCCGGCCAGGGCCCGATCTGTACGTCAAGTCGGGACGGCTGCGGGCTGGACGTGATGAAGAAGGAGTCGGGCACCGTTCCGTCCGGTGACCGTGGGTTGCGCTACGCCAACTACGGCAAGGGCGTGATGTTCTGGCAGTCGGACTCCGACGCCGGCAAGTTCGTCAACGGCTTCAGCTCGGTCGTCTCCAACGACATCTACTGGTACACCGACCCGCACGTCTGCACCGCCCCGGCAGAGGGCCCGACGTACGGCGTGAACAAGGACAACTGCCGGCGGGCGGCCAACTACGGGCTGACCATGCAGCGGATGCGTGAACTCGACGCGATGGACGGCAAGCGGCAGCCGGTGTGGGCCTTCGTCGAGGTGGGGCACCCGTTCACCGAGGACTGGGCGCCGACCATCACCGGTGAGCAGATCACCGGTGCGGTGATGAACTCGCTGATCAACGAGGCGCGGGGCATCCAGTACTTCAACCACAACTTCGGCGGGTCGTGCATCTCCCAGCACGTGCTGCGGGAGCGGTGCGGTGACGCGGTCCGGCCGGCCGTTGCCGAGGTGAACAAGCGCATCGCCAGCCTGGCGCCGGTGCTGAACACCCAGTCGTACGAGTGGGAGTTCAACAACGGGCTGGACACGATGCTCAAGGCCCACGACGGCTCGTTCTACGTCTTCGCGATGCTCGGCAAGGACACCCCGACCGGCGGCCACTCGCTGGCGCTGCCGCCCGGCGTGACTGGTGACACCGCCGAGGTGCTGTTCGAGAACCGCTCGGTGCCGATCAGCGGTGGTGCGATCCGGGACACCTTCGCGAAGGAACACACGTACCACATCTACAAGATCACGCCGTAAGGCTCGATCCGACGGGCCGGGTGGACGCTGCAGGGCGTCCACCCGGCCCATTGGTCGGTCCCCCTGACGGCCGAGTCTGTGCTGTCGTGTTGGCGACTCTCGGCGTGGCTCGGTCGTTCGGTGCGGCGTTACAGGACATATGTCCGGGATGGGGCGGCGGTCGGAGGCTTGCGGAGGCGCCGCGCCCGGCCGGACACTGAACCCGGCGGAGGGCTCGACGTGCCACGCCGTACCTTCATGCTTCTCGGCTGGCCATACGATGGAAGACGAGCGCCCCGACCTCGCCACCCAATGGAAGGACAGCAGTGGACTTTTGGGATCTCACCAAACTGCTGTTCCGGCGCTGGTACGTCGCGACGCCGCTGCTGCTCATCTCGGTAGCGGCTGCCGGATGGACCCGGATGAGCGTCGAACCGGACTATATCGCGACATCCTATGTTCAATTGATCCCGCCCACCGCCGCCAACACAGCCCCGGATGAGGATGCCCCGGTTACGCCCCGTAACCCCTGGTTGGAGCTGGGGCTGGGATCGCTGAGCCGGGCCGCTGCCCTCACCGTGCAGGACCAGGCCGTGCTCAAGCAACTGGACGCCGCCGGCCTCAGCGAGAACGTCGCGATCACCCTCGACAACCAGCAGCCGATCATGACGATCGAGGTGGTCGGCGAGTCCGAGGACCAGGCCACCGAGACGACCGAGGAGGTCGTCCGCCGGTTGGAGGCGAGCGTGGTCGGGCTGCAGGCCGACTACGGCGCGAGCGAGGAGAGCTTCATCACCGCTCGCCGTCTCGACCGGGGCGACAACATCCAGGAGGCCAACTCCAAGGTCAACCGGGCGATGATCGCGGTCGCCGGGGTCGGCGTCCTGCTCAGCGCGGCGCTCACCATCGGGATCGACGGTCTGCTGCGGCGCCGCCGGCCGCGACCTGCGGCCGGTGTGCCGATCGCCGCTGGCACCGATGAGACGATCGCCATCCCACCGATGGCCGGGCGGGTCGATCAGACCCGGTCGGTGTCGCGCCCGCAACCGGTCCCGCACCAGAGGGCGAGCGATCGCGACGGCGCGAGCAAGCCCGGCGGTGTCTACAGCTCCGGCAACGCCTCGCAGGGGCGTCAGGAAAGCTCCGGCAACGCCTCGCAGGGGCGTCAGGAAGGCCGGCGGGAGAACCGTCCGGAGGAGCGTCAGGGTGCCGGGTCTTCGCCAGGCGAGGCGCCGGTGGCTGGTAGCGGACTGGCCGGCGGTCAGGTACTGGTCGGCAACGGTTCGTTGACCTTCCGCGCGGTCGACGACCGGGCCGACGGGGCAGGCGAGGAGCGCACCGGATCGAAGCCGGCCACGCCGCAGCCCGGCACGCCGCAGTCGGCCCCCCACCAGCCGCCCGCGTCGTCGGCCAACGACGAGACCGCGGTGATTCGCGCGGTCCGTGACGACGCGACGATAATCCTGCCCAAGGCCGGAGCCGGCCGTGAGCAGTGGACGCCGCCTGAGACGTCCAAGAACGGCAGCCAGGCGCGATGACCGAGGCCAGGACCCGGTGATGTCATCCGGGGTGCACCCGGCAGACCTCGAACCAGCGTGGATCGCCGAGCGCACTTACATCACCCGGCGCCGGCTGACCAGGATCGACGCGCCAGTCATGTTGTCGCTCATGGTCTGCCTGCTGACCCTGATCCCATCGCACCTGATTCTGCCCGGAATGACCGACCTGGGGCGTCCTGCGCTGGTTGTGGCAATTCTGATGTGGTTCTGGTGGATGACCGCCCGGCTCAACTCCCGGTTGGTGCTCACCGGCCCGCAGCCGCTGCGGTGGGCGATCCTGGCTTTCCTGTTGTCGATGCTGCTGTCGTACGCCATCGGGTTCCTCCGTGGTCTGACGGTGATGGAAGCGAACTCGGCGGACCGCTGGATGCTGACTGCGGCGGCGATCTCCGGGGTGATCCTGTTGACCGCCGACGGCATGCCCAACTGGGACCGTCTTGACGGCGTACTGCGGGTGTTTGTCTACTGCTGTGCCTTCGTCGCCGTGGTCGGGCTGATTCAGGCGTTCTTGTACTTTGATCTGACCCAGTACATGCGGGTGCCCGGTTTGCAGATGAAAGGGTGGATCGTCGGCCTGGAGATCCGTGGCGGCGGTGTACGGGTGCCCAGCACAACCTTCCACTACATCGAGTTCAGTCTGTTGATGGCGATGGCGCTGCCGTTCGCGATCCACTTTGCGCGCTTCTCGGCCACTTCCCGGCAGCGGCAGATGTTCGCATTTCTGGCATTGCTCATCGCGGCGGCGATCCCGGCGACGATGTCCCGGACCGGATTCGTGGCGTTGGCGATCGTGTTGCTCGTCCTGATGCCCACCTGGGCGTGGCGGATGCGCTACAACATGATGGCGCTGGGTCTGGTCATGTTCGCCGGAATGGCGGTGGCGAAGCCGTCACTCGTCACCACGATCACCAACATGTTCCTTGGGGCGAGCACGGACCCGAGCATCACCTCGCGGACCGAGCGGTACGAGATGGTCGGGTACTACTTCGCGCAGCGACCGTGGCTCGGCCGGGGGACCGGGACCTGGGTCTCGCCGCAGTACCAGTACCTCGACAACCAGTGGCTCGCCTTCGCGCTCACCAACGGCGTGATCGGGGTCGTGGTCCTCGTCGCGCTGCACGTCACCGCGATCGTCGTCGCGCTGCTCGCCCGGCGCCGGTCGACGTCGGAGCGTGACCGGCACCTCTGTTCCATCCTCGTCGCGGTGCAGCTGGTGGCGATCGCGGCAGGCTTCACCTTCGATTCACTGAGCTTCAGCACCTACGCCACGGCGATGTCACTCATGGTGGGTATGTGTGGTGCGGTGTGGCGACTCAGCCACCCGGCGCTCAAGGTGCGCACGTCGACCCCTCGGTGGTTCGGTTCGTAGCGCCGGCACCGGAGCCCGCGCCCGGGCCGGATCAACCGCCGCCGGTCGTCGATCCGGCATCTCAAAGATCGTCTATCGATTAACTGTGTGAGTGCAGATCATTACGCATTGCCTGGGGCCAGTTGTCCGAATGGGCGATGGGCGGGCTGTCCGGGTCGCGCCGAGGGTCAGATACATGCCCGGTTGTGAGCTTGACTCACGCTGGTAGCGTCGGCGCTGCGTAGCTGGGGGAGGCACGCGGTATCGCGTCGGGCTGGCTCCTGAAGGGACATTCGGTGAGGGCGGGCGTATTTAAGTTTTTTGATCGTGGCAGTCGGCACTTCGTCGCCGTCGCGACCGCCATCGTCATGATGGCGACCCTGATGATCGCGATGCCAGCGGCATCCGCGTCCACTGATCCGTGCGCGCCTCCGGTCAACGTGATTGCCTGTGAGAACAGCAAGTCGGGAACGCCGAGTTCGGTGTGGGACATTTCCGGGGTCGGCGATCCCACGATCCAGGGCTTTGCGACCTCGATAAGCGTGAATGTAGGGGAACAGATCGGCTTCAAGGTGCGCACCGAGGCGTCCGCGTACACGATCAAGGTCTACCGGCTCGGCTGGTACGGCGGCGACGGCGCACGGGAGTGGGCCACGCTGACCCCGAGCCTGCCGTTGGCGGCCAACACCGACGCGGACTGCGTGCGCGCCACCGACTCCCAGATTTTCGACTGCGGCACCTGGCAGGTCGGCGCTACCTGGAACGTGCCGGCCGACGCCGTCTCCGGGGTCTACATCGCCCGACTCATTCGCTCGGACACCGGCGGTGACAGCCACATCCCCTTCATCGTGCGAGATGACACCAGCACCTCGCAGTTGGTGTTCCAGACCTCGGACACCACCTGGCAGGCGTACAACCGCTACGGCGGAGCGGACTTCTACTGGGGCGAAGGTCCGGCGTACCGCGCCTACAAGCTGAGCTACAACCGGCCGTTCGCCACCCGCGGCGCTCAGCAGGGGCGCGACTTTCTCTTCGCCAACGAGTATCCGATGATCCGCTTCCTGGAGCGCAACGGGTACGACGTCAGCTACGTCAGTGGGCTCGACGCGGACGTGCGCGGTGAACTGCTGCTCAACCACGAGGTGTATGTCTCCGTCGGGCACGACGAGTACTGGTCCCCGCAGCAGCGGGCCAATGTCGAGGCGGCCCGCGACGCCGGAGTGCACCTGGCGTTCTTCACCGGCAACGAGGTCTACTGGAAGGTCCGCTGGGAGGACAGCGTCGACGGTGACGGTACGCCGTACCGCACCCTGGTCTGCTACAAGGAGACCTGGGACAACGCGCGGATCGACCCGTCAGACGAGTGGACCGGCGTGTGGCGTGACCCACGCTTCCCGACCGGAGAGGTGCGCGAGCCGGAGAACGCCCTGGTCGGCAACCTCTACATGGCCAACAACACCGACCTGGCCATGCAGGTCCCCGCCGAGCAGGGCCGGCTACGGTTCTGGCGACACACCGGCGTGGCCGAGCTGGCTCCGGGCCAGACCGCCACCCTGGCGCCACACACCGTCGGCTACGAGTCCAACGAGGACCTGGACAACGGCTTCCGACCGGCCGGCACCTTCCGGCTCTCCACCACCACCGGTCATACCCCCGAGTACCTGGTCGGCTACGGCCCGGAGAACAAGCCGGGGGAGACCACCCACCACATGACCATGTACCGGGCACCGAGCGGTGCGCTGGTCTTCGGGGCCGGCACCATCCAGTGGGCGTGGGGGCTCGACGCCTACCATGACGGTGGCTCGGGCGCGCCCGCCGATGACGCGATCCAGCAGGCCACGGTCAACCTCTTCGCCGACATGGGTGCGGGGCCGACCACCCCGATGAGCGGCATCGTGGTGACCAGCCAGTCCGCCGACGCGCTGGCACCCACCGTGACGATCACCGGACCGACCGACGGCAGCTCCGTGGCCCACGGCGCGCCGGTGACGGTCACCGGCACCGCGTCCGACGCCGGCGGCGGGCTGGTCGCCGGCGTCGAGATCTCCACCGACGGCGGCGACACCTGGCACCCGGCCACCACCGGTACGCATTCCTGGACCTACGAGTTCCTGCCCACCGACACCGCCGCACACGTGGTGCTGGCGCGGGCAGTCGACGACAGCGGCAACCTCGGCGCACCGTCCGATCCGGTCGCCCTGTCGGTCTCCGGACCGTACTCGCTGTTCGGCCAAGCGGTGCCGGACACCCAGGCGTTCGTCGAGACCGACAATGGCAGGCCAGACGGCGAGCCGCTGAGCACTCAGCCGGCGGTCGAGGTCGGGGTGCGGTTCACTCCTCAGATCGACGGTCTGGTCACCGGACTGCGCTTCTACAAGGGCGAGGGCAACGGTGGCGAGCATCGTGGCACGCTCTGGACCAACGGCGGTTCAGTGCTGGCCACCGCGGTGTTCACCGACGAGACCGAGACCGGCTGGCAGCAGGTGAGTCTCCCGACCCCGGTCCCGGTCTCCGCCGGTACCAGCTACGTGGTCTCCTACTTCGCACCGCAAGGGCGGTACGCCAGCGACGGCGGCTACTTCCTGACCGATCACGTCTCGGGACCCCTCCTGGCGCCCGCCACTGCAGGCACGGTGGGCAACGGTGTCTACCGGGAGGACGGACCCGGCTTCCCGAACAACTCGTGGGGTTCGACGAACTACTACGCCGACGTGACCTTCGTGACCGCCGACGACGCACCGCCCACGGTGTCGTCGACGGTGCCGATCGCGGACGCGGCGAACGTTCCGGCGGATGTGACCCCGTCGATCGTGTTCAGCAAGCCGGTCGACGAGACCACCATCGAGTTCACACTGGCCGGCCCGGCCGACGAGCCGGTGGCGGGTGCCGTCAGTTACGACGGTGCGGCCCGTCGGGCCACCTTCACCCCGGTGGTGCCGCTGACCGAGCAGACCGCCTACACCGCGACGGTGACCGCGCGCGACGAGGCCGACGTGCCGATGAACGCGCCGTACTCGTGGTCGTTCACCTCGACCTTCTCCGATCAGGTGGTGACCCTGTTCGAGCCGGACGCGGTTCCGCAGCAGTCCTCGGTCGGGGAGAGCGACCCGGTGGAGGTGGGCGTCAAGTTCACCCCGTCGGTGGACGGTGAGCTGGTCGGGATGCGGTTCTACCGGGGGCCGGGGAACGTGGGTAGTCAGGTCGGCAGGTTGTGGCCGGTCGGTGGTGGTGCGCCGTTGGCGGAGGTGACGTTCCCGGAGGGTGAGGGGACGGGTTGGCAGGTGGCGGCGTTCGCTGAGCCGGTGACGGTGTCGGCGGGTACGACTTATGTCTTGTCGTACTACGCGCCGAACGGCAACTACGCCTACGACCCCGGATTCTTCGACTCCGGCTACAGCCGTGGCCCGCTGACCGCCACCGCGGAGAACAACGGTGTGTTCAACTACACCGCCGGTGGTGGCTTCCCGACCCTGACCTACGGTGCGGCGAACTACTGGATCGACCCGTACTTCCTGCCGACCGGTGACGGTTCGTCCCCGTCTCCCTCCCCGTCGCCGTCCGGTCGGCCGGACGAGAGCGGACCGGCGGTGACCGCGACCGTGCCGACACCCGGTGCCACCGGGGTGGCTGCCGAGACGGTGGCCTCCGCACACTTCGACATCGACATCGACGAGTCGTCGCTGGAGTTCGAGCTGGTCGACGCGGCCTCCGAGCCGGTCGCCGGCACGGTCGCCTACGACGGCGCGACCCGGCTCGCCACGTTCACCCCGTCGACCGCGCTGCGGTCGCTGCACACCTACACCGCATCGGTGCGGGCCAGCAGCGACGGGACGACGATGGCGCAGCCGTACACCTGGTCGTTCACCACGACCTACGGCGACGACGTGGTGACCCTGTTCGAGCCGGACGCGGTTCCGCAGCAGTCCTCGGTCGGGGAGAGCGACCCGGTGGAGGTGGGCGTCAAGTTCACCCCGTCGGTGGACGGTGAGCTGGTCGGGATGCGGTTCTACCGGGGGCCGGGGAACGTGGGTAGTCAGGTCGGCAGGTTGTGGCCGGTCGGTGGTGGTGCGCCGTTGGCGGAGGTGACGTTCCCGGAGGGCGGCGTCACGGGCTGGCAGTCGGCGGCGTTCGCCGAGCCGGTGGCGGTGTCGGCGGGTACGACGTACGTGTTGTCGTACTACGCGCCGAACGGCAACTATGCGTTCGATGGCGGTTTCTTCGGCTCCGGCTACAGCCGTGGCCAGTTGAGCGCCCCGGCGGGGGACAACGGGGTCTACCGGTACGGTTCCGGCGGTGGGTTCCCGACCGGAACGTACAACTCGGCGAACTACTGGGTCGACCCGCTGTACGTACCCGGT
Organism: Micromonospora sp. LOL_021; assembly: GCF_048060215.1. Classification (NCBI taxonomy): domain Bacteria; kingdom Bacillati; phylum Actinomycetota; class Actinomycetes; order Micromonosporales; family Micromonosporaceae; genus Micromonospora; species Micromonospora sp. LOL_021. The sequence goes on along the minus strand of NZ_JBHMIN010000003.1, from coordinate 182,050 downwards.
GACCCCGACGCCGACCCGACGCCGACCCCCAGCCCGTCACCGGCAGGACCGTCGCCGTCGCCGTCGACCGAGCCAAGTCCGACCGCGGAGCCGACCCCGACCGGGTCGCCGTCGCCGAGCCCCGAACCGACGCCGAGCCCCGATCCGTCGGCGCCGCCGGTCAGCATCTTCGGCCCGGAGGACGTGCCCGCCGCGGTGAACTGGGCCGACGAGGACGCGGTCGAGGTGGGGGTGCGGTTCCGCTCCGACGTCGCCGGTCAGGTCACCGGTGTCCGGTTCTACAAGGGCCCAGCCAACACCGGGACGCATCGCGGGTCGCTCTGGACGGCGGACGGTGTCCGGTTGGCGACGGCGGTGTTCACCGACGAGACGGAATCCGGTTGGCAGACGGTCACCTTCGATCAGCCGGTGCCCATTGTGGCGAACACCACCTATGTGGCCTCATACCACACGTCGGTCGGCCAGTACGCCGTGACCGCCAACCAGTTCGCCGAAGCCGAGCTGGACCGCTCGCCACTGCATGTGCTGGTCGGCGGGGGTGCGTACCACTACGACCCGTACGGCTGGGTGTTCCCCGGCCAGTCGGTCAACCACAACTACTGGGTAGATGTCGTGTTCACGCCTAACTCTTGAGGACAGTCGCGGCGAAGCCGTTGAATCATCGGCAGGGCGGCTTCGCCGCGATTGAAAGGGACACTAGGTGCGTATCCTCACTTGCCTGCACACGATGGAGATCGGCGGGAGCCAGATCAACGCCATCGAGATCGCGGCGACAGTGGCCGGGCTCGGGCACGAGGTGATCATCTACGGCCCGGACGGCGAGCTGCGGAGCATGGTCGACGAGTGGGGCCTGGAGTTCGTCCAGGCACCACCGAAGGGCGAGGCACCGTCACCGCGCAACGTCGCCGCCATCGCCGACGTCGTCCGGCACCGCCGCATCGACCTGGTCCACGCCTACGAGTGGGCACCCAGCCTGGAGGCAGCCTACGGCGCGTACCTGCGCCAAGGGGTGCCGCTCGTGGTGACTGTGCTCTCCATGGAGGTCCCGGCCTGGGTACCCCGGCACCTGCCACTGATCGTCGGCACCGAGCAGATCGCCGCCCAGGAACGCCCACACCGGACCGAGGTGCACGTCATCGAACCGCCTATCGACACCGACGCCAACGCCCCGGTCACCGATCCCGGTCCGGCCCGGCGTGCCCTCGGCATCGCCGCCGACGAGATCGCCGTGGTGTCGGTGTCCCGGTTGGCGGCGGCGCTCAAACTCGAAGGACTGCTCGCCGCGACCCGGGCGATGGTCGGCATCGACCCGGCGCTGCGGATGCGGCTGCTGATCGTCGGCGACGGTGAGGCCCGCGCCGAGATTCAGCAGGCGGCCGACAAGGCCAACGCCGAGCGGGGCGCAGAGGTGGTCACCCTCACCGGCGCGATGCTCGACCCGCACGACGCGTACGCCGCCGCCGACATCGTCATCGGCATGGGGTCGTCGGCGTTGCGGGCGATGGCCTTCGCCAAGCCGGTCGTCGTGCAGGGCGAGCAGGGGTTCTGGCTACCGCTCACCCCGCAGACCCTGCCGGTCTTTCTCGACCAGGGGTTCTATGGTCTCGGCGACGGCACCGACGGCACCGGCCGGGTCGCCGACGCGCTCACCGAACTCGGCACCGCCGACCCACGGCAGCGGGCCGAGCTGGGCGAGTTCGGCCGCCGTACCGTCGTGGAGCGGTTCAGTCTGCAGGCCGCCGGCCGGCGGCAGACGGACATCTACGCCCGCGCCGTGGAGCAACGGCTGAACCTGCCGCGCCGGGCCGGAGCCATGGCCCATCCGACCGCCCATCTGCTCAACTTCAAGGCGAGTCTGGCCCGGCAGCGGTTCGCCGCCGGGCGGACCGCGGCCGGGAGCGGTAGTGACAGCTGACGCAGCCGCACCGGCCCCGCTCGGTGCCAGGGTCAAGCGTGCCCTCGCGTGGAGCACCCTGAACAGCATCGCCCTGCGGATCGGCAGCCTCGGCGTCGGCGTCCTGCTGGCCCGGCTGCTCGCTCCGGAGGAGTTCGGTGTCTTCGCGGTCGCGCTGACCGTGCAGACCATCGTGATGTCCCTGGCCGACCTCGGGATGAGCGCGGACATCATCCGGCACGGGGTGCAGGGCCGAGCCGGCACCGTCACCACCATCTCGTTGCTGACCAGCCTGGGCCTGGCCGGTGCGATGTCGCTGGCCGCCGGGCCGGTGTCGGTGGCCATGGACAGCCCGCAGGCCACCCCGGTGGTGCAGGTGATGTCGTTGACTTTGGTGCTCAGCGGCCTGTCGGTGGTGCCGTACGCGGTCATGCAGCGGGAGTTCCGGCAACGGGCCCAGCTCGGCCTCGACGGTGCCAGCCTGGTGGTGAGCACCACGGTCACGGTCGCTCTGGTGCTGCTTGGGTTCGGCGCGATGTCGCTGGCGATCTCCCGGGTGGTCGCGCAGTCGATGGTCACCGTGCTGCAGTTCGTGCTGACCCGGTCTCGGCCGACGTTCGGGTTCGACTCGGCGGTGGCCCACAGCCTGATCCGGTTCGGCGTGCCGTTGGCCGGCGCCAACGTACTGTCCTGGGTGGTGATGAACGTCGGTCACCTGACCGTCGGCGCCACCGCCGGAACGGTGATGCTCGGCCTCTACACCCTGGCGTTCAACATCTCCACGTGGCCGATGAGCGCCCTCGGGGTGGCGATCCGGGCGGTGGCGCTGCCGGCCTTCGCCACCGTGACCGACCCCCGGCGTAAGGCTGCCGGATTCGTCTCGGCCGCCGCGTTGACCTGGACCGTCGCGCTGCTCGTCGGCGTACTGCTGTCCGGGTTGGCCAGTGTCGTGGTGCCGTTGCTGTACGGTCAACGCTGGTCGATGGCGGCCGACGCGTTGGCCGGTCTGGCCTTCTTCGGGGCGTTCCGGGTGCTGTTCGACCTGGTGGCGACCTACCTCATCGCAGTCGGCGCGAGCCGGGCGTTGTTCGTCGCCCAGGTGGTCTGGCTGGTCGCGCTCTTCCCCGCAGTGATCCTCGGCGTGCGCTGGTACGGCCTGGTCGGTGCCGGGTTCGGGCATGCGCTGGTCTGCGCGCTGATCATCCTGCCGATGTACGCGTTCGCGCTGCGTCGGCACGGCGTCCGACTGCGGGCGTTGGCCGGTGCGCTGGTGCTGCCGCTGGCCGTGGCGGTGCCCGCGGTGGCGCTCGGCCTGCTGATGGTGCGTACCGTGCCGGGCACGCTGTGGCAGTTGCTGGCCGGTGGCGCCGTTATGACCGTGGCGTTCGCCGGGCCGTTGCTGCCCTGGCTGCGGCGCCGACTGCGGGACCTCAAGGCGGCCGGCCAGGTCGCCGACCAGCCGGGCGGCGGCGAGCCAGCCGACCGTGGATCGAGTGACGGCGGCCCGGCCACCGGTCCGCCCCCGCCGGTGCCGCCTGCCCCGACGACGCCGCTCGCCACGGCGGTCCGACCCTGAAAGAGGTGTACGTGTCTCTGCCAGCCCGCCGCGCGCTGCCGCCCCGCACCCGGGTTCCGGCACCGGTCCCGGCCGGTGATCCGGCCCGTACGCCACGGGTGTCGGTGATCATCCCGAGCTACAACTACGGGCGGTTCCTGCCGTCGAGCATCGGCAGTGCGCTCGCCCAGCAGGGCGTCGAGGTCGAGGTGGTCGTCGTGGACGACTGCTCCACCGACGACACCCGGCAGGTGCTGACCACCCTCCGGGCCGACGAACCTCGGCTGGTCGTGGTGCACAACGAGACCAACCACGGGCCCTGCGTGGCGTTCAACGACGGGTTGGCGGTGGCGACAGGGGAGTTCGTCGTCCGACTCGACGCGGACGACCTGCTGACCCCGGGGGCGCTGACCCGCGCGACGCGGCTGTTCGACGAGTTCCCCGAGGTCGGTCTGGTCTACGGCCATCCGGTGCACTTCCACGGGGCGGTGCCGACCGAGTCCCGGTCCGAGGTCACCGGTTGGACGATCTGGTCCGGTGAGGACTGGATCGCACAGCGGTGCCGGTTGGGCGTCAACTGCATCACCACTCCCGAGGCGGTGGTCCGGGCCAGCGTCTACGCCGAGGTCGGCCCGTGGGACAGCCGGATGCGCTACGCCTGCGACATGGAGGCCTGGATGCGGGTGGCGGCGGTTTCCGACGTCGGTCACGTCGACGGTGCCGATCAGGCCTGGCACCGGGAACACGCGGCCAGCGTCAGCGTCACCGCCGCGTCCGGCCGGCGGACCGACCTGATCGAGCGGCGGACCGCCTTCGACGTACTGTTCGACGGTCCCGGCGGCAAGCTGCCCCGGGCCCGGGAGCTGCACGACCTGGCCCGTCGGGCGTTGGCCACCGAGGCTCTCGAATCGGCATGCCACGCCTACGACCGGCGGCTGACCGACCGCGAGCCGGTCGAGTGGTACGTGGAGTTCGCCCGGGAGACGTATCTGGCCGCGGAGCAGTTGCCGCACTGGGCTGGGCTGCAGCGGCGCCGGGCGGTCGGTGCGCGGTTCGCCCCGCTGGTGCCGGGCTTCGCCGCCAGCGTGGTGCAGCGTCGACTGCGCAACGACGCCCGTTACCGCACCTGGATCCGGCACGGCATCTGACGACCGAGCGGGTTGCGGCCCCGGTGACGGGCAGGGGACCGGCGGGGCGGCGGGCCGTGCGGACCGGTCAGCCGGGGGTCAGCAGCGGGTGGTAGAAGGCGGTCAGGTCTTCGCGTAGGCCGGCGACGGTGTAACGGTCCTGCACCGCCGCCGAAGCGGCACCCGCCCGCCTGGCCAGCTCCTCCGGCTGGGTGACCCAGGTGGCGCAGGCCTGCTCGACGGCTCGGGCGAAGGCCAGCAGGTCACCATCGGGCACTGGCGCACAGTGGGCCGGGTCGAAGAACTCGCGGCCGGCCAGGCCGGGGTAGCCGACCACGTACGCGCCGCAGGACATCGCCTCGGCCGGTGGCATACCGAACCCCTCGCGGTCACTGAAGCTCAGGAAAATGGCGCAGTCGCGCATGATCTCCGCGGTCTGTTGCTCGGTGCGTCCGGCGATCCGGGTGACCTCCCAACCGTCCAGCACCCGGCGGGACCGCAGGATGTGCAGCAACTGGTCGCGTTCGTCGGCCCGCCGGTGCCCGACGTACGCGATGTGCCGTCGCCGGGGCCAGCTGCCGAAAGCGAACACGTCGGGGTCGATCACGTTGCGGGTCAGCCGGACCGGGATGTCCGGGAAGGCGTGGCTGAGCAGCTCGACGTTGTCGTGCGAGACGGCCAGCAGCGCGGTCATCCCGGGCAGGTCGGCGTAGGGCGCGCCGGGGCGGGTGTCCGGGTACGGGATGTGGTCGAAGGTGTCGTACGCCCGTTGGTTGAACACCACGAGGCGCGGCCCGCGCGGGATCGTGGTCAGACCGGGTCCGTACCACTCGGGGACGACGAGGATGTCGGTCGGGCCGAGGGTGGCGTTCGCGGCCGCGACGACGGGCGTCTGGTTGGTGAACCAGGTGCAGCGGAACGCCGGGTCCTTGTGCATGACGTACGCCCGGATGCCCATGTCGTTGATCAGGTCGACATGGCGATAGATGACCCGTACCCCGCCGCTGGGCTGTGGGTTGTCCGGCGCGAGGTAGTAGACGGTCGGTGTGCCGGTCCGTACGTCGGTGGTCCGGAAGGTCGGAACCTGCCGCCGGTTGAGCTCTGCCGCGGTAAGGCGGGACCGGACCAGGCCCTTGGCCTGGTCCGCGAGACGGTTGATCACGTGAGAACTCCGTGCAGCGGGGGTCGGGGTACCGGCGTGATCGTACCCGGCCGCTACCACCGCTTCGACTACTGTCGGTTGCCGGACAGGCGGCCACCGAACACGGACTGTAGTGGGCAAAGCGGGCAGTTGTCGACGCCGGCTGTTGCTAGCATCGGATGTTCCGCTCAGGGTGGTTGTCCGACTACTGCTGGTCGGCACCCCCCCTCGGTGCTGGCAGGTACCGTTCGAAAGGTCGTCCATGGTCGTCGCTACCGGACCCCACCGCCCGCGCCGGCGCTGGATCCTGATCGCCAGCGTCGTCGCCGGCGCGCTCGTCGTCGCCGGTACAGCGTGGGCGATCGGTGGCACCGTCCGCGGTCCGGTCGCCGCCGGGATCGCCCCCGGTACGGTCGCCACCGCGGGTGGCGCCGGCGCGACGCTGCGCCCGGTCGACGGCGGCCCGGACTTCTACGACCGCTTCTCCCCATCACTGCCCACCAGTCCCGAGTTCTTTCCGATCGGCGTCTGGCTGGAAAGCGTCACCGACCCCGCCGACACCGCCAAGGACGTCGAGATCGGCCTCAACACCTACGTCGAGCTGACCGGCACCACCAATCTCGACCTGGTCCGGGCCGCCGGGATGCACACGATCACCAGCCCGATCGGCGAACACGGTGACGAGACCGGCGGCTGGCTGATCTCCGACGAGGCCGATATGTGGGCCGGGCCTGGCGACGACCCATGGACCGGCAACTTCCCGGGGCAGGGCGACATCTGCCAACCGTCCGACGGCGAGTGCGGCTACACCGTGCAGCGTGACATCCTCGACCGGCTGCCGGACGACCAGCGGCTGCGGATGGTCAACTACGGCAAGGGCGTAGCGTTCTGGCAGAGCGACGCCGATGCCGCCCGCTTCGTCAACGAGTTCGCCGACGTCGTGTCGGTCGACACCTACTGGTTCACCGACCGTGGCATCTGCGGGCACAGCGAAGGCGGGCGGTTCTTCGACCCCGACCAGCTCACCACCGTCGACGGAGCCGATCGGTTGCCCGCCGAGCTGTGCCACCGGGCCGCGAACTACGGCCGTACCGTCGACCGGGTCCGGTCCCTGGTCTCGCCGCCCGGCAGCCGACCGGTCTGGAGCTTCGTCGAGGTCGGGCGTCCGTTCAACGAGGAGCACTACCCGACGATCGCCCCGGAGCAGGTCGTCGCGGCGGTCTGGAGCAGCATCATCCACGGTGCCCGGGGCATCGTCTACTTCAACCACAGCTTCAGCGGTCCCTGCCAGAGCCAGCATGCCCTGCGGGAACCCTGCTACGCGCCGGTGCGGTCGGCCGTGGCTGGGGTCAACGACCGGATCACCCGGCTCGCGCCGGTGCTCAACGCCCCGTACGCCGACGGGGTGGCCAGCGTCTCCACCGGAGTCGACCTGGCCACCAAGTGGTACGACGGCCACTTCTACCTGCTCGCCAGCTCGGCCGGCGGCAGCGTCGCCGAGGCGACGTTCCAACTGCCGTGCGTCGGTGACGCCCGGATCACCGTGCTCGACGAGGACCGCACCCTGCTCGCCGACGACGGCCAGTTCACCGACTCGTTCATCGACGGCAACGCCGTGCACGTCTACCGGGTCGACGGCGGCTCCAGCTGCGGCGCGTACTGACCGGTCGCTCAGCCGGTGAGCGCGGTGATCGCCGCGCGGCGCAGCTCCAGCGGCGTCCGCGACTTCGCCGAGATCATCACGGCCACGTCGTCCGGGCCGATCCCGGCGACGAAACGGGCCACCGACGACTCGTCGAGCGGCACCTCCTCCCAGTACGCGTGGCACCGGCTGTCGGTGGTGGCGAACCCGGTCGCGGCCTGGCCGCCGAGCACCTCGTCGACGTAGACGCCGTACAGCGTCCACTCGGAGAAGTGCAGCTGTGCCCCGACGACATCGGCCCACCGTCGCCCGGTGACCGACTCGATCCGCTGCAGCAACCCCCGGACGATCACCGGATCCCAGGCAAGCAGGGACGAGACGTAATCCGGGTACGGTGGCGGCTGAGCCGGCAACCCCAGCAACTCGCGGGCCACCTCGTGCCACCGGACATGTCGGGGCAGCCGCTGGTCGACCTCGTCCGGCTGGCGGTAGAACCGTACGACGTCGTCGTGGCGGAAGGTCGCTGCGGAGAACGGCCGGACGAACTCGATGTCCGAGTCGACCAGCACCACGACGTCCGCCGGGATCCGGGCCGCCGCCGACAACTTGATCACCTGCTGCAGGATCCAGCCGCGTAGCGGCGGGAACGGTCGGCGCAGGTTCACCGAGTATTTCGTCCCCGGCAGCGACCGGACCGACGACGGCAGGAACTCGGCCTCGTCGTGCAGCACCGTGCGGTCGCCCCGCAGCGCCCCGAAGCGGGGCAGGTCCGCCCGGGGCACGATGATGTGATGCCGCACCGAGGCGGGGGAGTGGGCCAGCACCGAGCGGTGCAACGCGGCGCACAACTCGAAATCCGGGCCGAAGCTCGGGGTGACCACGGCAAGCTCCGTCAAGATGATCTCCTTCGTCGGGTCACCGGACCACCGCCGGTGACCAGGCATCATGCACCAGCACCTGCGGTGCGCCCGAACCGTCCGCCGAGACCTGCCATACGTCACTGGTCGCCGCGCCGCCGTCCGCGTCGCGGGGCAGCCCGTAGATGACGTTCCCGTCGTCGAGCCACTCGACCTGGTCGTCGACGCTGCGGGTCTCGGCCAGCATGGTCTCGGCGCCGGTGGCCAGGTCGTATACGGCCAACCGCCACTGGCCGGGCGGCAGGTCGCCGCGCTTTTTGAACACCACCCGGGTCCGGTCCGGGGACAACGACGGGCACTCGGCGTCCTCCCGCAGCGCGTCCACCCGGCGCTCGCCGATGCTTCCCTCGACCAGCCAGGTCCGGCCGCCCGACGCGGCGGTGGCGTAGAACCGGTCGTCGTCGGCGAAGGTGACCCCCCACAGGTTCTTGTCGGCCGCGGTGACCGGCTCGCCGTCGACGTACAGCGGGAACTGTTCGATGTCGCCGACCACCCCGCCGTCGGTGCGGCTGATCACCGTACGGGTGGAGAACTCGCCCGGGTTGGCGTAGGAGTCGCCGGCCACAAAGGATGTGGTCGCGGCCAGCGTCCCGTCGCGGGACAGCCGTGCCCGGGACGGGATCCCGGTCAACGGCAGGTCCAGCCTCGGTTCGAACCCCGCGTCCAGCAGCCGCGCCCGGTACACGGTGAGCAGCCCACGCTCGGCGGACAGGCAGAGAGTCTGTGAGTCGGTGGCGTACACCCGCTCGCAGCTCGCCCCGGTCAGCGCCCGCGGCCCGTCCGGATCGGACAGTGGCGTCATCGCGACCTCGCCGTAGCCGGTGCCGAGTGCGGTGGAGCGGAACACCAGATGTGCCTCGGCGCGTACCGCCGCCAGGTCGGCCCGCACCGGCACCGGGCTGGCATCGGCCTGCACCCGGGCCTGCGACTGCCGGACCTGCCACACGTACCCGCCGGCGCCGAACGTCACCAGCAGCACGATCGCGACGAGGACCGCCAGCCGGACCCGCAGCCCCATCAGGACCCCTCACCCGCCGGTACGACGGCGTCGCCGGCCGCCGGAGCCCGGTCCACGCCACGCAGCAGCCACCAGGCCACCGGGATGCCGCCGGCCAGGACCGCCGCGAAGATCAGCACCGCACCGGCCGGACCGGTCACCGACCACAGCAGACCGAATGCGATCGACGAGACGAACCGGGTCAGCACCACCACCGTCTGCGCGGCGGCGATCCCACTGCCCCGGGCCGGGGCCGGCACCAACCGGGCGACCAGCGCCGGCAGCACCCCGTCGGTGGCGGCGTAGAAGACGCCGAGCAGCAGCAGCACCGCGACGGTCAACCCGACGCCGCCGGCCGGCGCGGCGGCCAGCAGGTAGCAGACGAGCAGCGCGCCGTGCCCGGCGACCATCACCTTCGCCCGGCCGACCCGGTCAGCCAGCCGGCCCATCGGCACCGCCAACAGCAGGTACGCCACGTTGGTGCCGACGAACAGCAGCGGGAAGTACAACGCGGCGAAGTCGTCGCGGTCCTGCAACGTCAGGTAGAGGAACCCGTCGCCGACGGTCGACAGACCGAGCAGACCGGCGGCGAGCAGCGGCCGGCGCAGCCGGGCTCCGGTCACCTCGGCCACCATCCGCCTTACGCCGAACCGCACCGCGCCCACCGTGGTCGACAGGTTCGGCACGAACAGCACCAGCACCGCCACGCCGACCACCGCGAACGCGAACGACACCAGGAACACCGAGTCGTAGCTGCCCGGGACCGCGGCGAGCAGAGCGAACGCCACCAGCGGCCCGAGCGCGGCGCCGAAGGTGTCCAACGCCCGGTGCACGCCGAACGCCCGCCCCAGCAGCGCCGGATCCGACGAGGCGGCGATCAGCGCGTCCCGGGGCGCGGTGCGCAGCCCCTTGCCGAGCCGGTCCGTGGTGATCACCGCGGTGATCGCGGCGAACCCCTGGGCCGGCACCATGGCGATCCGGCTCAACGCCGACGCGCCGTAGCCGACCACCGCCACCCACTTCGGGTGCCCGCCACGGTCCCCGGCGTACCCGCCGGCGATCCGGACCAGCGCGCTGACCCCCTGGTAGACGCCGTCGAGGAAGCCGTACGCCACCGGGCTGAGCCCCACCACGGCGGTCAGGTACAGCGGCAGGACCGAGGCGACCATCTCCGAGGAGACGTCGGTGAGCAGGCTGACCGTGCCGAGTAGCAGCACGGTGCCGGACACCCGCCGGCCGACGGCCCGGCCAGGGCTGCCCGAGTCCGCGCCGGGCCGGTCGCGCAGGGTGACGTACACGGTGGACTGTCCGGTCAGCCCGCCAGCGCGGCGGCCAGTACCTCGACGACCCGGTCCTGCTGCCCGGCGGTCAGCTGCGGATAGATCGGCAGGGACAGCAGCTCCGGCGCGGTCGACTCGGCGTGCGGGAACGACCCGGCCGGGTAGCCGAGGTCGGCGAAGGCCGGCGTCAGGTGCACCGGCACCGGGTAGTGGATGCCGGCGCCGATCCCGGCGGCGTTCAGCGCGGCCAGCACAGCGTCGCGGCGCTCGGCCCCACCGGGCACCCGGACGCAGTAGATGTGCCAGACGTGCACGTTGCCGTCCAGCGTCACCGGCCGGACCACGTCCAGCCCGGCCAGCAGCTCGTGGTAGCGGGCCGCGATGGCGCGGCGCCGGTCGTTCCAGCCGGCCAGCCGGGCCAGCTTGGCCCGCAGCACCACCGCCTGCAGCCCGTCGAGGCGGCTGTTGAAGCCGACCACCTCGTGCACGTACTTGCGGACGCTGCCGTGCGCCGACATCCGCCGGACGTCGGCGGCGAGCCGGGCGTCGGCGCTGACCACCGCGCCGGCGTCGCCGTACGCGCCGAGGTTCTTGCCCGGGTAGAAGCTGGTGGCGGCGATCCCGTCGGCGCCGGCACCCCGGCCGTGCCGGGTGGCCCCCTGGCACTGCGCGGCGTCCTCGACGATCGCGATCTCCTGCCCGGTGGCGGACAAGCTGGCGAGCCCGGCGCGCAGCCGGTCCACCTCGGCGAGCTGGCCGTACAGATGCACCGGGGCGATGGCCCGGGTGGCCGGAGTGACCGCGGCCAGTGCCGCGTCCACGTCGATCAGGTACGTCGCCGGGTCGCAGTCGACCAGCACCACCCGGGCACCGGCCCGGGCGACCGCCTCGGCGGTGGCGATGAACGTGTTGGCCGGCAGGATCACCTCGCTGCCCGGGCCGACCCCGACCGCCCGCAGGGCCAGCTCCAGCGCGTCGGTGCCGTTGGCCACCCCGACGCAGTGCGGCACGCCGCTGAACGCGGCGTACTCGGCCTCGAAGGCGGCCACCTCGGCGCCGCCGATGAACGCGGTGCCGGCGAGGACCCGCTTGAAGCCGGCGTCGACCTCCTCGGCCACCTCGGTGTGGGCGGCGGCCAGGTCGACGAGGGGGATGCTGCTCACGCGTGACTCCTCAACTGCGACTCGTTCGTTCGATCGGCGGGGTGGTGGTCGCCCGAGGCGTCGGTGGGGTGGTCGCCCGGGGCGTCAACCGGCGCGTTGGCGCGGCGCAGGAAGCGGGCCGGCGCGCCGACCCACACCTCGCCGACGGGTACGTCGCGTAGCACCACCGAGCCCATGCCCAGCTGCGACCAGGCACCGACGGTGATCCCGTCGCGCAGCAGCGCGCCGGCACCGACGTAGACGCCGTCGCCGAGCCGCACCCCGCCGCCGAGGCGCGCCCCGGAGGCGATCGTGGCGTACGGCCCGATCACGTTGTCGTGGGTCAGCACCACCTGCGGCATCACCGCGACGTGCGCACCGACGGATACCTCAGCGGTCAGGTCCACGCCGGCCAGCAGCACGCTGCCCGGCCCGACGGTGCAGCCGGCACCGATCCGGGCGGCCGGGTGCACGATGGTGGCGTACCGCTGCGGCGGCAGACCGAACCGCTCGACCAGCCGCCGCCGCGACCGGTAGTTGCGCGGGTTGCCGACACAGACCAGCACGGCCGCGTCGGACAGCTCGGCGACCAGGTCGGTGCCGCCGATCACCGGTACGCCGACCCGCCGGGTGCCGTGCAGCGCCGGGTCGTCGTCGAGGTACCCGAGCAGCCGCCAGGTCGGCGCCGCCGCGTTGACCGCCGCGACGGCGGCGGCGGTCTCCCGGGCGAAACCGCCCGCCCCGACGATCAGCAGATCCCTCATCGGCCGGCCAGTTTGCGCAGCACCGCGACGATGTGGTCCTGGTCGGCCTCGGTGAGCGCGTGGTGCAGCGGCAGGATCAGCGAGTCGCGGGTCAGCCGCTCGGTCACCGGCAGCGGGGCCGGGGTGACATCGGCGTACGCCGGCTCCAGATGGGCGGCCATGATGCCGCGCCGGGCCGACACCCCGGCGTCGGACAGCCCGGTGAGCACGTCGTCGCGGCCGACGCCGAACTCCGGGTCGATCCGCACCCAGAACGACTGGAAGTTGGTCTCGCCGTACACCGGGTCGACCACCGGCACCAGGCCGTCGATGCCGGCGAGCAGCTGGTGGTAGCGGGCGGCGAGCGCCCGCCGGCCGGCGACCAGGCCGGCGAGCCGGCCCACCTGGACCAGCCCGACCGCGGCCTGGATGTCAGTCATCCGGTAGTTGAACGCCGGTTCCAGGTAGGCCTCCAGCACCGGCTGGGTGCTGGTGTGCCGGTCGGCGGCGGAGACGTTCATGCCGTGCTCGCGCAGCCGGCGCAGCCGGGCCGCGCCGTCGGCGTCGGCCAGGGTCAGCATGCCGCCCTCACCGGTGGTGATCACCTTGCGCGGGTGGAACGACCAGGCCGAGATCGTTGCCCCGGCACCCACCGGCTGCCCGTACGCGCGGGAACCGGCCGCGCAGGCACCGTCCTCGATCAGCGGTACGCCCCAACCGGCGGCCGCCGCACGCAGGGCGGCCGTGTCGAACGGCACCCCGCCCTGGTGGACCGCGATCACCGCCCGGGTACGCGGGGTGCGTACCGCCTCGATCGTCTCGACGGTCAGATTGCCGGTGGCCAGGTCGACGTCGGCGAAGACCGGCTCGGCACCGGCGTGCCGGACCGCGTTCGCGGTGGCGATGAAGGACAGCGACGGCACGACGACCTCGTCGCCGGGGCCGACGCCGTGCAGCACCAGCGCCAGGTGCAGCGCGGTGGTGCAGGAGCTGACCGCCACCCCGTGGTCGGCGCCGACGACGGCGGCGAACTCGCGTTCGAACTGCGCCACCCGGGGGCCCTGGGCCACCCAGCCGGAGCGGATCGCCGCGGCGGCGGCCTGCTCCTCCTCCTCACCGAGCATCGGCAGCATCACCTGGATGCGGCGCGGACTGGTTTCGCTCATGCCGGCTGGCTCCAGTTTCTGGTCTGCATCCGCTTCAGCGCACCGGGCTGCTCGCGCAGCAACCGCTGGAAGTACTCGAGGGTGTGGCCGATGCCCTCGGCCAACGACACCCGGGGGGCGAAGTCGACCGTCTTGCGCAGCTTGGAGGTGTCCACCCAGAGCCGGGGGACGTCGGCCGGGCGCGGCGGCTCGAACACCGGTTGCAGGTCGGTTCGGCCGACCGCCTCCAGCACCGTTCGGGCCAGCAGCCCGATGGTCAGCTCCTCGCCGTACCCGAGGTTGACCACCTCGCCGACCAGGTCGGTCGACTCGGCGACCCGGGCCAGCGTCTCGACGCAGTCCTTCACGTACAGGAAGTCGCGGGTGACGCTGCCGTCACCGAAGACCACCGGCGGCTGCCCGGCCAGCGCCCGCAGGATGAACCGGGGGATCACCTCGCCGGAGTCACCCTCGAAGTGCGACCGTGGCCCGTAGTTGTTGAACGGCCGGACGCAGACCACCGGCAGTCCCCAGCATTCCAGGTACGAGCGGGCGTAGTGCTCGCCGGCGAGCTTGCTGCTGCCGTACACGGTCAGCGGCCAGGGGGTGGTCTCCTCGGTGATCGGGAACTCCAGCGCCCGACCGTAGATCTCCGAGGTCGACACGTACAGCAGCCGGGACACCTGCGCGGCCCGCGCCGCCTCCAGCACATTCAGCGTGCCGAGCGCGTTGACCTGATGGTTCTCCACCGGGCTGTGCAGCGAGTGCCGTACCCCGAGGCAGGCCAGGTGGAACACCACGTCGACCCCGGCGACCGCGTCGCGACAGGTCTGCGGGTCGCAGATGTCGCCCTTGATCACCCGGACCGACTCGGCGCCGGGGAACGTCAGGTTCTCCCGGGTGCCGTTGCGGAAGTTGTCCAGCACCACGACCTGCGCGCCGAGCGAGACGAGATGTTCGGTCAGGTGTGAGCCGATGAAACCGGCGCCGCCGGTGACCAGCACGGTGGAGTTGGCCAGGTCGACCGCCGGGGCGGTGGCGGCGGAGGATTCGACGGTCATGCGGCGGGCTCCTCGTCCAGCGGGATCATCGTGCCGCCGGCGGCGAGGCTGCGGGTGGCGGCTTCCAGGATGGCCAGCACCCGCAGGCCGGAGCGGCCGTCGGTCAGCGCCGGGGTGCCGGTACGGATGGCGCGGGCGTATTCGTCGACCATGGTGCGCAGCGCCTCCCGCTCGGTCAGCGCCGGGGCGACCATGTCGCCGGAGCGGTACGACACCAGCATGTCCCGGCGGGCCTCGGTGCCGAGCTCGTCGGAGGTGGCGACGTCGACGCCCCGGTCGAACAGGGCGAGCCGCTGACCCGGGTTGAGATCGTCCCAGACCAGGGTCCGCTTCGACCCGCCGATGATCGTCGTACGAATCTTGACCGGGGAGAGCCAGTTGACGTGCACGTGGGCGATCGCGCCGCTGCTCAGCCGCAGGGTGAGGTACGCCACGCAGGCCCGGCCGGCGCCGATGCCGTCGGCGCCGTGCGCCGCGACCGACACCGGCCGTACCCCCGGCGGCAGCACGAAGTCGAGAATGGACAGGTCGTGCGGGGCGAGGTCCCAGACGACGTCGATGTCGCGCTGCACCAGGCCCAGGTTGATCCGTACGGAGTCGAGGTAGTGCAGCTCACCCAGCTCGCCGGAGTGCAGCATCTCCCGGATCCGCAGCACCGCCGGGGTGTAGCAGTAGGTGTGGTCGCACATCAGGGTCAGGCCGCGCTGCTCGGCCTCGGCGACCAGCCGCGTCCCGTCGGCGTGGTTGGCGGCGAGCGGCTTCTCGACCAGCACGTGCTTGCCGGCGCGCAGCGCGGCGAGGGCGACCTCGAGGTGGGTGCCGGCCGGCGTGGCGATCGCCACCGCACGCACCGAGTCGTCGGCGAGCACCCGGGTCAGGTCGTCGGTCGCGCCGACCGTCGAGTAGTCGCCGAGCACCGCGCGGGCCCGACCGAGATCGAGGTCACAGAGCCAGCGCAGCCGGAACGCCGGGCTGGACATGAAGTTGCGGACCAGGTTGGGGCCCCAGTAGCCGGCGCCGATGACGGCTACGCCGATGGGCTCGTCCGGCATGGCAGGCGGATGAGTCACGGATGTCCATTTCGTCGGGGGGCATGCTGACCCGGGCGGAGCCGGGCCGACCCGGGCCACCGCCGGATGGGCGCGGCCCACCGGTGGGCCCGGCGGAGAGGGTCCGTTCGGGAAGCTACCGAGCGTTGCCACGCCGACGCCAGCACTGTGACGTAAACCCGGCACAACCGCGCGGTCACGAGGTACCTTCGTCGGCCCGGGCCCACCTGTCGGCCAGTGCCGGCCCGGAGGGTCGGTTCCTTCCAGCCGGAGAGTTGGCCGCTTCGCGGCGCAGGGTCGGTTTCCCGACATCGGCGGTGCCGGCGACCCCCTACCGTGTGCGCCGCACCTCCGGCAGCTCTGACACACTGCCGGTGACCAGGGAGGATCACTGCTCATGAGTGCAACCGCAGCGCACCCGGGCACCACCGTCGCCGGCTCCGCCGACGTGGCCGACACGGCGAGCATCGGCACCGGCAGCCGCGTCTGGCACCTGGCCCAGGTCCGCGAGGACGCGTCGGTCGGCCGCAACTGCATCATCGGCCGAGGAGCGTACGTCGGTCCGGGGGTCCGCCTCGGCGACAACGTCAAACTGCAGAACTACGCCCTCGTGTACGAGCCGGCGCGGCTCGACGACGGAGTGTTCATCGGGCCGGCGGCGGTGCTGACCAACGACGAGTACCCCCGGGCGGTCACCCCGGACGGGCGGCTGAAGACCGGCGACGACTGGACCGCGGTCGGCGTCACCGTCGGCACCGGGGCGGCGATCGGTGCCCGCGCGGTCTGCGTCGCGCCCGTGCGGATCGGCCGCTGGGCGACGGTCGCCGCCGGTGCCGTGGTCACCCGGGACGTACCGGACTTCGCCCTGGTCGTCGGGGTGCCGGCGCGCCGGGTCGGCTGGGTCGGCCGGGCCGGCGTACCGCTGGTCGCCGACGGCGACGGCCGGTACGTCTGCCCCCGCACCGGGCAGCGTCACATCGAGCGCGACGGGCTGCTCACCGAGGAGTGAACCCGGCCGAGCCCCGGGCGGGTCCACCCGGAGTCAGGCGTGGGTACGGCGCTTGCGCTCGGGCGCGCCAGCGGCGACCTTCTCGGCGGTCTGATCGACCGACACCGCCTCGGTCGGGACCGCGTCGACCGGCAGGGTCTCCTCCGGGGCCTGCGCCGCCTCCTCGGGGGCCTGCGCCGTCGTCGGTGCCTGCTCAGGCTGCTGTGCGGTCGGCTCTGGTTCCTGTGCCGGCTCCTGCGCCGCCTCCTCGGGGGCCTGCGCCGCCGGCTCGGATTCCCGCATCCCGGCGAGGCGCTGCTGTTCGCTGGCCAACTCGGCCTGGACCGCACTGAGCGTACGCCGCGCCTCGTCGGACTCCTGCCGGGTGAGCACCATCTGGTGCCGCAGGTCAGCGAGGACCTGCTGCGCCTCGGCGACCTCCTGTAGCACCTCGGTGAGCTGCTGACCGGCGGAGACCACCTCACGCTGGGCGGACGCCACCTGCTGCTGGCTGCTGGCCAGCTGACGCTGGGCGATCGCCGCGTGCTCCTCGGAGAGACGCCGGACACTCGCGGCGTGCTCGTCGGCGCTGCCCCGGGTGCTCAGCGCGTACTCCTCGGCCTGCTGGCGGATGGTCACCGCCTGCTCCTCGGCCCGGGAGCGGATGTGGGTGGCGTACTCCTCGGCCTCACCGCGCTGGTTCGCGATGATCTCCTGGGTAGTGCTGCGCCACTGCTCCACCTCCTGCTCGGCGGCGGTCCGCAACTCGCCGATCTCCTGCTCCATCGTCGCGCGGCGCCGGTCGACCTCCTGCTGTACGCCGTCGCGCAGCTCGGCGACCTCCGCTTCGGCGGTACTGCGCAGCGCGGTCACCTCCTGTTCGACCTGGTCGCGGCGGGCGGTGAGCTCCTGGTCCAGCTCGGCACGGGTCTGCGCGACGAACGCGTCCGTCTCGGCGTGCGTCCGGGTCACGTACTCGGTGGCCTGCTCGACGGCCTGGGCGGCCTCCCGGCGGGCCGACTCGGCGGCGGCCTCGCCCTCGGTACGGATCCGTTCGGCGTCCTGCCGGGCGGCGGCGACCGCCGCCTCGGCGGCCTCGCGCAGATTGGTCGCCTCCTCCTGGGCGGTGGTGACCATCCGGCTGGCGTCCATCCGGGCCTGGGTGACCAGCCGTTCGGCCTCGGCCTGGGCGTCGGCCAGGGTCCGGTCGGCGGTCTCCTGGGCGGTGCTCACCGCGTTGCTGGCCTGCTCCTGGGCGGCGGTGACGGTCTCCCTGGCTTCCCGCTGCGCGGCCTTGACGGTGTCGTCGGCCTCGCGCCGCGCCGCGTGCAGCGCGTCGTCGGCCTGCTGCTGGGCGGTGGCGATGAGCTGGTCGGCCTCCTCGCGGGCGGCTACCAGCGCCGCCTCGGCCGCAGCGCGCAGGTTGTCCGACTCCTCGCGGGCGCTGGTCACGGTCGCCTCGGCCTCGGCGCGGCGGGCGGCGTTGGCGCGGTCCTCCTCGGCGCGGCGGGCGGCGAGCGCCAGCTCGAAGTCGCGCATCGCGGTGTCGGCCTGCTGCCGAGCGTCGGCGAGCACCTGCTCGGCCTCGGCGCGGCGGGCGTCGATCTCCTCGGCGGCGTTGAACCGAATCTCCTCAGCCTGGTCCTCGGCGAGCCCGAGGATCTGCTCGACCCGGGGGCCGAGGTGCCGGAACGACACCTGGTCCAAGAAGCTGGTCTCCCGCCGGGCCTCGGTCAGATCCGCCTGGAGCTGCTCGATCTGCGCGGCCAGGGTGTGCATCTGCACGTAGATCTGTTCCCGCTCCGCGCCGAGCGTGGCCAGCTCGTTCTCGGTACGGGCGATGTAGCGGTCGACCTGACGTTTGTCGTACCCCCGGAGCGCCAACTCGAAGCTGGGCCCGGACCCGGAGTCCCCGTCAAGGTTGAAGAGTTCTTCGCCTTGCGCCATGGCTCCATCCTCACACGCAACGCCCTGTTGCGGGGCGATACCCATGCTCCTGACAGGACGCGAGTCACTTCGGAGGATTTGCCAGGTGTGAACCATTCGCTCAGCGGGTATGTCGCACCACCGGCGGTGACCAGGCGCGTCGCCGCCGGGCGGCAGGCTGGCGGGACACGTACAGCAGGGACCGGGCACCGAACGCGAAGGGCCGCGCCGGTGGTCCGGCGCGGCCCTTCGGCGGTTTGGTTCAGATGGTCAGCTCGCCGACTTGGCGTTGACCGGTTCGGCGTTCTCGTCGGCCTTGGCCTTGCCGCCGTCCGCGCCGCCCTGCGGCACGCCGGGAACGATACCGGCCAGGCCGGAGAGCATCTGGCCCAGCTGCGAGGTGACCGCGTCCTTCTGCCGGTTCAGGTCCTCGACCTCGCGGCGGGCGGCCTGGGTGGTCAGCTCGGCCTCGGTCCGGGCCTCGGTGAGCAGCCGGTTGGCTTCGCTGCGCGCCTCGTTGAGCGTCTTGTCCGCCAGCGACTTCGCCTTGTCCACGGTCTCCTGGGCGGACCGCTCCGACTCGATCCGGCGTGCCTCGGCGCGCTGCTCGATCTCCTTGGCCCGGTCCTCGGCGGCCCGGGCGCGCCCCTCGGCCTCGGCGACCATCCGCTGGGTCTGTGCGACCTGGGCGGCGTGCCGCTCGGATTCCTCCCGCTCAGCCTTCTCCCGGCGTTCGGCCAGCTGCAGCTCCAGCGCCTGCAGATCCTTGTCCCGCTTGTCGCGGGCGTCGGTGAGCAGCTTGGTCGCCTCGGCCCGCTTCTCCTCGGCCTCCCGGGCAGCCTTGGCCCGCAGTTGGGTGATCTCCCGCTCTGCGGTGGCCCGCAGGGTGGCGACCTCACGCTCCACGGTCGACTTCAGCTCGGCGACCTCGTGGGCGGTGACCGCCCGCAGCTGCTTGGTCTCCCGGTCCGCGTCGGCCCGCAGCGTGTCCGCCTCGCGTCGGGCCTGCACCCGGACCTCGGCCGCCTCCCGCTCGGCTGCGGTCCGGACGCTGCCCGCCTCCCGCTCGGCCCCGGCCTTCATCGCGGCGGCCTCGGCCCGCGCCTTGTCGGTGATCTCCCGGGCCTCCAGCCGGGCTGCGGAGAGGATGCCCTCGGACTCCCGCTTCGCCTCACCGCGGTGGTCGTTGGCCTGCTCCTCGGCCAGCCGGAGAATCTGCTCCACCCGGGTCCCCAGGCCGGAGAGGGTGGGCCGGTTGTTCTCCTCGAGCTGCTTGTTGGTGTCGGTGAGCTTCTGTTCGACCGCGTTGAGCCGCTGCTCGGCCTGGCGGAGCCGGCGCTGCGCGTCGTTCATCCGCTGCTCGGCCTCAGCTCGAGCCTGCTCCGACTGGGTGAGGGCGGCTACCAGGCGCTGCAGGTGGTCATCCACCTGGTTGCGGTCGTAGCCACGAAGCACGACGGTGAAGTCGTGCGGAGCGCTGGCGTTATCGAAGAACGCAAGGGAGGACTGCTGCTGGGGCATTGAGACATAGTGGCAGACGTACCTGGGTGTTTCGCAAGAGCGAACTGCCCGTCACCACGATAGCCGACATGGTCATCTTTTCTTGGCCGACCGGCGATCGGTATACGAATTGTAGGCGTGTGCGTACGCAACGAAGTCTTTCTCATGGCGGGGTCACCGCCGTGCACCCTGTCCGGAGCCCGGTCAGGGCGACGTCTGCCCAGCTCAGTGCGGTTTCACTGGGTGGTTCCGGCCGGCCCAGGCAACGTCGGGTGGGGTCATGCCCGGCCCGCAGGCCGGGCATGAGGAACCGTTCCGCCGCCGGTGTCACGCCGGGTGGCCCGCCGCCGGACGCCGTACCCGAAAACCGGTGAAGTTGTCCGGCCCACTTCCTTTCGGCATTCCCGACCGGCCAGTTCCGGTCCGTCGATCGCCATCCGCGGACCGGAACTGGTCGGCCCGGTTGGCGCGACCGGCCCGGTCCGTGGCTCAGGTCGGCTGTGCCGGCGGCGCGGCCGGCTGGACCAGTTCGACCAGGACGCCGCCGGCGTCCTTCGGGTGCACGAAGTTGATCCGCGAACCGGCGGTGCCCGGCCGGGGCGCGTCGTAGAGCAGCCGCAGTCCGCGCTCGCGCAGCGCTGCGCACGCCGCGTCGATGTCCACCACCGTGTACGCCAGCTGCTGCATCCCTGGGCCGTTGCGGTCCAGGAACTTGGCGATGGTCGACTCGGGAGACAGCGGGGCGAGCAGCTGCACCTGACCGCCGTCGGGCACCGGCCCGACAGCGAGCATGGCCTCGCGTACCCCCTGGGCGTGATTGACTTCCAGGTGTACGCAGCGCATGCCGAAGGTCCGGGTGTAGAAATCGAGCGCGGTGTCCAGATCCGCCACCGCGATCCCGACATGATCGATCTTCAGCAGGCCGATGTCTGTGACATAGTCCGCAGCGGCCTCGGCGGGAGCTTCTTCCGTCATGGCGATAGTCTGACCGAACCATCGTTAAGTTGTTGCCGGCACCCCGGCCTTGTCCCACTGTGCGGAGGCGGAATCCATGACCTCGGTGATCGTCAGCGGCGCACGCACCCCGATGGGCCGGTTGCTCGGCAACCTGAAGGACTTCCCAGCCACCGCCCTCGGCTCGACCGCGATCTCCGCCGCCCTCGGTCGCGGCGGCGTCGACCCCGGACAGGTGCAGTACGTCATCATGGGTCAGGTGCTCCAGGCCGGCACCGGCCAGATGCCGGCCCGGCAGGCTGCGGTCGGCGCCGGCATCCCGATGAGCGTACCCGCGCTCACCATCAACAAGGTCTGCCTTTCCGGTCTCGACGCGATCGCGCTCGCCGACCAGTTGATCCGGGCCGGCGAGTTCGACGTCGTGGTGGCCGGCGGGATGGAGTCGATGACCAACGCGCCGCATCTGCTGCGCGGCCAGCGCGCCGGCTACAAGTACGGCGACGTGGTGGTCGCCGACCACATGGCTCTGGACGGGCTGACCGACGTGTTCGACTGCTGCGCGATGGGCGAGTCGACCGAGCGGCACGGCACCCGACTCGGCATCAGCCGGGCCGAGCAGGACGCCTTCGCCGCCACCAGCCACCAGCGGGCCGCTGTCGCCCAGAAGAACGGCGTCTTCGCCGAGGAGATCACCCCGGTCGAGGTGCCGCAGCGCAAGGGCGACCCGGTCCGGCTGCTCAACGACGAGGGGATCCGGCCGGACACCACCGTCGAGACGCTGGCCCGGCTCCGTCCGGCGTTCACCCCAAACGGCACCATCACCGCCGGTAGTTCGTCACCGATCTCGGACGGCGCGTGCGCCGTGGTGGTGATGAGCCGGTCCCGGGCCGAGGCGCTCGGCCTCGACTGGATCGCCGAGATCGGTGCGCACGGCAACGTCGCCGGCCCGGACAACTCACTGCACTCCCAGCCGTCCAACGCCATCCGGCACGCCCTCGGCAAGGCCGGGATGACCGTCGCCGATCTCGACCTGATCGAGATCAACGAGGCGTTCGCTGCGGTCGGCGTCCAGTCGACCCGCGACCTCGACGTCGATCCGGGCATCGTGAACGTCAACGGCGGTGCGATCGCCCTCGGCCACCCGATCGGCATGTCCGGCGCCCGGCTGGCGCTGACTCTTGCACTGGAGCTGCGGCGGCGTGACGGCGGCACCGGCGCGGCGGCGCTCTGCGGCGGCGGCGGGCAGGGCGACGCCCTGATCCTGCGGGTGCCGACCGCGAAGTGACCGCAGGTGCCGACCGTGAAGGGACCGCGGCTGCCGGCCGCCAGGTGAACAGGGGCGGCTCCCGCGACGTACCGGATCTTGTCCGTCGGGCCCGCGCCGGCGACGCCCGGTCCGTCGCGCGGCTGATCACGCTGGTCGAGTCCGGCGGGCCGCAGCTGCCGCAGATCGCCGCCGAGCTCGCCGGGCACACCGGTCACGCCCTGATCGTCGGGCTGACCGGCGCTCCTGGCGTCGGTAAGTCGACCACCACCAGCGAACTGGTCCGGGTGCTGCGCGGGCGGGACCTGCGGGTCGGCGTCCTCGCCGTTGATCCGTCCAGCCCGTTCACCGGCGGGGCGATCCTCGGCGACCGGGTCCGGATGCAGGACCACGCCACCGACCCGGGCGTGTACATCCGCTCGATGTCCAGCCGGGGCCACCTCGGCGGGCTGTCGTCGGCGACCCCGGCGGCGGTGCGGGTCCTCGACGGGGTCGGCTGCGACGTGGTGCTGATCGAGACGGTCGGCGTCGGGCAGGCCGAGGTCGAGGTGGCCGGGCTGGCCGACACCACAGTGGTGCTGCTCGCTCCCGGCATGGGCGACGCCGTGCAGGCGGTGAAGGCCGGCATCCTGGAGATCGCCGACATCTTCGTGGTCAACAAGGCCGACCGGGACGGTGTCGACGGCACCGTACGGGACCTGAAGGGCATGCTCGCACTCACCGCCACCGCTCCGGGCGGCTGGCGCCCGCCGGTGCTGCGGACCGTGGCCGCCCACGGCGACGGTCTCGACGATCTGGTGGGCGCGATCGAACGCCACCGCGACTGGCTGGCCGGCCGGGGCGAGCTCACCGCCCGTCGGGCCCGGCGGGTCGCCGTCGAGATCGAGGCGATCGCGCTCGGCACACTGCGCGGGCGGATCAGCTCACTGCGCGGCGGTACGCTGCTCGCCGAACTCGCCGCCGAGGTGCTCGCCGGCCGGCTCGACCCGTACGCCGCCGCCGACCGGCTGCTCGCCGAGCTGACCGGGCCCACCCGTACGCCGAGCTGACCCGGCTGCTCCCGGTTTCCGCCCCCGCTTGCCGCCCCGCGCTGGCCCGGCTGCTCCCGCACGCGCGGTCGGCGCGCCGACGCGAGGTCCGCTAGGGTCGGCGGGTGCCTACCACCGTCGATCTGCCGATCATCGAGCTCGCGGCTGCCACTGTCGGCTACCTCAGTGCCGAGCCGGTGCTGCGTGAGGTGACGCTGACCGTGCGACCCGGTCACCTGCTGGCGGTCACCGGGCCGTCCGGTGCGGGCAAGACGACCCTGCTGTCGGCGATGGCCGGCCTGCTGCGGCCGATCGGCGGGACCATCTCGCTCAATGGCGAACCGCTGCGCGACCGCGACCACGCCGTGGACCGCAAGGTCGTGCTGGTTCCACAGGACAACGGTCTCGCCGCCGTACTGACCGCCGGGGAGAACCTGCAGGTGGCGCTGATCGCTGTCGGGATGAGCCCGGCGGAGGCGCGGCGGGCCGGCGCGGCCGCACTCGACCGGCTCGGCCTCGCCGGGCAGACCGACCAACTCGTCGAGGAGCTCTCCGGTGGCCAGCAGCAGCGGACCGCGCTGGCCCGGGCGCTGGCGCTGCGCAGTGACGTGTTGCTCGCCGACGAGGTGACCAGCGAGTTGGACGCGGCCAACCGTCAACTGGTCCTCGACCTGCTGCGGGCCGAGGCCGACCGGGGTGCCGCCGTCGTCTTCGCCACCCACGACTCGGAGGCGGCTGCCGCCTGCGACGCCGAGCTGCACCTGCTCGACGGCCGGGCCGAACTGACCCGGCCGTGGCCCGATCTACGAGTGATCTAGAAGGATCTGGCCGGTATATCGACCATCATTCTTCTAAATCGCGGCGGACTCAGCCGGCGCGGCAGATTCAGCCCGGCCAGCCCTCCGCACGGAGTGCTGCGCTCAACTGGTCGACGACCTCGGCCGGGCGTACCCGGATCAGCTAGGCCGGGAAACGGAGAATCCGGTCGCCGGCGATCCACACGTCGTTCTGCCGCCGCATGTCCGCCGCCCACTCGCGTACGTCCATGTGGTGCGCTCCGTCGATCTCCACGTGCAGGCGCCACCGACGCCAGTACGCGTCGAGGTAACGCACCCGTCCGGCCCGGTCCTTGCGCCGCTGCTGCAGGTCCGGTGGTGGCAGTCGGTACCGCCGGCAGAGCCGGACAACATCGATCTCGGACAGCGCGGTCGCCCCACCACCGGCGTCCGCCGCCGCAGCGGCGATCAGCCGGTGTCGCCGGACCCTGGGCAGCCAGCGCAGGGCGGCGAGGATCTCCGCCGGAACGACCCGCCGCTGCTGGCATCCGGCGGCGATGATCGCCTGCGCCGCGTCGTCGGAACGGCCCATCCGGCGGCGTCGACCAGCGACCGCGCCATCCTGGTACGCATCGGACGACCCACCTGGCGATGCTCCTCGGGCATCACCGTGGTCCGCCGGACCAGCACGGCCGGCATGTCGAGGGGCAGCCGACGACGTAGATCCGGATACTGCCGGTCACCGTCGACCAGTACCTGGATCGGACCCGCACCGCCCGTGAACCGCGGACCTCCTCACGGGCCGCGGTGAGCCCGCCCAGCACCGCCGTCGAACCAGCCAACAGCACAGCCACCCACAGCGTCTGCTCGGCGGTCAGCGGCCCGTTGCTGGTGGACACGATTCCGGTACAGATCCGCCGCCACTGCCCACGATCGATCCGTCGGCGCAGCCCGGACCGGCCCAGGTGCTCGGTGGCCTGCGTCGAGGTGAGTACGCCGGACTGCTCGAACACCAGCCAGTCGAGATCATCCGCGTGCGGAGCGGGAAGGTTCCGTGGCAACCTCATCGGGTGATTCTCGGCGCTGCGCCGGCTGCGGCAGCCACCAAGCCGACACGGCCGGCATTCCGGCACCGGTGGGCCCCGGTGACAGACCGATCGGCGAGCCCACCGCCGGGCCCGCCGATCGGTCACAACTGTGGTGCCACCTCGGCGGCGACGAGCTCGACGTGGTCGAGGTCGGCCAGGTCCAGCACCTGCAGGTAGATCCGTTCGGCGCCGATCTCGGCGTACCGGCCGATCTTGTCCACCACCTCGGCCGGCGTGCCGGCCAGGCCGTTCGCGCGCAGCTCGTCCGGCTCCCGGCCGATGGCCGCCGCCCGCCGCGCCACCTCGGCGTCGTCGCGCCCACAGCACAGCACCAACGCGTTGGACAGCCGCAGGCCGTCCGGATCGCGGCCGGTCTCGGCGCAGGCCGTTCGCACCTGCTGGAACAGCCGCGCCGACTCGGCGAGGCTCTCGAACGGCACGTTGAACTCGTCGGCGTAGCGGGCGGTCAGCTGCGGGGTCCGGCGGCGGCCCTTTCCGCCGAGCAGCACCGGCGGCCGGGGCCGCTGCACTGGCTTGGGCAGCGCCGGCGAGTCGGTGACCTGGTAGTACCTGCCCTGGAAGTCGAAGGTGTCACCGACCGGGGTCTCCCACAGACCGGTGATGACCGCCAGCTGCTCGTCGAGCCGGTCGAACCGCTCGGCCAGCGACGGGAACGGGACCGCGTACGCGGTGTGTTCGGCGGAGAACCAGCCGGCCCCGATGCCGAACTCGACCCGCCCGCCGCTCATCTCGTCGACCTGGGCGACGGTGATCGCCAGCGGGCCGGGGTAGCGGAAGGTAGCGGCGGTCATCAGGGTGCCGAGCCGGATCCGACTGGTGTCCCGGGCCAGCCCGGCAAGCGTCGTCCAGGCGTCGGTGGGGCCGGGCAGCCCGTCGCTGCCGCCCATCGCCAGATAGTGGTCGGACCGGAAGAACGCGTCGTATCCGGCGTCTTCGGCGCATCGGGCCACCGCGAGAAGCTGCTGGTAGCTGGCACCCTGTTGAGGTTCGGTGAAGATCCGCAAGTCCACGCCGTCGAGCATAGGCCGGTCAGTCCGCCCAAGGGCCGGTCAGGACGACGGTGCAGGTCAGGACGACCCGGCCGGGCGCACCGGCACGGTCAGCGACGACGCCAGGGTCCGCCGGTCGGCGCCGAGCGCGTCGACCACGACGAACGCGACCGGACCGTGCACGGTGACGGTGGTCTCGAACCCGGTCCGGTCGGCCTCGCCGAGTACGGCCAGCCCGTCCGGCTGACGGCCGCCGCGGACCTGCCAACTGGTCACCTCGGTGGCGCCGTTCCAGCTGACCTGCACGGTCACCGCCTCGTCGCTGCTGGCCCGGGCCAGCACGGTGGGCCGGTCGGTGGGCTGCCCGGTCCACGCGAACCGGTACGCCCGGTAGGAGCCGTTGTCGTCGGGAAGTTGACCGGCGAGCACCATGGTGCCGTCCTCGGCGTACTCGGAGAAGTGTGGTCTGGCGCCCCAGCCGACGAACGATCCATTGCCGGTCAGCTCCTGCACCCCGCCCTGCGTCCGGGCGAGCAGCGCCTGCGGCGGTGTCAGTTCCCGGACCACCGACGCGGTCCGGTCGGTTTCGTCGACCGCGAGGATCAGCCCGCGTGACTGGTCCGCCTCGTCGGTGATGCCGGCCCGGTTGTCGAAGATCCCGATGGTTCCGTCGGACCGCCGACGGGCGTCGTGCTGCCAGGAGAAGCGGGCCCGGTCGTCGAGGGCGAAGTCGCTGTTGCGGCCGCCGAGCCGCCACAGCACCGCGCCGCTGTCGCGGTCGACCTTGTAGACAGTCCAGGTGTGCCGGGCCGAGATCAGCAGGTTCCCGTCGGTGTCGACGTCAACGGAGTTGGGGTGGAAGTAGTCGAACGGGGTGCGGGCTCGGTCACCCTCCGGCGGTTCGGCGTACGACTCGGTGAGCGGCACGTGGTCACGGGCCTGCCAGCGGCGGACGGTGCGCCCGGTGCCGACCTCCACCTCGTGGACCACCCCGTCGTACAGCGCGCCGTCGGTGAACCCACCGACCGTCGACAGGTCGGCGGCGACCAGTTCGTAGACGAAGAACAGCGCGGTGCCGTCGGCGGTGAGGATGAAGTCGTGCTGGTCGGTCGGCAGGTCACCGTCCGCGCGGATCCGGGTGATCTCCCGGTACGCGGTGTCGGCGATCACGAACTCCCCGCCGCCGATGCCGTTGGTGATCGCCCCTTCCCACCAGGTCAGCACCGGTTCGCCGGCGAGCCGCTGGACCCGTAGGTCGACGGCGACCTGCGCCGG
Organism: Micromonospora sp. LOL_021; assembly: GCF_048060215.1. Classification (NCBI taxonomy): domain Bacteria; kingdom Bacillati; phylum Actinomycetota; class Actinomycetes; order Micromonosporales; family Micromonosporaceae; genus Micromonospora; species Micromonospora sp. LOL_021. The sequence goes on along the minus strand of NZ_JBHMIN010000003.1, from coordinate 154,548 downwards.
CCCGGCCACTTGGCGGAACCAGACCGGTTCGCCGTCGCCGTCGACGATCAGCGGGCCCCGGCCGCCGGCACCGGCGGCCGGGGTGAGGAAGATCAGCCCGTCGGTGACCGGGCCGGTGACGGTCGTCTCGACGACCGGGATTCGCAGGTCGGGGCGGGTGGCGTAGGACCGGACGCGGTCGGTCCCGCCGCCGCCCGTACCGCCGTCGTCGGTGGCCGGGCCGGTCGCGCGTCGGGCGAGACCGTAGCCGGCGGCACCGCCGAGGCCGCCTACGGTGAGCAGTCCACCGCCGGCTCTGAGCAGGCCGCGTCGGCTCAGCCGCCGTCGGAGTACGGGTTCGTTCCCGCCGTTGTCGGTCATCTCGGCTGACCGTGCCACCGCTACCTGGAACCTGCCCAGGTTTACCCTGTGTTGTTGCTGAACGCCGCCGCCTGAAGTGAGGAAGACGACCATGCGCTGGTCCCGACTGCACGTACCCACGTTGCGTGAGGACCCGGCGGAGGCCGACGCGCCAAGCCACCGGCTGCTGCTGCGGGCCGGTTACCTGCGGCAGCTGATGGCCGGGCACTACTCGCTGCTGCCGTTGGCGGTGCGGGTACGGGCGAAGGTGGTCGAGGTGATCCGCGACGAGATGACGCGGATCGGAGCCCAGGAGTTCAGCCTGCCCGCCATGCACCCGGCGGAGATCTGGCGCCGGACCGGTCGGTGGGACTCGATGGGCGAGGAGATGTTCCGGCTGCGTGACCGCAGAGGCGCCGATCTGGCGTTGGGCATGACCCACGAGGAGGTGTTCACGACCCTCGCCCGGGAGCTGAACTCCTACCGGGAGCTGCCGCAGCTGTGGTACCAGTTCCAGACCAAGTTCCGGGACGAGCCGCGGCCCAAGGCCGGGCTGATGCGCACCCGCGAGTTCACCATGAAGGACTCGTACAGCTTCGACCTGGACCGGGCCGGGCTGGACCGGTCCTTCGACCTGCACCACGACGCGTACCGGCGGATCTTCGAACGACTGGGTATCCCGGCGGTGGCGGTGCAGGCGTCCAGCGGCGCGATGGGCGGGTCGGCGTCGGTCGAGTTCATGTGCCCTGCGCCGACCGGCGAGGACCAGGTGGTCGACTGCCCGGCCTGCGGTTACGCGGCGAACCTGGAGAAGGCGACCTCGCGGCTCGATCCCTCGTCGGACGCCGCCGGGTCCGCCGCCCCGCAGCCGTTCGACACCCCGGGCGTACGGACCATCGACGACCTCGCGGTGCGCTTCGCCGCGCCGGCCGACCGGCAGATCAAGACCCTGGTGTACGTGCTCGACGGCCAGCTGACCCTGGTGCTGCTGCGCGGCGACCACCCGCTCAATGAGCAGAAACTGGCTGACGCCACCGGCGCGGCGCAGCTGCGGCCGGCCGCCGGCGACGAGATTAGGGCGGCGCTGGGGGCGGCCCCGGGCAGCCTGGGCGCGGTCGGGGTGACGGGTCTGCCGGTGATCGCCGACGAGGCGTTGCGCGGCCGGCGGGACATGTTCACCGGCGCCAACGTCGACGGCGTCCATCTGCGTGGCGTCGACGTCGACCGGGACGTCGCCGTCGGCACCTGGGCCGACCTGCGCGAGGTGGCCGCCGGCCAGCCGTGCGTGCCATGCGGGGAGCCGCTGCGGGTACGCCGGGCGATCGAGGTCGGGCACATCTTCAAGCTCGGCCAGCGCTACAGCGAGGCGCTGGACGCGTCGGTGCTCGACCCGGCCGGCAACCGGATTCCGGTGGTGATGGGCAGCTACGGGATCGGGGTGGAGCGGGCGATGGCGGCGATCGTGGAGAGCCACCACGACGCCAAGGGCATCGTCTGGCCGGCGGCGGTCGCCCCGTTCGAGGTGGCGGTGGTCGTCGCCCAGGTCGACGATGGTCCGGTGGCCGAAACCGGCGAGCGGATCTACCGGTGGCTGCGCGACGAGCGGGTGGACGTGGTGATCGACGACCGAGCGGAGCGGGCCGGGGTCAAGTTCCGCGACGTCGAGCTGGTCGGCATCCCGCTGCGGGTCACCGTCGGCAAGCGGTCGCTGGCCGAGGGGGTGATCGAGGTGACCGACCGGGCCACCGGGGAGACGGTACGGGTGCCGGTGGGCGAGGTGGTCGACCATCTCCGGCGGCTGCTGCGGCCGGCGGGCTGAGGTCGCATCCGTCGACGATCTCAGCCAGTGGGCTTAGCGATCGTTCAGTGCGGGCTCTAGACTCGGATCCGCCCGGACCCGAGGAGGCCCTTCGATGGACGCCGAACAGATCGCCGCCGGTCGCGCCCGCTGGCAGGCCCGCTACGACGCCGCGAAGAAACGCGACGCGGACTTCACCACGCTGTCCGGCACGACGGTGGATCCGATCTACGGTCCGCCCGACGGCGCCGACCACCCAGGCTTCGAGCGGATCGGCTGGCCGGGCGAGTACCCGTACACCCGGGGGTTGTATCCGACCGGCTACCGGGGGCGGACCTGGACCATCCGGCAGTTCGCCGGCTTCGGCAACGCGCGGCAGACCAACGAGCGGTACAAGATGATCCTCGGCGCCGGCGGCGGCGGACTGTCGGTGGCGTTCGACATGCCGACGCTGATGGGCCGCGACTCCGACGACCCGCAGTCGCTCGGCGAAGTCGGCCACTGCGGGGTCGCGATCGACTCCGCCGCCGACATGGACGTGCTCTTCGACGGCATCGACCTGGCGGCGGTCACCACGTCGATGACGATTTCCGGGCCGGCGGTGCCGGTGTTCTGCATGTACCTGGTCGCCGCCGAACGCCAGGGCGCCGACCTGGCCACCCTGGACGGTACGCTGCAGACCGACATCTTCAAGGAGTACATCGCGCAGAAGGAGTGGCTGTTCGGCCCCGAGCCGCATCTGCGGCTGATCGGCGACCTGATGGAGTTCTGCGCGCGGCGGATCCCGCGCTACAAGCCGCTGTCGGTCTCCGGCTACCACATCCGGGAGGCCGGCTCCACCGCCGCGCAGGAGCTGGCGTACACCCTCGCCGACGGATTCGGCTACGTCGAGCTGGGGCTCTCCCGCGGGCTGGAGGTCAACCGGTTCGCCCCCGGCCTGAGTTTCTTCTTCGACGCGCACGTCGACTTCTTCGAGGAGATCGCGAAGTTCCGCGCCGCCCGGCGGATCTGGGCCCGCTGGCTGCGCGACGAGTACGGCGCCACCGACGAGCGGGCCCTGTGGTTGCGGTTCCACACCCAGACCGCCGGGGTGTCGCTGACCGCGCAGCAACCGGTCAACAATGTGGTACGTACGGCGGTCGAAGCGCTCGCTGCGGTGCTCGGCGGCACCAACTCGCTGCACACCAACGCCCTCGACGAGACCCTGGCGCTGCCCACCGACGAGTCTGCGGAGATCGCCTTGCGTACCCAGCAGGTGCTGATGGACGAGACCGGGGTGGCCAACGTCGCCGACCCGCTCGGCGGTGCCTGGTACGTCGAGGCGCTCACCGACCGGATCGAGGCCGAGGCGGAGGAGATCTTCGCCCGCATCCGCCAGCTCGGCGGCGACGGCCCGCACCCGATCGGGCCGATGACCTCCGGCCTCCTGCGCGGCATCGAGGACGGCTGGTTCACCGGGCAGATCGCCGAGGCGGCGTTCGCCTACCAGCAGGCGGTGGAGGACGGCCGCAAGAAGATCGTCGGCGTGAACTGCCACACCGGTACGGCCGCCAAGGAGCTGGAGATCCTGCGAATCTCCCACGAGGTGGAGACCGAGCAGCGCCGGTTGCTGGCCGCCCGCAAGGCCGACCGGGACGACCCGCTGGTCCGCCGCCGCCTCGACGACCTGGTCGCCGCGGCCCGGGGCGGCGACAACATGGTGCCGGCGATGCTCGACGCGGTTCGTGCCGAGGCGACCCTCGGCGAGATCTGTGACGCGCTGCGCGCCGAGTGGGGCGTCTACCACGAGCCGGCGCGCTTCTGATCCTGACGCGGATCCCGACGAGACTTCCGGCGGTTTCGGCGCGGACCCAGCGGTTTCGGCTGCCCGCCGTGCCGCCGGCCCGGGGCGGAGCTGTTCCGGGTCAGCGGTCCCGGCGTGATCGTGGTAGGCAGTACGCCGTGACGGGACTTGCGGTGAGCTGTCGACGGGTCGTGCAGATCTACCGGGGCGAGGCAGGCGACGTGGTCGCGCTCTCCGGTGTCGATCTGACGATCAATCCGGGCGAGATGCTGGCCCTGGTGGGCCCCTCCGGCTCCGGCAAGTCGACCCTGGTGGCGCTGCTCGCCGGGCTGATGCGCCCGTCCGCCGGGCGGGTCAGCGTCGGCAGGTACGACCTGGGCAAGCTCTCCGACCGGGAGGTCGCCCGGATGCGGGGAACCCAGATTGGGGTGGTGCTGCAGGGCGCGGTGCGCAACCTGCTGCCGTACGCGACGTTGCGGCGCAACGTGTGGTTGGCGCAGCGGCGGGCCGCCGCCACCGCCGGCGTCGATCTGGACGATCCCGATCGCATCCTCGACCTGGTCGGGCTGCCCGGTCAGGGCGGTGCCCGGATCGCCGACCTGACCCCCGGTGCCCGGCAGCGGGCGGCGCTGGCGGTCGGCGTCGCCGCCTCGCCCGGCCTGTTGCTGGTCGACGAACCGACCAGTCAGCTCGACACCCGGGGCCGCGACGAGGTGCTCGACGCGTTGGAGACCGTCAACGCCGAGCGGGGCACCACGATCGTGGTGGTCACCCACGACGCCGCCGTCGGTGCCCGACTCGGCCGGGCGGTGACCATCCGCGACGGTCGGGTCGGTGCGGAGGGCCGCGACGGTGAGGACTTCGCCGTCGTCGCCGGCGACGGTACGGTGCAGCTGCCGCCCGAGGTGCTCGGCGACTTCCCACCCGGCACGCTGCTGCGGGTGGCCCAGGTCGACGGCGCCGTGACCCTGGTCGTCGGCAGTGACGCCGCCCCACCGCACCTGCTACCCGGTGATCCGGCCCCGCCCGGCCCGCTGCCCAGCGGCGCCAACCGCGCCGCTGTGGACTGATCGCGATGTTCGCACTGATTCTCGGGGCACTCCGGGCCCGGACGGGCCAGACCGTCGCCCTGCTGGTGCTGACCGCACTCGCGGTCACCGCGACCACCGCCGCCCCCTGGTACGCCGCGGCGGCCACCCGTACGGTCGCCGAGGCGGCCGTCGCCGGCGCCGGGCCGGGCCAGCTGGCCGCCCGGGCGACCGGCCGGATCGAGCTCGACGGCCCGGACCTGCCGCGTGACGTGGTAATCGATCCCACCACCGGGGACCGGGCCGCCCGCGACACGGCCGGCGCGGAGCTGCTCGCCCAGGCCCGCGACGGCGGCTCGGCGGTCATCGGATTCCCGGACGCGCAGGCCAGCAGCTCGGTGTGGAGCGTCGGCACGCTCGCCTCCGGACAGGTCGGGCTCCTGGCCGACCTGGTGCACCGGGAGCAGGTCTGCACCCACCTCACCATCACCGGTGCCTGCCCCGCCGACCCCGGCGACGTCCTGATCAGCGCCCGGACGGCCGAGCGGCTCGGCGTCGACGTCGGGGACCGGCTGACCCACCAGGCGAGCCGCCAGGCGGCGATCGCCCTCACCGTCACCGGCACCTACCAGGTCGCCGACCCGCACTCGCCGTACTGGGCCTTCGGCCTGCTCGGCACCGGGGCCGGCACCGACGACGCGAGCGCCGACAGCGGTGACCCGGCGTACGCCACCGCCGGCACCCTGGCCGCCACCCCGGCCTCGGCGCTCTCCGTCGACCACCATCTGATCCTGCCCGGCGCCGCCTTCGTCGACGGGGTCGACGTGGCGAGCGCGCTGCGCCGATCAGCCGGTGGTGGCAGCGGACGCTGGCTGACCCGTACCGACGCCGGCGTCCTGGTCAACCAGATCACCCGGCACCGTCAACTGGTCAACCTGGGCGTCGGGGTGGCCGCCGGGCAGTTGCTGCTGCTGTCCTGGTTCGCCCTGTTCTTCGCCGTGCGGCACACCGCCGAGCACCGCCGCCGTGACCTGGGGCTGGTCAAACTCCGGGGCGGTGCCCGATGGCGGGTCTGGCTGCTCACCCTCGGGCAGAGCGGGCTGCCGATGCTCGTCGGCGCGCTGGTCGGCCTCGCCGCCGGGGTGCTCTGTGCCCGGCTGCTCGCCGGTGCCGGCCCGGACCCGGACCGGCTGGCCACCGCCGCCCGGCTCGCCGCCGCCGCGGCCGGTACGGCGGTCGTCGGCGCGCTGGCCGCCGCGATCGCCGCCGACCTGCGTAACGCCCGTGCCGGGGTGGTGGATTTGCTCCGGCACGTCCCGGCGCGCCATCGCGGCTGGCGGGCCGACGTCGTCGACCTGATCGCCGTCGCGGTCGCCGCCGCCGGGCTCTACCAGGCGTACACCGCCACCACCGCGCCGGGCGAGGTCAGCGGCGTCGTGCTGCTCGCCCCGGCGCTGCTCGCGCTCGCCGTCGCGTTGATCACCGGCCGGTTCGCCACCCCGGGGGCGGCCCGCTCCGGTGCCGCGTTGCTGCGCCAGGGCCGACTGCCCGCCGCGCTGGCCGCGCTGCACCTGGCCCGCCGCCCGGGCATCGCCCGGCTCGTCGCGCTGCTCACCGTCGCGGTGGCGTTGTTCGGGACGGCGATCTCCGGCTGGACCGAGTCGGTCGACGCCCGCGCCACCCGGGCCACCCACGCCGTCGGCACCGACCAGGTCCTCACCGTGCAGGCCCGCAGCCGGGCCCACCTGCTCGCCGCGGTCCGGGCAGCCGACCCGTCCGGCCGGCAGGCCATGGCGGTGGTGGGCAACGCCCCCGGCTCCGCCCAGCAGATCCTGGCGGTGGACACCGCGAGGTTCGCCGCCGTCGCCGCCTGGCACCCCTGGTACGGGCCGGCGGCCGCCGAGGTGGCCGCCGCGTTGACCGCCCCGGTCACCGGGGTCACGGTGGCCGACGGTGAGCTGCGGCTGACGGCGGCCGGGCCGGCCGACGTACCGGTCAGCGTCGTCGCCCACCTGGTCGACCAGGTGGGCGACCCGGTGACGGCGGTCTTCGGTCCGCTCGGGCCGACCCCCGGCGAACATCGCGCGACGGTCGACGGGTGCGGACCGGACGGCTGCCGGCTCACCGCGCTGGAGCTGCGGCAACCGGGCTGGAACGGTCGACCGGTGCCGGCCGAGCCGGGGCTGACGGTCACCCTGCGGGAACTGGCCGGCACCACCACCCCCGTGCTGGACCGCGCCTTCTTCGCCGACCTGCGCAACTGGCGCGGCCCGGTCGCGGCCGGCGCGATCGGGCCCGCGTTGACCGTCGTCGACGGGGGCCTGACCGTCACCGCGCCCGGGCCGGGCCGGGACCGGTCCACCCGGGTCCACGTGATCGAGACGCCGGTGCCGTTGCCGGTGGTGCGCTCCGGCCCGGAACTCGCACCGCAGCTGCCCGGCGACCCCCGGCTGGCGGTCTTCGGCGCCGACGACCTGCCGGTGCGGTACGTGGCAGTGGCCGACGCCCTGCCGCAGGCCCGGGTCCGCGGCTACCTGGTCGACCTGGAGCTGGCCGACCGGCTGGCCGGCGGCGCCGGCAGTGGCGACGTCCCCCAGGTGTGGTTGGCCCCCGACGCCCCCGCTGACCTGGCCGACCGGCTCACCGCGCAGGGCCTGACGGTCGTCGGCGTCGAGTCCCAGGCCGACGTGGTGGAGCAGCTGGGCCGGCAGGGGGCACCGTCGGCGTTGCGGTTCCAACTCGCCGCCGGCCTCATCGGGCTGCTGCTGGCGGCCGGCGCGCTCATGGTGGTCGCGGCGGTGGAGCGGGGCGACCGGTCCGCGGAGCTGACAGCGCTGCGGACGCAGGGTCTGCCGGCCAGAGCAGTGGCCCGGATCGCCTACGGCGGGTACGTCGTCACCGCGGCGCTCGCGGCGGTGGTCGGGCTGCTGGTGACCGTCGTCGGCCGGTTGCCCGTCCTGCAGACGATGCCGGTCTTCGTCGACAACTGGGCGGTGCTGCCGCTGCGGATCGGCCCGCGACCGGTGCCACTGCTGATCACCCTGATCACCGCGACGGTCGTGCTCGGCGGCGCCGCCGTATTCGCGGGCCACCGCCTGGTCCGTGCGGTCGAATCCCCCGCCGAGGAGCCTGCCGTCGACACCCGACCCGCCGACCGGAGCCACCGATGATCTCACTGCTGTTGTCGATGGTGGCCGCCCGGCGCGGTCAGGCGGTCGTGGTCTGCGTACTCAGCGTCTTCGCCACGGCGGCGGCGGTGACCGGCCCGGCGTACCTGGCCGCCGCCGACCGGGCCGTGGTGGCGGCGGAGACGTCGGCGACCGGCCGGTCACAGCGTACGGTCAGTCTGTCCGTTCCCGACCTGCCCCCGGGCCAGGAGGGCGCGTTCCGGGCCGTCACGAAGGCGGTCGGTGACCTGCCCGGGTTCCGTACGGTCTACTCGGTGCAGTCGCCGATCCTCGGCGTCGAATCCGTCGCCACCGAGGTGTCGTACCTGGTCTTCCGCGAGGACGTCTGCGCCCACCTGCGGATGGTCGAGGGCCGGTGCCTGATGTCGCCGTACGAGGTGGTCCTCGGCCTCGACACGGCCCGCCGGCTGGGAGTGGTCCCCGGCCAGGGTATGACCATCACCGTGGCCCAGTACGACCCAGGGCAACGGATCTACCGCCCCGCCGGCGCACCGGCCCAGGTCACCGTGGTCGGCCTCTACGCGCCGCTCGATCCGGACGCGCTCTACTGGGGCCGTACGCCGTACTTCGTCCCGGGCACGCTGGACGCCTACCGTGAACCGGTCTTCGCCGGCCGGTTCACCGTCGACGACATCGACCGGCCGGGCGACTTCCGTAGCGTCGAGGCATTGGCCAGCGACGACGCGTTGCGACCGGAGCGGCTGCCGGCCCTCGACCGGCAACTCGACGACATCGGCGAGCGGCTCAGCGCCGAGGGCGGCGGGTTCGTCCACCTGACCGACAGCGTGAGCTCGTTGCTGGACCGGATCGCGCAGGCCCAGGCGTTGACCCGTCAGGTGGTGCCGGTCGCCGCCGTACCGCTGGTGATCCTCTGCCTGTTCGTCGTCTTCATGGCGGTCGCCGCCGGAACCGTTGCCCGCCGTACCGAACTGGGCCTGCTCGCGCTGCGCGGTACGCCCCGGCGGGCCCGCTGGCTGCTGGCCGCCGGCGAACCAGCGGTCGCGATCGCCCTCGGCGCACCGGTCGGCTACCTGCTGGGGTCGGTGTTCGTCGGCGTCCTCGCCGGCCTGCGGTTGGAGGGCCGGTTCGCGCCGGTCACCTCCGGTACGGCCGTGCTGGCCGGGTGCGCCACGCTCGTCGGTGCGCTGGCTGTCGCGATCCTCGCCCAGCGCCGGGAACTGGCCAGCCCGGTGGTCGACCTGCTGCGGCGGGTGCCGCCCCGGACCCGGCGATGGGCATCACTGCTGGTCGAGGCGGTCATGCTGGCCCTGACCGTGGTCGCCGTAGCCCAGCTGCGGCTCTTCGACAGCGAACTGGTCGGCCTGTCCTTGCTGGTGCCGGCCCTGATCGGGGTGACCGTGGCGCTGGTAGCCGCCCGGCTGGTGGCGCCACTGACCGGGCGACTCGGTGCCGCCGCCCTGCGCCGGGGCCGGCTCGCCGCCGCCCTGGGGCTGCTGCACCTGGCCCGCCAGCCGGCCGGTCAACGCCTGTTCACGCTGCTCACGGTCACCGTCGCGGTGACCGGCTACGCGGCCGTCGCGTTCGACGTGGCGGAGCAGTCCCGGTCGGCGCGGGCCGAGGTCCAGGCCGGTACCGACCGGGCGTTGACCGTGCTGCCGGTTCCCGCCGGGACCCTGCTGACCGCCGTGCGCAGCGTCGACCCCGACGGCCGGTACGCCATGGCCGTCGGGCGGGCCGGTGCCGACGCCGGGACCGGTGCCGACATTCCGGTGCTGCTGGCCGACACCGCCGCCCTGGCGGCCACCGCCCAGTGGCGGCCGGAGTTCGGCCCCGCTGACTCGGCTGAGGTCGCCGACCGGCTGCGGACACCGGCGGGCGCGCCGGTCGCCGTCACCGGGACCGAGTTGGCCGTCGAGTTGACCCTCGCCGCCCCGGGGCGTACCGCAGCCGGGCCGCCGGACGACGACGCACCACCGGTCGGCGACGTGCGGTTCACCGTGCACCTGCGGTCCCCGTCGGGGCGCATGGTCGCCGCGTCGGTGACCGCCAGCGCCGGGCAGCGCAGCTATCCGATGCCCGTCGACTGTGCCGACGGCTGCCAGCTGGCCGGGTTCTCCGTCCGGCCCGAGGCGGGCGGCGGCGCGGCGACGTCGCCGGAGGAGACCACCTTCCGGGTGGTCCCGGACGTGACGGTGACCGGGCTGGCCGTGGACGGGACCCGGCTGCTCGACCCGGCCGCGTTGGCCGACGAGACCCGCTGGCGTCTGCCCTCCGGCGGCGCCGTCGATGTCGACCCGGCCGGGCTGCGGGTACGCCCCGGCGACGCCGCCGACCCGTGGATCCTGCCGGCCGACGTCCCGCTCCCGCTGCCGGCCCTGGTCACCCGGGTCGACGACCGGCCGCAGGGGCTCAAGCGCACCACCATGCGGTTGGAGACCGGCGCACCGGTCGAGTCGGTGACCGAGGCACCGGTCGAGGTGCTGCCGGCCCTGGGCACCCGCGGCCTCCTGGTCGACCTGGAGTACGCCGTCCGGTCGGTGCCGGAGAACACGGTGCTCGACGCTGCCCAGGTGTGGCTCAGCCGGGACGCCCCGGCCGACGTCGCCGAGCGGCTCGACGCGGCCGGGCTCACCGTGACCGGCGAGGTCACCCCCGAGCGGGTGCGCCAGCGGCTCGACCGGACGGCACCGGCCCTGGCGATCTGGTTCCACCTGCTCGCCGCCGCGCTCGCCGTGGTGCTGGCCTGCGCCGGGATGGTGCTGCTGGCCGTGGTCGAACGGAGCCGCCGGGGCGAGGACCTGACGGCGCTGACCGTCCAGGGGCTGCCGGCGCGGACCGCGGCCCGGTCGCTGCGCTGGAGCGCGCTGCCGGCGGTGGTGCTGGCCACCGTGACCGGGCTCGGCGCCGCGTTGCTCGCCTGGTGGGCCACCGGGGGCTACCTGCCGGTCGCCACCGACGGCGACATCGCGCTCGCCCCGGTCGAGTGGCCCCGGCCGGTCGCCGTGCTGCTCCCCGTGATCGGCGTCATGCTGCTGTTCGGGGCGGTGGCGCTGGCGTTGGGACGCGCCCTGCGCGTGCGAGACTAGGTAACCATGAGCGACCCACGTACCACCCCGTCGATTTTCACTCGCGGCGCGGTAGACCTCAGCTCGCTGCGCAGCGCAGCGCCGGCCGGCGGGAACCGGCCGGACGGGACCCCGACCCGGGCCGGTGGCGGCCCGGCGACCGGCGCACCGGCGGCAGCCGGTGCCGTCATCGACGTCACCGAGGCGACCTTCCAGACCGAGGTTCTCGAACGGTCGATGACCACACCGGTGGTCATCGACTTCTGGGCCGAGTGGTGCGAGCCCTGCAAGCAACTGTCGCCGCTGCTGGAGCGACTCGCGGCCGAGGGCGGTGGCGCCTGGACGCTGGCCAAGATCGACGTGGACAGCAACCAGCGCCTGGCGCAGATGTTCCGGGTGCAGAGCATCCCCATGGTGTACGCCGTCGTCGGCGGCCAGCCGGTCGACGCGTTCGCCGGTGTGGTGCCGGAGGCCCAGCTGCGGCAGTGGCTCGGCGCCGTGCTCAAAGCCGGCGGCGTCACCGTCGAGGAGCCGGAGAACCCGCTGCTCAACGCCGCCGACGAGGCGCTGATGATGGGCGACCTGGACGCCGCCGAGCAGGCCTACCGGAAGATCCTCAACGAGGCGCCGGCGGACACCGCCGCCGAGGCCGGGCTGGCCCAGGTCGCCCTGGCCCGCCGGGTGCAGGGGGTGCAGCCGGCGGCCGCGCTCGACGCGGCGGCGTCGGCCCCGGACGACGTACCGGCCCAGCTGCTCGCCGCCGACGTGGAGGTGCTCGGCGGTCAGGCGGAGCAGGCGTACCAGCGGTTGATCGGCCTGGTCCGGCGCAGCGCCGGTGACGACCGGGAGACCGTCCGCAAACACCTGGTGTCGCTGTTCATCATGGCCGGTCCGGACGACCCGGCGGTGACCAGGGCCCGCCGGGCGCTGGCCAGCGCACTGTTCTGAGCCCCGCAGATGCGCCGGATCGCCGTACTGGACGCACCGTCGAATCTCGGTCTGCGACCGCCGACCGGGACGTCGGTGCCTGGCTGCGCGAAAGCGCCCGGCGCACTGCGGGACCATCAGCTGGTGGGTCGCCTCGGCGCCCGCGACGCCGGGTGTCTGACCCCGCCCCGGTACGACCCGGCGGACTGGCGACCCGGCGACGGGGTCTGCCACGCCGGGTCGATCTCGGCGTACACGATCGCCCTCGCCGGGCGGATCGGTGCCGTCATCGACGCCGGGGAGTTCCCGGTGGTGCTGGGCGGCGACTGCTCGATCCTGCTCGGCGGGGCGCTCGCCATGCACCGGCTCGGCGAGGCGGTCGGCGGGCGGATCGGCCTGGTCTACGTCGACGGGCACTCCGACTTCCGGCATCCCGGCAACGCCTCCTACGTCGGTGCGGCAGCCGGCGAAGGGCTGGCCCTGGTCACCGGCCGGGGCCAGCCGGATCTGGCGGGGATCGAGGGCCGCCGGCCGTACTTTCGCGACATCGACGTCGTGGTGCTCGGTATCCGGGCCCAGGACGAGTACCGGCTGGATCTGCAGGCGGCCGGTATCGTCACCCGCCCGGTGCCGGAGCTGCGCGCGGAGGGGGCGGCGCGCAGCGCCCAGTGGGCCCGTGACCAGCTGGCCGACTGCGCCGGCTACTGGGTACATGTCGATGTGGACGTGCTCGACCCGGCGGTGATGCCGGCGGTCGACGCGCCGGATCCGGGCGGCATCGCCTTCGCCGAGCTGGAACTGCTGCTCGCGGACCTGGTCGACACCCCGCACTGCCTCGGCGTCGAGCTGACCGTCTTCGACCCCGACTACGACCCGGACGGCAGCTACGCCGCCGACATCGTCTCGACCCTGGTGGCCGGCCTGCGCCCGGTGCACGCCGACCGCGTTCCGGTTGAGGAGACACCGTCACAGGCAGCCGATTCGACTGTTGCCGCCCCTGCCGAGCAGGAGACACCGGCGGTTGCCGGGCTGCGGCCGGCGGTGCCGCCTCCGGCGGTGACCTTGACGGTCGCGGATCGGAGCGCATCAAATGGTGGGGCGGCGAAACCCGGACGGCTGCGGCGACAGGCGCCGTCCCCGCAGCTTTCTGACGCTGACTCCACCGAGCCGTCGCCGCAAGAACCGCCGGCCGCCGAACCGCCGGCTCCGCCCGCCACCGACACGTGATCTGTTACCGCTGGGGAATCGTCGCGCCACCATGCCGGGGTGGACTAAGATGCTAGCTAACTGGGAGGTCTAGTCATGTCTGCCGAGGCCGTGCACTACAACATGCACGACGCCAAGACCCACCTCTCGCGCATCATCGAGCGGGTGGAGCGCGGCGAGGAGATCATCATCGACCGGGCAGGTACCCCGGTGGCGAAGGTGGTGCCGTTGGTACGTCGGGCCAATCGGACCGCGGTCGGCTCACTCGCGGGGCAGCTGGACCTGTCCGAGGACTGGGACTCGGCCCAGACCAACGCCGAGATCGCCGCCGACTTCGGCGTCGGCGCATGAGCTTGCTGCTGGACACCCACGTCGCGCTGTGGGCCATCACCGGCGACGCCACCCTCGGCGACGACCTCCTCGACCGGCTCCGCCACGACCCGGACATCTTCCTGTCTCCGGTCAGCCTGTGGGAGATCACCATCAAGCAGGCCACCGGAAAGCTCACCGGCCCGACCGACCTCGCCGAGCAGGTGCGGAACATGGGTTTCGTCGAGCTGCCGGTGACCCACGCTCACGCGATCGCGGCTGGTCGCCTACCTGCGCATCACCGAGATCCCTTCGACAGAATGCTGGTGGCGCAGGCGATCGTCGAGGGTGCGACGCTCGCCTCCCGCGACTCGTCGGTAGCGCTGTACGACGTGGACATTCTGAAGGTGTGACGAGCCGGTCGGATCGAGTCCGCCAACCAGGGGCCGCTGCCGGGGTCAGTCGGTGGCGAGCCCGCGCAGGAACCGCTCAGCGATCGGGACCGCCCGCCCGGAGCCGGAGCCGCCCTGCTCGACGAAGACGGCGAAGGCCAGGTCGCCCTGCCAGCCGACGAACCAGGCGTGCGTGTTCGCCGGGTCGTCGTCGTACTCGGCCGTGCCGGTCTTGCCGTGCACCGGCTCGCCCGGCACGTCCCGCAACGCCTGCCCGGTGCCGTCGGTGACCACCTCACGCATCATCGTCCGCAGCGCCTGCACCGCCGCCGGGTCCAGCTGCGGGCCGTCCGGCACAGCCGACGGCGGCGGCGGCTCGACGATGAGCGTCGGCTGGCGCCACTGCCCCCGGACGACCGCCGCGGTGGCGCCGGCCATCGCCACCGGGCTGACCAGCGTGGTGCCCTGGCCGAAGGCGGCGGCGGCCCGTTCCGCCGGTGGGCCACCGGCGGAGACCGCGCCGGTGAAGGCGGACACGCCGAGCCGCCATTCGCCTTCCAGCCCGAGCAGCCGGCCCGCCTCGGCCAGCCCGTCCGCCTCCAGCTGCGGGGCCAGCTCGACGAAGGTGGTGTTGCACGACTTGGCGAAGGCGGTCCGGAACGGCACCCGACCCAGCTCGAAGCCGTCGGAGTTGGTGAACGAGCGTCCGTCGACGGTGGCCGTCTTCGGGCAGTCGACCGGCGCGTCCGGGTCGACCGCGCCGGCTTCGAGCAGCCCGAGCGCGCTGACCATCTTGAACGTGGAGCCGGGCGGGACCTGCGCGGTCAACGCCAGGTTCTCCGTACCACCGTCGGGGCCGTTGGCGACGGCGACCAGCGCGCCGTCGCTGACCCGCACCGCCACCAGCGCGGCCCGCTGCCCCTCGTCGGCCAGCGCGGCGTCGGCGGCGGTCTGCACGGCCGTGTCCAACGTGGTCCGCAGCGGCTCACCCGGCTGGGCGTCGGCGCGGAACACCACCTCGTCGCTGGAGACGGTGCCGTCCGGGGCGGTCCCGACGATCTGCACCGAATACCCGGGTACGCCGCGTAGCCGCTCCTCGTACCCGCCCTGCAGGCCGCCGTGGCCGACCAGGTCGCCGACCTCGTACCGGCCGGGGTGCGCCTCCATGTCCTGCCGCTGCACCGGGTCGACGGTGCCGAGCAGTGCCCGGGCGAACTCCCGGGTGGGGGCCAGGTCCCACTCCTGCCGGCGGAACTTGGTGCCGGGCAGCTCGTAGATCCGGTCCCGGATCTGCTCGTACGCCTCCTCGCGCAGGGTGACCACCTCGACGAAGGCGTCCGGTTTCGCCGCGTCGAGCCGGTCCGCCAGCCCGGAGACGTCGACCGGCGGGCTGATCGCCGGTCGGATCGCCCGGAACGCGGCGTCGAGCTGGTCGGCCAGGGCGGCCGGGTCGTCGACCTCGCTGGGCTGTACGCCGACCACCACCACCGGGCGCGGCGCGACGATCGGTTGCCCGGCCCCGTCCAGGATGGCGCCGCGGGGCGGGGCGAGCCGGTTCAGTGCCAGCTGGTCGCCGCTGCCGAGCCGCTCGTGGACGATCGCCGGCTCCCAGATGATCTGCCAGGCGTCGTCGGCGCCCCGGCGTAGCCGGACCGACGTCGGGTAGCTCCACCGCACATCGCCAGGCAGCGTCCATTCGACGGCGACGGTGGCGGTCGCGATGTCCTCGGTCACCTCGGCGTCGCCGTCCGGACGCAGCTGCGGCGGCGTGTCCTTCAGATCGCCGACGAGGGCGGTCAGCTCCTCGGTGACGTCGGTGGCGGGCACCCGTTCGCCGGCCGGGGTGATGAAGCCGATGTCGGTGAGGTCACCGGAGTGCCATCCGTCGACGAAGGCCGCGACTGTGGCGTCCGGTCCGTCATCGGAGGAACAGCTGGTCAGTGTGGTGACGGCGAGTAGCAGCGCGATCGCGACGGTCGCCTTGCGGCGCATGCGACGGCCCCCTTCCGGACGCATGGCGGACACCGGAACGGTAGTACGTGCGCGCATGGACCGCTGTCCCCCGGGGTACCGGATGAACCGCTGTCCCGTTGCGTCCAGGGCATATCACACGACGTGGTCAAACGGTGTCGCCAAGCCGACGACGGGGGGCCGGTGTGCCGTCGGAACGACGATCCGGGAGGAATAGGCTTGGCCGAGGTTGACCCCACAGCGTGGTGGGGCCGAGGGGAGTCTGCGCCAATGAACCGCCGTCCGGTCACGAAGTCGAAACGCCAGGCCTCGGGCGGTGACGGGCAGCGTCGCCGGCAGAGCGCCGGGCCGCACCGCCAGTCCGAGCCGGATCCGGACGAGGTGTTCGACCTCCAGACGTTCGCGCCGCCGGAGTCGGCGCTGGCCGCCGTGGTCGACGACACCGACGACAACGGGTACGACGAACCGATGCCCAGCGCCGAGCGGCTGATCGCCCAGGCGGTGTCGCTGGCCGACACCGACCACGACGCCGCATCCCTGGTGGACCGGTTCTGGCGGTTCGCCGCCGACGAGGAGCTGGTCGGCTGCCGTCCGCAGGAGATGCTCGACGCCGCCCGAGCGCACCGGGAGCTGGCCGGGCACCGGCTGCCCGGCGAGTTGAAGCTGCGGCTGACCCCGCCCGGCGACGGCCGGCCGTACACGATCGTCGAGATCGTCACCGACGACATGCCGTTCCTGGTCGACTCGGTGACCGCGCTGCTGGCCGAACGGCACTTCGACGTCCATCTGCTGGTGCACCCGCTGGTGGTGGTCCGCCGCGAACCACTCGGCCAGCTCACCGAGGTGGCGGCCGACGTCGAGCCGGACGACGCGATCGACGGCGACCTGGTGGAGAGCTGGATCCGGATCGAGATCGACCCAATCCGGATCGCCGGTGACCTGGACCGGCTGCGCCGCGACCTGCAGCGGGTCCTCACCGACGTCCGGGAAGCGGTGGAGGACTGGCCCCGGATGCGGCAGCGGGCGCTGGCCCTGGCCGACGAACTCGACCGGGCGGAGCCCGGATCACCCGACGCGCCGCCGGTGCCGGAGAAGGACCTCACCGACTCGGTCGAGCTGCTGCGCTGGCTGGCCGACGACCACTTCACCTTCCTCGGCTACCGGGAGTACCGGCTGGTCGACAGCGGAGACGGGGACAAGGCGCTGGTCGCGGTGCTCGGTTCCGGGCTGGGCATCCTGCGCCAGGACCAGACCCGGCCGCGCCCGCTCACCTCGATGACCCCGCAGGCGGCGGCGAAGGCGTTGGAACAGCGGCTGCTGATCATCACCAAGGCCAACTCGCGGGCCACCGTGCACCGGGCCGCCTACCTCGACTACGTCGGCGTCAAGGTCTTCGACCCGGCCGGCGCGGTGGTCGGCGAGCGCCGGTTCCTCGGGCTGTTCTCCACCGCCGCGTACCGGACCAGCGTGCAGGAGCTGCCGGTGGTCCGGCGCAAGGTCGCCGAGGTGCTGGAGCGCTCCGGGCTCAGCCCACGCAGCCACTCCGGCAAGGACCTGCTGCAGATCCTGGAGACCTATCCGCGCGACGAGCTGTTCCAGATCCGCACCGACGACCTCTACCACGCCGTACTCGGGGTGCTGCGGATGGCCGGCCGCCGGCAGCTGCGGCTGTTCCTGCGCTCCGACGGGTACGGGCGGTTTCTGTCCTGCCTGATCTACCTGCCCCGGGACCGGTTCACCACGCACAACCGGCTGCGGATGCAGCAGATCCTGCTGCGCGAGCTCAACGGGGTCGGCGTCGACTACACCACCCGGGTCACCGAGTCGATGCTGGCCCGGGTGCACTTCATCGTGCGTACCGACCCGGCGTCGCCGCCCGCCGAGCTGGACCCGGACCGGCTCGCCGAACTGCTCGCCGAAGCCACCCGGCTGTGGGAGGACGACTTCCGGCTGGTGCTGGAACGCAAGCTGGGCGACGAGTCGGCCAAGTCGCTGCACCGGCGGTATGCCGACGCCTACCCGGAGGGGTACAAGGAGGAGCACACCGCGTACGAGGCGGTCCAGGACCTGGCCAAGCTGGAACTGCTGGAGGAGCCCGGCCAGCTGGAGATGCACCTGTTCCGGCCACCCGGCGGCGCCGGGGTCGACGAGCGGGACGTGCGGTTCAAGGTCTACCGGTACGGCGAACCGATGGTGCTGTCCGACGTGCTGCCGGTGCTGCACTCCCTCGGCGTGCAGGTGATCGACGAACGGCCGTACGAGATCGACCGGGTCGACCAGCGGATCTACCTGTACGACTTCGGGCTGCGGCTGCCGGTCGGCGCCCGGGCGATGGCCGAGGTCCGGCCGCACGTGGAGAACGCGTTCTCGGCGGCCTGGCGCGGTGAGGCGGAGATCGACGGCCTCAACGAGCTGGTGCTGCGCGCCGGGCTGACCTGGCGGCAGGTGGTGGTGCTGCGGGCGTACGCGAAGTATCTGCGCCAGGCCGGCGCGGTCTTCTCCCAGGAGTACATGGAGTCCACCTTCGTCGCCTACCCGGCGATCGCCGCGCTGCTGATCCAGCTCTTCGAGACCCGGTTCGCGCCGGGGCCCGACGTCGACGACGAGCGCCGCCGCCGGCGCGGCCAGGAACTGGTCGCCGTGATCGGCCGCCAGTTCGACGAAGTGGACAGCCTCGACCAGGACCGGATCCTGCGCAGCTACCTGACGCTGATCCTGGCCACCCTGCGGACCAACTTCTACCAGCGGGGTGTCGACGGCCGCCCGGTCCCGTACGTGGCGATCAAGCTCGACCCGCAGGCCGTGCCGGACCTGCCGGCGCCCCGGCCGGCGTACGAGATATTCGTCTACTCGCCCCGGTTCGAGGGGGTGCACCTGCGCTTCGGTGAGGTCGCCCGGGGCGGGCTGCGCTGGTCGGACCGACGGGAGGACTTCCGTACCGAGGTGCTCGGCCTGGTCAAGGCGCAGATGGTGAAGAACGCGGTGATCGTGCCGGTCGGCGCCAAGGGCGGCTTCGTGGTCAAGCAGCCCGGCGGTACCGCGCGCGGTCGGGCGGCGGCCGAGCCACCGGACCGGGAAGCGGCCCAGGCTGAGGGGGTGGCCTGCTACCAGCAGTTCATCTCCGGTCTGCTGGACGTCACCGACAACATCGTCGCCGGGCAGATCGTGCCGCCGCAGCGGGTGGTGCGCCACGACGGCGACGACCCGTACCTGGTGGTCGCCGCCGACAAGGGCACCGCGACCTTCTCCGACGTGGCCAACGCGATCTCGATCTCCCGGGGTTTCTGGATGGGCGACGCGTTCGCCTCCGGCGGGTCGGCCGGCTACGACCACAAGAAGATGGGGATCACCGCGCGGGGGGCCTGGGAGTCGGTCAAGCGGCACTTCCGTGACCTGGGGGTGGACGTTCAACGGCAGGACTTCACGGTGGTCGGCATCGGTGACATGTCCGGCGACGTGTTCGGCAACGGGATGCTGCTGTCCGAACACGTCCGGCTGGTCGCAGCCTTCGACCACCGGCACATCTTCCTCGACCCGGATCCGGCCGCGGCCACCTCGTACGCCGAGCGGCGGCGGCTGTTCGACCTGCCCCGGTCGTCGTGGGCCGACTACGACACCGGGCTGATCTCGGCTGGCGGTGGCGTGTACCCGCGTACCGCCAAGTCGGTGCCGGTCAGCCGGCAGGTCCGCGCGGCGCTCGGCCTCGACGACGGGGTCGACCTGCTCTCCCCGCCGGAGCTGATCCGGGCGATCCTGCGCGCCCCGGTGGACCTGCTGTTCAACGGCGGCATCGGCACCTACGTCAAGGCCTCCGGCGAGTCGCATGCCGACGTCGGCGACAAGGCCAACGACCCGATCCGGGTCGACGGCCGGTCGGTGCGGGCGAAGGTGGTCGGCGAGGGCGGCAACCTGGGGCTCACCCAGCGTGGCCGGATCGAGTACGCGACCGCCGGCGGGCGGATCTACACCGACTTCATCGACAACTCGGCGGGCGTGGACTGCTCCGACCACGAGGTCAACATCAAGATCCTGCTGGGCGGCGCGGTGGCCGATGGCGAACTGACCGTACCGCAGCGTGACGCGTTGCTCGTGGAGATGACCGACGAGGTCGCCGCGCTGGTGCTGCGGGACAACTACGACCAGGCTCGGGCCCTGGCCAACGCCTGCGCCCAGGCACGTCCGCTGCTGCCGGTGCACCGGCGGATGATTACCGACCTGGAACAGTCCGGGCAGCTGGACCGGGAGTTGGAGGCGCTGCCGTCCGACGACGATCTGGCGGAGCGGATCCGCGCCGGCGCGGACGGGTTGACCCTGCCCGAGTTCGCGGTGCTGCTCGCCTACGCCAAGATCTCCGTCGAGGGGCAGGTGCTGGCCGACGGGCTGCCCGACGAGGCGTGGACCGATCGGGTGCTGGTCGACTACTTCCCGACCCCGCTGCGCGAGCGGTACGCCGCCCGGATGACCGATCACCGGCTGCGCCGGGAGATCGTGGTGACCAGCCTGGTCAACGAGGCGGTCAACCGGGGTGGTATGTCCTTCGTCTACCGGACGATGGAGGAGACCGGGGCGTCGGCCGCCGACGTGCTACGGGCCTACGTGGTGGTCCGCGACGTGTTCGGGCTCGACACGCTGTGGGCAGACATCGACGCGCTGGACAACGTTGTCGGCACCGCCGCGCAGGTCTCGGTCTACCTGGAGAGCCGCCGGCTGCTGGACCGGGCGGTCCGCTGGCTGGTCACCAACCGCAAGTCCCCACTGGACGTGCCGGGAGAGACCGCCCGGCTGCGCGACGGGGTGTCCCGGCTGCTGCCGCAGCTGGGCGACTACTTCCGGGGTGACGAGCGGGAGTCGCTGCGCGCCCACGTCGACACCATGACCGGTCGCGGCCTGCCCCCGGATCTCGCCGACCGGGCGACCCGGATCATGTACAGCTTCGGGCTGCTCGACGTGGTGGAGACCGCCGCCGACACCGGCCGGGACGTGACCGAGGTCGCCTCGGTGTACTTCATGCTCTCGGAACGGTTCCGGGTGGACTGGCTGTTGAGCAAGATATCGCTGCTGCCGCGCGAGGACCGGTGGCAGACGCTGGCCCGCACCGCGCTGCGCTACGACCTGTACGCCGCGCTGGCGGCGCTCACCGTCGAAGTGCTCACCGCCACCCCGGGCGAGCTGGCGGTGCAGGACCGGGCCGAACAGTGGGAGCAGGACAACGCCAGCGCGGTGGCCCGGGTACGGCGGGCGATGGAGGACTTCGCCCAGTCGCCGGCCGACCTCGCCGCATTATCGGTGCTGTTGCGCCAGATCCGGACATTGGTTCGCACATCTTCGGCCAACTGACCACATCGGCCGGAAAAGCTGCATACTTTCGGCAGGGTAGACAGCGGCGTTTCCGGACAGCGGCATTTCCGGACGGGTGAACGGCTTCTCCATCAGGGCGGCGCGCGGGCCGCCCCGTACGGCAGGAGGCAGGCAGGATGCTGGACAAGCGTCTCTACCACCATCTGGTCAGCTGGCTGGGCCAGTGGCCGGCCGGTCGGGCGTTGCAGGTGGTCGGCTCGGAGCGGCGAGTCCGACCGGGCTGGGACGGCCGGCCGCATCCGGTGGTCGGCGTGGGGGCACCCGGCGGCGCGGTGCTGTCCGTACCACCCGACAAGGTCGAGGCGGTACGCGCGTTGGCCGACCTGCCGCTCACCGACCTGCTGGCCAAGTTGCCCACCGCGGTCGGCCGTCCCGGTTGGCGGGCGCAGCGCACGGTGTTCCGGTACTGTCTGGCGCCGGCACCGCTGCCCGACGCCGGGGACTGGATCGACTCCGCCGACGAGTCGTTACCGCCCTGGCTGCGGCAGTTCACCAACCCGGTACTGGTCGCCCGGGACGCCGACGGGACGTTCCTGGCCGGGGTCGGGCTGAAGCGGCACGACGCGCACGGCCAGGAGATTGCGGTCGGCACCGTACCGGCGGCGCGTGATCGTGGTCTGGCCCGCCGGCTGGTCGCCCAGGCCGCCCGTCGGGTGCTCGACGGCGGCGCCGTCCCCACCTACCTGCACGCGGTGGGCAACGCCGCGTCGGCGAAGGTGGCCTCGGCCGCCGGGTTCCGCGACCGGGGCTGGACCGCGTACGGCATCTCCGCCGACTGATCGAGCACCGGCGCTCCTGGCCCGACAACCGGGCCGGCTTCACCCGGTACGGGTGATGCCGTGCCACCCGATCGGCCGCGACCCTGCCACTGGGTGGAGGGAGCGGATCATGCCGCAGACGACGCAGCGGGCGCAGACCACACGGGCGGCCTCGGCGCGTGAACCGATGCCGGCGACGCGGGAGTTCTTCGACCGCCTCGGCCATAAGGAGAACGCGGCGCTGCTGCGGCAGATCTCCGGGACGGTGCGGTTCGACCTGGCACACGACGAACAGGTGGACTACTGGTTCGTCACCTTCGATGACGGCCGGGCCAGCCTGGTGCGCGAGCAGCGGGACGCAGAGAGCGTGCTGCGTACCGATCAGGAGGTCTTCGAAGGGATGGCCCGGGGCGAGATCAACCCGATGGCGGCGATGTTACGCGGCGACATCATGGTGCTCGGCGATCTTCGCCTGCTGATCCTGATCGAGCGGATGATGCCCGGCCCACCCGGTTCCCACGACCCACGCGCGTTCGCCCGGCGGGAGAGGACTGAGCAATGACCGAGGGAATGGTCAGTATCCTGGACGGTAACACCTTCGTGGTCAGTGACAGTCAGGGCGACATCGACGCCTCTCCGGCGGCACCCACCGGGCTGTTCTCGTTCGACACCCGGTTCCTGTCGAAGTGGCAGCTGACCATTGACGGTGAGCGGCTGTCCTCACTGTCGGTCGATGACCTGCAGTACTTCGAGGCACGGTTCTTCCTGGTGCCCGGCGAGCCGACCCACTACGTCGACGCCGAGATGTCGGTGATCCGGCAGCGCTGGGTGGGCGGCAGCTTCGACGAGGAAATAACCATTCTCAACCATGCCCAGGAGCCGGTGGAGCTGAACGTCCGGCTGGAGGCGGGCAGTGACTTCGCCGACCTGTTCGAGATCAAGGACGTCCGGAACAAGGTCGGCAAGCACTACGCCCACGTCGACCGGGACTGCCTGCGGCTCGGCTACCAGCGGGAAAGCTTCCACCGGGAGACGGTCATCTCCAGCAGCGAGCCGGCAGCGATCGACGAGCACGGACTGAGCTTCGCCATCGTCATCGAGCCGCACGGCAAGTGGATCACCCACATCAAGGTGAAGACCACGGCGATCGGTCCGGACGGTCGTGACCTGCGCGAAGGGATGCTCGGTCAGCACTTTGACCGGGCCAAGCCGGAGATGCGCCGGGAACTGGACGAGTGGATCGCCCGGGCACCTCGACTGTCCTGCGAGTGTGAGCCGCTCGCGTCGACGTACCGGCGGAGCCTGGTGGATTTGGCCGCGCTGCGCTACACCCCGTTGTCGCTGGCCGGCCAGTCGGTGCCGGCCGCCGGTGTGCCGTGGTTCGCCACCATGTTCGGCCGGGACAGCATCTTCACCAGCCTGCAGGCACTGCCGTTCGCTCCGGAACTGGCGGCGTCTACCCTGCGGCTGCTCGGCGGGTTGCAGGGCAGCAAGCTCGACGACTTCCGGGACGAGGAACCGGGAAAGATCCTGCACGAGATCCGGTACGGCGAGTCGTCGGCCTTCGAGGAGCAGCCGCACACTCCGTACTTCGGAGCAGCCGACTCGACCCCGCTGTTCGTCGTGCTGCTCGACGAGTACGAGCGGTGGAGCGGCGATGTCAAGCTGGTCCGGGCCTTGGAGGCCGAGGCCCGGCAGGCGCTGTGCTGGATCGACACCTACGGTGATCTGCTCAACAACGGCTACCTGTGGTACGAGCGGCGCAACGAGGAGACCGGGCTGGAGAACCAGTGCTGGAAGGACTCCTGGGATGCGATCTGCTACCGCGACGGCCGGCTGCCCGGCTACCCCCGGGCGACCTGTGAGCTGCAGGGGTACGCGTACGACGCCAAGATGCGAGGCGCCCGGCTGGCCCGCGAGATCTGGCACGACCCGGGGTACGCCGACCAGTTGGAGCGGGAGGCGGCCGACCTGAAACATCGGTTCAACCGGGACTTCTGGGTCGCCGACGGGGAGTACTTCGCGCTCGCGCTGGACCCGGAGGGTGGCCAGGTCGACGCGTTGTCGTCGAACATAGGCCACCTGCTGTGGAGCGGCATCGTCGATGTCGGCAAGGCCAAGAAGATCGCCAAGCACCTGGTCAGCCCGCGGATGTTCTCCGGCTGGGGGGTGCGGACCCTTGCCGAGGGGGAGGGCCGGTTCAATCCGATCGGCTACCACGTCGGCACGGTCTGGCCGTTCGACAACTCGTTCATCGCCTGGGGCCTGCGCAAGTACGGCTTCGTCGAGGAGTCGGCCCGGATCGCTGACGGGATCATCAACGCCGCGCAGTACTTCAACGGCCGGCT
This sequence comes from Micromonospora sp. LOL_021, assembly GCF_048060215.1. Lineage (NCBI taxonomy): Bacteria > Bacillati > Actinomycetota > Actinomycetes > Micromonosporales > Micromonosporaceae > Micromonospora > Micromonospora sp. LOL_021. Next base: position 130,117 of record NZ_JBHMIN010000003.1, on the reverse strand, counting down.
GCCGGAGGCGTTCGGCGGCTACGACCGGGCGCTGACCAAGTATCCGGTGGAGTATCCGACCTCCTGCAGCCCGCAGGCCTGGTCGACCGGGGCCACCCTGCTGCTGCTGCGGACCCTGCTCGGCCTGGAGCCGCAGGGTGAGCACCTGGTGGTCGACCCGGCGTTGCCGATCAGCATGGGCCGGATCGAACTATTGGACATTCCCGGCCGGTGGGGCCACATCGACGCGTTCGGTCGCGGCCGGATGGACATCCACCGCAAGGAGCGCCAGCCGGCCTGACGGGCCAGCCGGGCCTGACCGGCACACCCGGCGGCCTGGCCAGCGGGGCCGGCCGGGGCATCCGGGCGTAGGGTGTCGACCGTGCGGGTAGGGATTGTGATCTTGCCGGACGAGCCGTGGTCGGTGACGTCGCGCCGCTGGCGCCAGGCCGAGGAGTGGGGCTTCGACCACGCCTGGACCTACGACCATCTGGGGTGGCGGGACCTGGTCGACGGGCCGTGGTTCGACGCGGTACCGACGCTGGCCGCCGCCGCGTCCGTCACCTCCCGGATCCCGCTCGGCACCCTGGTCGCCTCGCCGAACTTCCGGCACCCGGTGCACTTCGCCCGCGAGGTCACCGCGTTGGACGACATCTCCGCCGGCCGGCTGCTGCTCGGGGTCGGCTCGGGCGGGCTCGGATTCGACGCCACGGTGCTCGGCGTCGGGCCGCTGCCGCCACGCGCCCGGGTCGACCGGTACGCCGAGTTCGTCGAGCTACTCGACCTGCTGCTGCGCACCGACCGGGTGACCTGGCAGGGCCGGTACTTCCAGGCGGTGGACGCCCGTAGCACGCCTGGCTGCCGCCAGCGGCCCCGGGTGCCGTTCGTCCTGGCCGCCAACGGGCCCCGGTCGATGGACCTGGCCGCACGGTACGGGGCCGGGTGGGTGACCACCGGCACCGTCTTCGACGATCTGGCTGCCTGGTGGGCCTCGGTGGCCCAGTTGGCGCGGCGGTGCGACGCGGCGTTGGACCGGGCCGGGCGGGACCGGGGCGACCTGCGCCGGTACCTGTCGCTGGACTCGGCACCGGTCTTCTCACTGACCAGCGCCGACTTCTTCGCCGACGCGGTGGGTCGGGCGGCCGCGCTCGGCTTCACTGACGTGATCACCCACTGGCCGCGCCGGAGCAGCTGGTACGCCGGCGACGAGCGGGTGCTGGCCGAGGTGGCGACCGACGTACTGCCCCAGGTGCGGGCCTGACTCTGCCCGCCGACCGCCGACGAGGCGTCGACCATCGACGGCGGGCCGCCCGCCGACAAGGCGTCAACCGGACCGGTCGGCGGGCCGTGGTTCGGGCAGCCCGGCGCCGGGCTGGCGGTCGGCCCGCAACGCGGCCACCTCGGCCCGCAGCGCGGCGAGTTCCTCGGTGAGCGCGACGACGTCGGCGCGGGTCGCCGGCGACTTCGCGGTGTCGGCCTCACTCGACGCCGCGGAGATGCGTTCCACGATCCAGCTGGCCAGCGAACCGGTGACGAAACCGATCAGGCCGATACCGCCGATCATCAGTGCCAGCGCGACGAACCGGCCGGTGCTGGTGATCGGGTAGTAGTCGCCGTAACCGACCGTAGTGATGGTGACCACTGACCACCACAGCGCGTCCGGATAGGTGTTGATTGCACCGTCTGGGTGGCTGCGTTCGGCGTCCAGCACCGCCAGCGCGGAGACGATCACCAGCAGTACTGTGGTGGAGCCGACGTAGAGCGCCAGCCGGCCACGGGCCCAGACCTCGGTGCGCCGGGTCAGCAGGAGCACCGCGGTGACCAGCCGGAGCATCCGCAACGGCCGGAGGATGGGCAGCAGCAGCACGATCAGGTCGAACAGGTTGGCGCGGACGAACCGCCACCGGTCGCCGGCCAGCCACAGCCGGACGAGGTAGTCGACCCAGAAGAGCGCCCAGATCACGATGTTGGCAGCGACACATGCCGCACGCCACCGCTCGGGCATCTGCGGGTAGAGAGTGGGCGCGGCATAGACGGCGAGGAACGCTACGGCGAGTACGGTCAACCCGGCCGCTGTCTGGCGCTCCCACCTGGCGGTTCGGTCCTCGCGGTGGGGGCCGGGCCCCGGATTCTGGAGAGACATGCCCGACAGGCTGCCCGATGGCGGCAACCGGCCCGCCACCGGCCCCGCCGCGACCTCGGTCGACCACCGGTCCGGGCGTGGGCGCGGCATCCGGCGCGGTGGTCGGCCGTCCGCACCGGCCGTCCAGCGTCGCCGGTGGCGGGTACCGATGTGGCGGCGCGGCGCCGACCGGTTCCAGCACCCGGCCCAGGTGATCGCCGGCGGGTTCGCCGCCGCCATCGCGCTCGGTACGGCGCTGCTGATGCTGCCGGCGGCGAGCCGGTCCGGCACCTCGCCGCCGCTGATCGACGCCCTGTTCACCGCGACCTCCGCGGTCTGCGTGACCGGGCTGGTGGTGGTCGACACGGCCGGTCACTGGTCGGCGTTCGGCCAACTGGTGATCATGGGCCTGATCCAGATCGGCGGACTGGGCATCATGACCCTGGCGACGCTGTTCACCGTACTGCTGTCCCGCCGCCTCGGCCTGCGGGCCCGGTTTCTCGCCCAGGCGGAGACCAAGACGCTGAGCCTGCGCGACGTCCGCCGGGTGGTGCGCAACATCGTGCTGTTCAGCCTGGCCAGTGAACTCGTGGTCGCGGTGGTGCTGACCGTACGGTTCTCGGTCGGCTACGACTACCCGTGGGGTCGGGCCGCGTACCACGGGGTGTTCCACGCGGTCTCGGCGTTCAACAACGCCGGCTTCGCCCTGTACGCCGACAGCCTGATGCGTTTTGTCGCCGATCCCTGGATCACCACCACCGTCGCGTTGGCGGTGATCGTCGGCGGACTCGGCTTCCCGGTGGTCTTCGAACTGCTCCGGTGCTGGCGCCGTCCCCGGCTCTGGTCGGTGCTCACCCGGATCACCGTGGTGCTGACGGCCAGCCTGCTGATCCTCGGCACCATCGTGTTCACCCTGGTCGAGCTGCGCAACCCGGCGACGTTCGGCCCGCTCGACGGCGCGCACAAGGTGCTGGCCGGCTTCTTCGCCTCGGTGATGACCCGTACCGCCGGGTTCAACAGCGTCGACATCGCCGCCATGCGGCCGGAGAGCCTGCTGCTCAGCGACATCCTGATGTTCATCGGTGGCGGCAGCGCCGGCACCGCCGGCGGGGTCAAGGTGACCACGGTCGGCCTGCTGGCCTTCGTACTGTGGGCCGAGATGCGCGGCGAGACCCGGGTCAACGTCGGCTCCCGTCGGGTGCCGGAGGGCAACCAGCGGCAGGCGCTCGCGGTGCTGCTGCTGTCCCTCGGCGCGGTGGCGGTGGCCACCTTCACCCTGCTCGCCATGACCCGGTACCCGCTCGATCAGGTGCTGTTCGAGGTCGTCTCGGCGTTCGGCACCGTCGGGCTGTCCACCGGCATCACCGCCGGCCTGCCACCAGCGGCCGACGTCCTGTTGATCGTGTTGATGTTCATGGGCCGGATCGGGCCGTTGACCGTGGCGTCGGCACTGGCGCTGCGGGAACGGAGCCGGCGCTACGAACTTCCAGAGGAGAGGGTCATTGTTGGCTGACTCACGCAACGAACCGGTGGTGGTGATCGGGCTCGGTCGGTTCGGCGGGGCGCTCGCCGTCGAACTGAACAGCCGGGGCACCGAGGTGCTCGGTATCGACGGCGATGCCCGGACCACCCAGGGCTACAGCGGGCAGTTGCCGCACCTGGCCACCGCCGACGCCACCGACGTCGAGGCGCTGCGCCAGCTCGGGGTGAACGAGTTCCACCGGGCGGTGGTCGGCATCGGCACCGACATCCAGGCCAGCATCCTGGCCACCTCGCTGCTCGCCGAGCTCGGCGTGGCGGACATCTGGGCGAAGGCGATCAGCCGGCAGCACGGCCGGATCCTGGAACGGGTCGGCGCCCATCACGTGATCCTGCCGGAGCACGACATGGGCGAGCGGGTCGCCCACCTGCTGACCGGGCGGCTGCTGGACTACGTTGAGGTCGACCGGGACTTCGCGATGGTCAAGACGACTCCGCCGCAGGACGCGGTCAGCGTGCCGTTGCGCGAGTCGCGGGTCCGGTCCCGGTACGGAGTGACGGTGGTGGCGGTGAAGAGCGAGGCGCGCGGCCCGGACGCCCGGTTCACCTACGCCACCCCGGACACCGTGCTGATGTACGGCGACATCGTCCTGGTGCTGGGCAGGATCGACGACGTGGAGCGGTTCGCCGAGTCCGGCTGACGCCCAGCGGGCGAGCGGTCAGCGGCCGGGCCGAGCAGTCAGTAGCCGCGTCCGGCAAGTGCGGTCAGCGGCGCGGCCGGCGGGCGTGGTAGACGAAGGCCGGCGGCAGGTTGCCGAGCACCGTACGCCCCATCACCACCTCCTCGAACCGGTCCCGCAGCAGTTGCCGGAACCGACGGGCCGGCGGGGTCTGCGCGGTCAGCACGTACGCGAACGTGGTGAACGCCCCGTCCGGTCCCAGCACGTCGCACACCGCACCGAGGGCGGACAACTGCAGATCACGCGGGAAGGAGACCCACGGCAGCCCGCTGACCACCACGTCGGCGGTGGCCAGACCCTGCCCGGCCACCAGTGCCCGGCAGTCGGCGGCGTTGCCGACGATCACCTCGACCTGCGGGTGCCGGTCGGCCAGCAGGCCGGCGAGGGTCGGGCTGAGCTCGATCGCCAGGTGCCGGCCCCGGCCGCCGAGCCGGCGCTGGATCACCCCGGTGAAGGCACCGGTGCCGGGCCCGAGTTCGACGACAACCGGGTCGCCGCGTTCCGGGATCGGCGCGGTGATCGCCTCGGCCAACCGCTGTGAGCTGGGGGCGACCGCACCGATCCGGGTGGGCGACCGGAGGAACTCGCGGAGGAACGCCCCGGCGTCGCCGCCGCGCCGGGCAGCCGGAACCGGCGCGGGCTGCGGCGTGGTGGCACTCTCCGACACGGGTACGGACATGAGGGGGACTCCTCTGCGCGGGTGCTCCGGCGAGCCGGGGAGACAGGGCATGCCTCGGGCCGGAGACACAGCATGCCTATTGCGGCACACCGTGTCAAAAGGGTAGCCGGTCGCGGTCAGCCGGTCGCGCTGAGCAGGCCCCGGAGCCACCCGGCCTGACCGACGTGCTGCAGGTCGTCGTTGGCCACGCTGACCAGCCGCGCGCCGAGGGTGACCGGCGGGTCCCACCGTTCGTCGACGATCCGGTCCAGGTCGGCGTCGGTCAGGCCGGACAGGAACCGCCGGGTCCGGTTGGCGACCGCCGTGTAGTACTCGACCAGTGCGGCGGCGCTCTCCGGCGCCACCGCCGCCACCTGCTCGGCGCTGTGCCCGTACCCGGTGTCCGCCGGATCGGCGGTCAGGCCGAACCGCCGCGCCCAGCCGTCGCCGACCCAGACCTGCGGCTCGCCGATCACCTCGGCCAGATGGTCGTCCTGGACCCGGGTCAGGTGCCAGACCAGCCAGCCGATCGGGTTCGTGCCCGACGCCGGTGACCAGCACAGCTGCTCCGGGCTCAGCCCGTCGACCGCCGCGTGGACCAGCTCGGGCAGCCGGTCGAAGGTCTCCACCAGCAGGGCGCTCGCATTCACCGTGCCTGTCTCCTCCCTGGGGCGTCGACGTCCCCGGTCCTGGGCCGTGGCGACCCTGCCCGGCCGGTCACGGCGGCCGTAGGCTATCAACGTGCCATGGCCCGCTACCTGCTGCTCTTTCCCGGTCGGCACCACGTACTCACCCGGTTCCAGGCCGACATCTGAGCCGGCTGGCCGCCCGCGAGGCTGCGGCGTCCGACGGGCCGTGCACCGTCGTCTGGGGGCGGTGACGTCGGCCAACCACGGCAACACCCGGCGCAACCCGGTGCCGTACCACCGGCGGGAGGCCGCGATCGAGCGGTTCAGCGTGCTGACCGGGCTGCGCTCGGTGGTGGTGCCGGTCTTCGACGTCGTGGCCACCGACCGGTTCGCCGAGGTGACGGTGAAGACCGTGGCGGCGGTGACCGGGCTGGAGCTGACCCCGGCGGACACCGTGCTGGCCTGCTCGACGCCGGAAGTGGCGGCGATGTACCGGCGGCTGGGATTCCCGGTGGCCGGGGTCGAGGCCGACGTCGACCCGCCGCGCCGCGCCCGTGGACGTGCTGCTGCGGTTGGCCGCCGGCGACGACAGCTGGCGGGACCTGGCCCACCCGGCGAGCGTCGACGTCTTCGACCGGTACGGGCTGGAAGGCCACGTCCGGTCGGTGGTCGATGATCCGGTGGTCGGTGCGGAGGGCGGGCTCACCGCGACCCGCGACTACCGCAGCTACGCAGAGGCATTCGCCGAGGCCGCCCGGCGCAAGTGGGACGCGGTACGCCGGTACGTGCGACCCGGCCGGATCGTCGACATCGGTTGCGGCGCCGGCGCGACCCCGGACCGACCTCGCCGGTGCCCCACCGGCTGAGGTCGCCGCGTACCTGCGCGGGTTGTCCACCCGGGCCCGGCTGGACCGGTTCGCCGTCGACTTCGCCTTTTCGTTCGATCATCGGCCGGTGGACGGGCACCGGGGGTCGTCGAGACGACGCTCGGCGCGGCGATGGATTTCCTCACCCGCGAGGACTACCCGGACAACTGGCTGTCGGAGACCCGCGAGCAGTTCTGCGGACTGGAGTACGCCGACTGGAAGGCGTTGCTGGCCGACGTCGGGTTCGAGATCGACCCGGCGAGCGGCGCGTGGCGTAACGACTGGATCGTCGACCACCGGCTCGCCCCGGTCGCGTCCCTGTCCGCCCCGGATGGTCGTCCGCTGGACTGGCCGGTCACCCACGTCCTGCTGGTGGCCCGCCGGCCGGTGAACACCTGAGCGGTCAGAGCCGCTCGAACGGTCCGGCGTAGCGGAACCGGCCCGGCGTCGGCGCAGCCCCGCCCAGCGGCCGGGCCTGGAAGTAGGGCCCCCACTGCGGATCGGGCGCGACGATGCCGAAGTCACTGGCCGCCCGCAGCCCGAACCGGCGGTAGTACGCCGGTTCGCCGAGCAGTGCGACGAGTGTCTCGTCGCGGGCTTCGGCAGCGGCGAGCACCGCGTGCATCAGCGCCGAGCCGACGCCGGCGCGTTGCCGGTCCGGGCGTACCGCCAGCGGGCCGAGGCCCAGCACCGGCCGGCCGTCGAGCTGCCCCCGGGTGCAGACCACGTGCCCGACGATCTCGCCCGCGTCGATCTGGCCGTCGACGGCGACCAGCGACAACGCCGGGATCCACCCCGGGTCGGCGCGAAGTTCGTCCAGCAGCCCGACCTCGATCGGCGTCTCGGCCACGGTCTCCGGTCGGTCGTCGGGCTTCGCAGGCCGGGTGAAGGCTGCCGCCACCACCGCCCGGACCGCCGCGACGTCGCCGGCTCGTTCCCGTCTGACCAGCATGGCCGTCATCCGATCAGCCCGGGCCACTGGCCGGCAACCGGATTCCCGGCGCGGCGCGGGACAATGGACGCGATGCCTATCGACCTGTACGACATCATCCATCGGCGCCGCGACGTGCGGGCCGAGTTCACCGGCGCGCCGGTGCCCGACGAGGTGCTGCACCGGGTGCTGACCGCCGCGCACGCCGCGCCGAGTGTCGGGCTCACCCAGCCGTGGGACTTCGTGCTGGTGCGCGATCCGGTGACGCGGGATGCCTTTCACGCCCACGTGCAGCAGGAACGGCGGATGTTCGCGCAGACCCTCGACCCGGTCGCGGCGGCCCGGTTCGCGCACATCAAGATCGACGGGGTACGGGAGGCCACCCTGTCGATCGTGGTGACCTACGACCCGCAGCGGGGCAGCCCGGCGGTGCTCGGCCGGCACGCCATCGCCGACGCCGGCCTGTACTCGGTCTGCCTGGCCATTCAGAACCTCTGGCTGGCGGCCACCGCGGAAGGTCTCGGGGTCGGCTGGGTCTCCTTCTACCGGGAGCCGTTCCTGCGGGACCTGCTCGCCATCCCGGCCGGCATCCGACCGGTGGCCTGGCTCTGCGTCGGGCCGGTCAGCCGGCTGGCCGACGAACCCGACCTGGAACGGCACGGCTGGCGGCGGCGCCGACCGGTGACCGACGCCCTGCACCACGACCGGTGGTGAAGCTCCGCGGAGCCCGCTGACTACCGGCGTTTGCCAAAACGGCAAGGAAGTTTGCCGCTACGCTGGCGGCGGCGGATCGTGGGTGCCGGAGGTGGTCAGGATGGCTGACAACAAGGTGGGGGAACCCACGTACCGGGTCGCCGTGGCGGTGATCGGCGGCGGTGCCGCCGGGTTGAGCGCGGCGCTGACCCTGGCCCGGGCCCGGCGGGCGGTGATCGTGATCGACGCGGGCGAACCCCGCAACGCGCCCTCGGCCGGCGTGCACGGCTTCCTCAGCCGCGACGGCATCAGCCCGGCCGGGCTGGTCGCCGCCGGCCGGCAGGAGGTCGAACGGTACGGCGGCGTGGTGCTGCCCGGCCGGGCGGAGGCGGTCGAGCGGGTCGACGGCGGATTCGAGATCCGGCTGGCCGACGGCCGTACGGTGGCCGCCCGGCGGCTGCTGCTCGCCACCGGCGTGGTCGACGAACTGCCCGACATCCCCGGGCTGCGGGACCGCTGGGGCCGCGACGTGCTGCACTGCCCGTACTGCCACGGATGGGAGATCCGGGACCAGCCGGTCGGGGTGCTCGCCACCGGCGAGATGGCGCTGCACCAGGTGCAGCTGTTCCGGCAGTGGACCTCGGACCTGGTGCTGTTCACCCACACCGGCGTCGACCTCACCGACGAGCAGGCCGAACAGTTGGCGGCCCGGGGCGTCCGGGTGGTGCCGGGCGAAGTCGTCGGGCTGGAGGTGACCGTCGACCGGCTCACCGGGGTACGGCTGGCCGACGGGACCGTGGTGCCCCGGTCGGCGGTGACCGTCGCCTCCCGGCTGCGGGTCGACGACCGGCTGCTGACCAAGCTGGGGGTGCCGGTGACCAGGCATCCGAGCGGGATGGCCGAACAGGTCGAGGCGGACCCGACCGGGCGTACCGCGATCCCGGGAGTCTGGGCCGCCGGCAACCTGACCAACCCGTTCGGCCAGGTGATGGCGGCGGCTGCGGCCGGCACGATGGCGGCGGCGGCGGTCAACGGCGAGCTGGCCGAGGAGGACACCGCCGACGCGGTACGCCGGCACCGGGCAGCCGCCGCCGGTGAGGACGACTCCGGCCTGCCGGTGCACCACGGGCCGGCGGACGTGGCCGCCATGATCAGCCAGGAGTTCTGGGACGAACGCTACGGCTCCGTCGACCGGGTGTGGAGCGGCAACCCGAACCCGCAACTGGTCACCGTCGTCGACAAGCTGCCGGCGGGCACCGCCTGCGACGTCGGTGCGGGCGAGGGCGCCGACGCGATCTGGCTGGCCGGCCGGGGCTGGTCGGTGACCGCCGTCGACGTGTCGGCGGTGGCGCTGGGCCGCGGTGCCGAGCAGGCGGCGACGGCCGGCGACGACGTCGCCGGACGGCTCACCTGGCAGCCGGCCGACATCCGTACCTGGGATCCCGGACCGGACCGGTTCGACCTGGTCACCGCCCAGTTCATGCACCTGCCGGACCCGGACCGGGCGATGCTGCACCGCCGGCTCGCGGCGGCGGTACGCCCCGGCGGCACCCTGCTGATCGTCGGCCACCACCCGTCCGACCTGGACGTGCCGGGGGTGCGCCGGCCCCGGATGCGGGACCTGCTGTTCACCGCCGAGCAGGTGGCGGCGGTGCTGGACCCGCGGCAGTGGGCCAGCATCCGGGCCGAGACGGCACCCCGGTCGGCCACCGACCCGGACGGCAACCCGATCACGATCCACGACGCGGTGCTGCACGCCGTCCGCCGACGCTGACTCCGGCCGGGTCCGACCAGAAGCCGGCGGCGGCGTTTGGCAGGAAACCGGTGGGGGCGTCGGGCAGGGTGCCCGACGCCCCCCACCGGGACCGACCGACGGTCAGCCGATGACGATGTTGCCGGGGGCCCCGGTCGGATTGACCCGATTGGAGCCGTGGCCGGTCCACCGCGACGAGAACATCAGCAGGTCACCGTCCCAGATGGTGATCGCGATGGAGTCCTGGCGACCGTGCCCCGCATCGGACACCTCCATCTGCAGGGTGAGGTCGGTCGCGACCGGTACCGGTTGCTGCGGGGTGGACAGGTCGTACAGGGTGACCTGGTAGCGCAGATACGCTTGCGGTATCCCGGCCCTCGACCAGAAGCCCAACGCCTCCAGCGTCGAGCCCTGGAACTTGTACCGCTTGTCCCCGCTGCGGTAGCCCACCAGCACCTTGCCGGCCAGGTTTCCACCGTTGCCGAACCGCCCGTCGAAGTCGAACTCGAGCCGATGGTCCGGGTCGAGCGGGTAGACACCGTCGGTTTGCTGGCTACGCAGGTAGCCGACCCCGTCGACGCTCCAACCGGTGGTCGGGGCGACAGTCATCGTCGAGCTGCCGGACCCGGTGTACCGCCCGCTCAGGGTAATGGTCACCACATGTTCGCCGACCGGCAGCATGGCCTCGCAGCTGGCCGACCCGATGATGGTGTCGCTGTCGCTGTCGTGCACCGCCGACCGTACCTCGGCGTCGCACAGTGCGGTGTCACCGGAGGTGAAGGAGACTCGGGTGCCGCGTACGTCGCCCTCGTCCACGGCCACGATGGTCCGCAGCAGGACCGCTGCCTCGTCGGCACCGGGGGCCGGGTGCACCAGGGTGTCCCCGTCGTAGTGGAAGTACCGCGCCGGCTGCACCCGGTCGATGCGGATGTCTGCGTCGTTGACGTCAAAGAAGACGTTGCCGACCGCCTCGATCCTGATCCGACCGGTGGTGGTGTCGATGTTCGGCATCCGCACTACGGCGCGACCGTCGTTCGGCACCGCCTCGGCCAGCACGTACGGGAACGTCTTCGCCCCGTCGGTCGACAGCGAGATCCGCACCTGCGCCGCGTTCACCGGCGCCGCGTCGGTGCCGGCCACGTCCCAGGTGATCTCCTGCCGGGAGTCGCCCAGATAGAACGACGGCTCCGACTGCGAGCTGACCAGGAACGGGCCTGCCTGCGGAGCGAGCACCAGCTTCGTCCCGGCGCTGCCGACCCCGCCGCCGCCGATCCGACCGTCGCGGGCGGTCAGCTTGAAATGCATGGTCCGGTCGTTGTCGTAGCCCACCCAGTCGGCGGTCGGCAGGAACTCCGAGTAGCAGTCGACCAGCGCCTGCGGCAGGTTCGACGCGCTGCCGCTGGCCGGCGGTGCCAGCGCGGCCGGGCAGGCCCCGGTCACCGCGTTGGTGTTGCCGGCCAGGATCTGCGCCATGTCCGGGAAGACCCGGGTCGGGTCGTCGTCGACCGCGTTCAACCCGGGAGAGTAGTACTGCTCGGTGTCGTCCGGGCCGACCAGCGCCGCCGTGCCGAACACCCGGAACAGCGGGCCGTTGGTCTTGACGTTGTCGGTCAACGCGGTGCCGGCGGTGGTGACCCCGGCGATGCCACCGCGGTCGTTCTGCTCCCACATGTACGTCAGGGCGTCACCGTCGGCGTCGGTGGCGCTGCCGGTCAACGCGAACGGGGTCCGCACCGGGATCGTGAACGCGTCCGGCACGGTCACCACCGGCGCGTGGTTGCTGGTCTCGGTGACCCGCCAGCCGCCGTTGTCGACCGGACCGCCCTTGGCGGTCTCGCCGACGAAACCGGCGGCACCGTCGAGGTCGGCCAACCCGAGCGGCAGTACGTTGGTCCGGGCCACCGCGCCGCCGTCGAACGTCACCTGGAAACCGGCGTCGGTGAGCGCACCGACGCCGCCGAACGCCGCGACGCTCACCGTCGCGCCGGCCGGCCACCCGGTGATCGCCTCGATCGCCGCCTTGATGCCGGCGGTGGTGTAGTTGACCCCCCGGACGATCGGCGCCGACGACTGCCCGTCGTAGACGATCGTGAACGCGTCGCCGTCGGTGTCGAAGTCGCGCAGCGACACCGTCTGCACCTCGTTGATCGCCGGCCGGGTCGAGTTCACGAACGTGGTGATCTCGTGGTGGCTGCGCTGCGACCAGTACGGGTCGGTGTGCGGCTGCAGGTTGTCCTGCTGGCAGATGCCCGCGTACGCCATGATCGACGATCCACTGCCCGGCTCGTACGAGTTGGTGGCGCTGCGGTTGCCGCCCGAGCAGTTCCACTGGGTGCCGTTGAAGGTGTGGTTACCGGCGAACTGGTGGCCGATCTCGTGCGCCACGTAGTCGACGGCGTAGAAGTCGCCTATCGGGTTCGGCAGACCGGTGCAGCCGCGCGCCTTGCCGTCGCCGCCGGCCACCCCCAGCCCGGCGACCCCGCCACCCGGCAGGCCGAAGCCGATGTGCCCGACGTCGTAGCTGCTCGCCCCGACCAGTTGGCCCAGCACGATCCGGTTACGGTTGAGCGTCGCACCGGAACAGCCGGTCAGCTGAGCCTCGGAGAAGCACGGCGCGGAACCGCACGGCCCGTCCGAGCCGGTGGCCGCCGCCACGGTGTTCAGGTTGGTCTTGTCGGTGTCGCTGATCAGCACGAGCCGGATCGCGGTCTCGTCTTCGTAGATCTGGGTGACCCGGTTGACCAGCGTCACCTTGGCGGCGGTCACGTTCGCCGCGCCGAAGTAGTCGGCGTACGACGGGTCGGTGAGGAACGCCAGCCGGTAGGTGCGCAGCTTGACCAGCGGCCCGGCCGGGTCGTCGGCCTGCGCCTGGTCGATCTCCGCGCCGATCTGCTCGGCGGCCGCGTCGACGTCGCCCCGCTCGGTCAGCGGGCCGTGCCGGTTGATCAGGTCACCGGCGTGGTAGCTGGCGTAGACGCTCTGGTCTCGGTGGTACGGGTCGACGTACCAGGACCCGGTCGACGACCGGACCGAGGCGTGGAAGCCCAGCGGGGTCAGGTCCGCCCGGATCGTCGCCGTCGGGTCGTCGACGCCGGTCCCGGCGTACGTCCGGATGTCCGGGTGCCGGGCGGCGAGCCCGTCCTGCATCACCGGAGAGTCGACCACCGCGAACCGTTGCACCACGCCGTCCGGATCCGGCACGGCCAGCACCAGCGGCGCCGTCGCGGCGGCCCGGTCCGACTCGTCCGGCGCCCGGTCCAGCTGGACGGCGATCGCATCCCGGTCCAGGGTGTACGCCGCGAACCGATGCGCCTGGATGTCCGGCGCGCGACCGGACCGGCTGGCCGTCGGTACGTCGTCGAGCACGGCCCACGGGGTACCGGCGATCGGCGTACCTTCCTGCGGCGCGGCACTGGCGGCCGTGGTCGGGCCGACCGCCGGCAGCAGCGCCGCCGCGACAACGGCGACGAGCAGGGCGATCAGACGGCGGTTGCCGGACCGGCCGGTCCCGGGCGGTGGCTGTGGACGGCCGTTCGGCGACGAGTGGCGCCTCGTCGAGGGCTTCCTCAAAATGTCTCCTCGGGAGTCCGTGACGAACCACGACCCGAATGGCCAGGGGTGTGCTGGCCGATAAGCCGTGGCTCTCAAGGGTCGAGAGTCGACGCTAGGCCCCGAGCAGCGGGTACAGCCATCATCCGTACGGCTGAGACAGTGCATGATGGCCGGCCTTACGAGACCGACTCACGTGACGAGCGGGGCTCCTACTCGAAGGCGGTCAGAAACCGGTCCCGGAACGAGTCCATCTGCCACACCGGGGCCTGCGGACCGGGGCGCAGCCCTTCCTGCCAGTCCCAGCCGGCGACCCGGTCGAGGACCGCCTGATCGCTGGTGACGATGGTGACCGGCACGTCGTGGCTGGCCGCCGGTCCGGTCACCACCGGCGCCGGCTGGTGGTCGCCGAGGAAGACCACCACCAGATCGTCGTCGCCCTGCGACTCGATGTAGGAGATGATCGTGCTCAACGAGTACGCCACCGCCTTCGGGTAGTCGCTGCGCAACCCGTCCTCCGCGGACTTGTTGGCCTGGCCGGCGGCCATCGCCTCCCGGTCGAAGACCGAACCGTCGCGGACCGTGTTCCAGTTGACCAGCTGCGGCAGCGGGGTCCACGGCGCGTGGCTGGACAGCAACGCCACCTCGGCCATCACCGGCTGGTCGTTGTCCCGCCGCTCGAAGCGGTCGAACGCCGACAGCACATACTGGTCGGGGATCGAGGCGAAGTTGAACCTGTCGCCCGCGTACCCCATGTTGCGCGAGTCGTAGACCTGGTCGTAGCCGAAGAACGCCCCCTCCGGCCAGGCCCGCGTGTTGCCGGGGAAGAAGCCGGCGACCCGCCAGCCGGCGTGGCCGAACGCCCTGGTCAGCGTCAGCCGGTCGCTGGCCACCAGGCTGCGGTAGCGCTGCTGGTTGTCCACCCACAGCCCGGACAGGGTGCTGGCGTGCGCCAGCCAGCTGCTGCCCCCGACCGTCGACGAGGTGAGGAACGCACTGCGCGACTGGAACCCCCGCGCCGCCAACCGCTGCGTACCGTCGTCGAGCAGGTCGCCGATCAGCGGGCTGAAGTCGGGGTGGGTGACCGCGTCCCGGCCGTAGCTCTCCACGAACGCCAGCAGCACATCCTTGCCGCGCAGTGCGGTCAGCAGCTCGTCGCCGGGCACGTCCCGGAACGCGTCGACCGCCGCCAGCTCGGCGAACTCCTGCCGGTCCTGCAGGCTCGCGCCGATCTGCATGGTGTGGTCGTACGCCAGTCGGGCGGTCGCCCGGTCGGCGACCGGCAGCCCGATCGTGCGCCACTCGTCCCGGTAGACCACCACCTGCGTGCCGAGTAGGGCGAACACCAGCCAGCCGGCGGTCAGCGCGCCGAGCGTACCGCCGCCGATCCGCCGGTGCGCGGCCAACAGCCGGGCCAGCCGCAGCGTCGCGGCGACCAGCAGCGTCAGCACCCCGATCGTGAGCACGACGGTGCCGACCGCCGCGCCGACCGCCGCGGCCCGGCCGTAGGAGGCGTCGACGAACCGGTACCCGTCGGCCAGCAGACCCCAGTCCAGAACCGGGTCGAACGGCCGGTCCAGCACCGAGAAGAAGCCGATGTCGGCGATCTTCAGCGTGATCAGTACGCCGAGCAGCGCGCCGAGCGCGGCAGCCACCGGGGTGCGGACCCGGCCCGGCAGCACCAGCAGCAGCGCGGCGGCGACCAGCGCCTCGACCGGGATGCGGGCGAACGCGACCGGGACCACCAGATCCAGCTGGTACGGCAGGGTCATCGCGGCCAGCACGCCGCCGACCGCCAGCACGTCGGCCGACCATCGGGCGGTACGCCGTACCCGCTGGCACCAGCCCTCGGTTCGCGGTGCCGTCTCGTCCGCCGCCGTTGCCTGGTCCGCCGCCGCCGTTGCCCGGTCCGCCGTCGCCGACGTCTGGTCCGTCACGTCGTCGGCGGTGACCGGGGCGGAGTTCGTGGCGGAGGACAAGTTCAGGCCTTCCTGGTAGTCGGCCAGGCGGTGCGCCCTGCCGGACCGGACTCAGCACGATATCCGTACCACCGGGCACCCACAAATACGCACGACCAGCCGGACCGGATCGATCTGCGCAACACCGGCTCCCGGCCGTGACCGGTCCGCCGCGTCGACCGGTCTACTTCTGCATGGAACAGTTGCGGACGTACTTCGACCGAGCGCTCGACAACGAACCGGCACCACCGGCGCCACCGGACGACCTGGCCCGAGCGGCCATGGCCGGCGGGAGCCGACTACGTCGACGCAGACAGATGGGGTACGCCGCCACGACGACCGTCGCTGCCGTGGCGCTCGTCGCGGTGGGCGTGCTGCTCCCGGTCAGGGACGCGCCTGTGCCCGTGCCGGCGCCGGCCGCCATGCCGTCGGTCTCGCCCGGCTGCGAACTGGTGCGTCCCACCAGCGCTGACGTGGCGACCGAAGCCGCCGTCTACCTGAGCGTCGACGTGACCGCCGAGCAGCGGCGCGCTGTCGACGCGGCGCTGCGGGCCGACCCGCAGGTCGGGTCGGTGGAGTATGAGAGCCGGCAGGACGCATACCAGCGGTTCGTACGGCGGTACCAGGACGATCCTGCTGTTCTGCTCGATCATCCCGACCTGATGGAGAAGGTGACCCCAGATCAGTTGCCAGAGTCTTTTCGGTTCACCTTGGCGAACCCATCGGCGTACCAGCAGGTCAGCGGCGGACTACAGGCGATGCCCGGCGTCGAGACGGTCACCGGCTGGTTCTGCCTGTACGGCACGGACAAGCAGGTGGACGAGTGAGTGGGGTCCGGGTCGTAGCGCCGGTCGCCGCGGACCTGCCGGCGGAGCCGGCACCGACGAGGTCTGAGCGCGGCGGCGGACCGCTGGCCCGGTGGGCTGCCAGCCGCCTGAGGCAGCGAGTGGCCGGGGACGAGGCGTTCACCGCGTTCGTTGTCGACGCGGCTCCCCGGCTGCGCCGCGTCGCGTACCTGATGTGCCGGGACTGGCATCTCGCGCAGGACCTCACCCAGATCACCTTCACCCGGATGTACGCCTCGTGGAACCGGATCTGGCCCACGGCGAACCTGGACGCGTACAGCCGTCGGGTCCTGATCAACGCGGTCTCCGACGCGATGACGCGGCGCAGCCGCACCGAGGTGGTGCTCGCCGAGCCGCCCGAGCCGGCGGCCCGGCCGGCCGCTGGCGGCTCGACCGAGCTGCAGGTGGCGTTGCTGCAGGCGCTGGCAGAGTTCCCGGTGCGCGACCGGGCGGTGCTGGTGCTGCGGTACTGGGAGGATCAGAGCGTGCAGACCGTCGCCGAGATCCTCGGCATCACCACCTCGGCGGTGAAGATGTGCAGCATGCGGGCGCTGCAGCGGCTGCGAACCGCCCTCGGCGAGGACTTCCCGACCAGCTGATCGGGACCGCGACCTAGGCTGGGCGGCATGCCACCCGGGTCGGCGTCGCCGTACCGGCCGGCGTCGCCGTACCGGTGGACGTTGCTCGACCTGGTCGTCGCGACGGCGGTGGCCACCGTCGCCTGGCAGTACCGTGCCTCGCTGGCGGACCTGGCGATCGGTTTCGGCATGGCGGTGGCGCTGGTGTGGCGGCGGCGCCGACCGGTGAGCGTGATGCTGGCCGTGACCGTGCTCGGTGGGCTGCAGCTGTTCGCCGGTCCGGACGTGCCGGCACTGTACGACGTCGCGGTGCTGATCGCGATGGTCGCGGTGGTGACCCACGCCGGCCCACCGGTGTACGGCTGGCTGGCCGGCGGGTTGGTGCTGGTCGAGTCGCGGTGGTGGCTGTTGACCGGGTGCTGCTCTCCGATGACCGGCACCCGGTCGGCCTGGCCGACTTCAGCGAGTACGGCGTGCTGGCCCTCGGCTGCGCGGCGATCTGACTGACGGCGTACACCTTGCGGACCCGCAAGGAGCAGACGGCGGTCGCGGCCGAACGGGCGGCCGCCGCCGAGCGGGAACGCGACCAGCTGGCCCGGCTGGCCGCCGCCGACGAACGGGCCGCGATCGCCCGCGAACTGCACGACGTCGTCGCACACAGCCTGGCGGTGATGACCGTGCAGGCGGACGGCGCCAGCTACATGATCGACCTGGACGTCGAGCAGGCCCGCAAGGCAATGGTCACCATCGGTGACACCGGCCGTGACGCACTGGAGGACATGCGCCGCATCGTCGCCGTCCTGCGCCGGGTCGATGCCTCGCCAAACGCCCCGGAGCCTGAGGCGGCCGGGCCCGCCGACACCGACCGGCGTCGGGCCGGAATCGCCCAGCTCAGTGCCCTGGTTGAGCGGACCAGGGGAGCGGTCTCGCCGTCGAGCTGCGCATCGACGGCGAACCGGCCCGGCTGTCGCCCGCCGAGGAGCTGACCATGTTCCGGGTGGTGCAGGAATCGCTGACCAACGCTCTGCGACACTCCGGACCCGGCGCCGCCGTCACCGTGACCGTGCGGATCGGAGCGGACGCCGCCGAGCTGACAGTCATCGACGACGGCCACCGCCCGGCCGGCCACCGACCAGACGCCTCGGATCGGCATCCGGCGGCAACGGGCTGCTCGGGATGCGGGAACGGGTGGCCGTGCACGGCGGCGAGTTCACCGCCGGACCACGCCCCGACGGCGGCTGGCAGGTGGCCGCCGTACTGCCGATCAGCTCCCCGGCGCGGGCCGGGACGGTGCCGACGGAGGTGACGTCGTGACCATCAGGGTGTTCCTCGTCGACGACCAGGAACTGGTCCGCGCCGGATTCGCGATGGTGCCCGCCGCCCAACCGGACATGGCCGTTCCATCGGACAGCCTGCCCCGCGAGCGTCGAAGCTCCGACCTGGGGTTGTCTGGGCGCGCCCGGTAGGGTTCGAACCTACGACCTTGGGATTAGAAGTCCCCTGCTCTATCCGCTGAGCTACGGGCGCTTGCTGATCTTCGTCCTGGCGTGCACATAGTAGTGGTCGCAGGTTGCCGTGACGAGTCAGTCGGTTTCCGGTAACCCTCGGTCGACCGGGCGTTGCGCCTCCACCGGTTGACCAGGGTCCGGGCCCAACGGCTCGGTGGTGAAGTAGCCGCGCAGCCAGCGGTCCAGCTCGCTGAACAGCTCGTCGCGGGCCGGCTGGTGGGACAGGGTCAGGTCGTGCAGGCCGCCGTCGATGCGGACCACGGTGACGTGCCGGCCGAGCCGGGGGGCCCACCGGGCCATGTGCTCGACGTCGAGTACCGCGTCGGCCAGGGTAGCCGAATCGTGCCAGCTGTGGCTGCGGTAGGACCGGGAGGAACAGGCCAGCAGGACCGGCGCGGTGATGTGCAGTCCGGCACGTAGCCGCCGCTGGGCGCGTCGGATGGCGGTCAGCCAACCTGCCCGCACCGGGAACCCGGCGAGCGGCTTCCACTCCAGGTCGTAGTTCCAGTGTCCGCGCTGGGAGGCGTGTACGCTCTGCCCGTACACCGGGGAAAGCCCGACCGGGACGACGCGGTAGGGCGAGCGGCCGGTGAGGCGGCAGACGGCCGCCGCCACCGGCCGGCGGAGCAGCCAGGGTGCGTTGAGGTCGAAGAACGGGCTGTTCAGGAACAACCCGTCCGGTGCGGTGCCCTGGCTGGCCCGCGCGTCGGCCCAGGTCGCGGCGATCAGCCCACCGGTCGAGTGGCCGTTGACCAGCAACGTTTCGTTGCCGTCCTGCTCGCGGATGATCCGGGCGGCGGCGTCCAGTTCCGGGAAGTAGTCGCTGAGGTCGCGGCAGAAGTTCGGGGTCTGGTGCGGCAGCAGGCTCCGGCCGTACTTGCGCAGGTCGAGGGCGTAGAAATCCCAGCCGCCGCGGACGAAGTGGTCTGCCAGGTGGGTCTGGAAGAAGTAGTCGACGAAGCCGTGCAGGTAGAGCACCGCCCGCCCGGCCGGGCGGTCCGCCCGGCGGCGGACCAGGGTCGCGACGACCGGACCCTCGTCGTCCGGGTCCAGCTCGATGACCTGCTGCTCGTACGGGAGTCCGAGGATGTCAGGCTGCACGACCTCGACCGTACCGCCGGACGGTTACCTCCGGGTAGGACCGCGCTGCGCGTCGCACAATCGAAGGCGGCACTGCCAGCGGCCGAGCGGCGGTGCGCGGCGCGAGGAGGTGCGAGATGAAGGCCGAACAGGCGACGGCGTTCCTGCGGGCGAATCATCGGGCGGTGATGGTGACCCGGCATCCGGACGGCCGGCCGCAGACCAGTCCGGTGCTGGTCGCGGTCGACGACGCCGGTCGGGTGCTGGTCAGCACCAGGGAAGGCGCGGTCAAGGTCCGCAACCTGCTGCGCGACCCACGGGTCACGTTCTGCGTGATGACGGACCGGTTCTTCGGCGACTGGGTGCAGATCGACGGAGAAGCAGAGGTGGTACGGCTGCCCGAAGCCCTCGACGTGCTGGTCGACTACTACCGACGGATCTCCGGAGAGCATTCCGACTGGGACGACTACCGGGCTGCGATGCGCCGCGACAAGCGGGTGGCGATCCGGGTGAGCGTCACTCATGCTGGTCCGGACGTGCACGGGTGATGGTCTCGGACGTGTACAGGTGACAGTTCGGACGTGCCGGGGGACAACCCGGACGGCCGGCACGTGGGGCCCTGGTCGGGTTGACCGGGGCCCCACGACGGATCAGCGGCTGGCCGATCCGAGCTCTACCTCAGCGGTGGTCTGGGCCTGGCCCGTGGCGTTGGGGGCACCCTGGCCCTTGCCGATCAGGTCCTTGAGGCTGCCGTTGATGTAGTTGCCCCACCCCTCCTGGCAGGCGTTGTAGCACTCGAACTCGGGCACCAGCCCGTGGTGGGTGAAGACGACCTTGGTCTTGCCACCCTCCTCCGAGATGTCGAAGGTCATCGTGGTGTCGACCCACTCGGAGCTGTCCTTGACGAACGAGAAGTAGTTGTCCACCACGTGCCAGGCGACCTTCTCCCCGGGGACCGACTCGGTCACCCGGATCGTGCAGCGGTGCAGGTCCTCGTAGTGGTACCGGAACTCGTCGCCGGCCTTCTCGGCGCTGCCCTCGATCTCGGCCGACCACCATCCCTGCGGATTGGCGATGGCCTCGTAGGCCTCCTTCGGGGACTGGTCCACGGAGAACTCGGTGGTGTAACTCGGCCCGGTCATGATTTCCTCGCATTCGTGATATGCGGAAAAGGGGTTGGCGACGTCCCGCGAGCGTGTGTCGCGGAAGTCGGCAATGCTCCGCATCGGGCGGAGCTGTCGGAACGTCGGCATCCTTTTCGGATGACCGGCTTGTGTCGCGCACCCACTGACCTAGGCTAATGCGCCCACTTGTGTCACGCAAGTCACGTGTGGAGCGTGTCGGCGTGCCGTCAAGCAAGGTTCACATGCTGGCAATACGCACTCTCCGGCAGTGATATACATCGATGTAACTGGCTCACCCGCGCCGGTGTAACCGCTGGCCACGACGCGGGCACGGTCCACCGGGTACCCCGGCGGACCGTGCCCGCGAGGCAGGTCAGGCGACGCAGCTCGAGAGTGGCTCGGTGGGTGCGGGTACGCCCTCAGGCCCGAAGAAGAGGTTGGCGCAGTCGATCAGGAACTCCGGGGTCTCCTCCTGAATCCAGTGGCCGGCGCCGGGGGCCACGACACCACGGACGTCCTCGGCCACCTGCTCGAACGACGCCGCGACACCGAGGCCGAAGACGAACTCGGCCCCCATCGCGAGCACCGGCTGGGTCAGGCGCTTGGACTCGGCGTGGGCCTTGGTGTCCTCTGCGTTCTCCGGCCACGCACGGTAGTAGTTGTAGCCGGCGCTGCGCCGGGCCGGGTGCAGGTAGGCGCGGATGTGGCTGTCACGGTCGATCGCGTCGGGGACCGCCGCGAACTCGAAGACGTAGTTCAGGTAGGTGGCGACGTCGCTGTTGTCCACGATCTTCTCCGGAACCGGCGACGGCGCCATGTTGAGCTTGAAGTGGAAGCTGAGCGGGTACGCGTCCTCCAGACCGAAGCCCAGCAGCGGCGAGTCGAGCATCGCCAGGCGGGTCACCTCCCGGGGGTAGTCCCGGGCCCAGGCGTAGCCGACCAGCACGCCCATGTCGTGCCCCATGACCTTCACCTCGCGGTACCCGAGCCGGTTCACCGCCTGGTGCAGACGTGCGGCCGTGGTCTTCTGGTCGTAACCGTCCCGCGGGATCGCGGAGTAACCGAGTCCGGGCAGGTCGAACGCGATCACGGTGTGCGACTTGGCCAGCTCGGGCATCACCAGATGCCAACCCCACCAGGTCTCGGGCCAGCCGTGCAGCAGCACGAGGGCCGGCCCGGAACCGCCCTTGACGTAGTGCACCTTGCCACCGTCGGTGTGGACCAGACCGTGGCGGAAGGTCCGGTCGAAGATCGCGCGACCGACGACCGGCTCGCGCTGGGCGTGTCCACCTCGCGCCGCGGTGGCGTCGGCGGTGCCGTTCGCGTCATGAGCCACCGCTGCCCCGACGCTACCGACGGTGACCGCCAGGGCGGTGATTCCTCCGACGATCATCCGTTTGAGTGTCAACCGCGATCCCCTGACACGAGCATCGACCAACCGTGACGACATGGCTCTACCTCTTCCTCTCGTCGACCGCATGTGGCGGGTTGCGTCCAAGCTATGACGATTAGCGAAGAATGTATTCTTCTCGATTGCTGTCTCTCCGCAGCCCCGCCAGCCCATTGCGGGCGCAGACCATGGGGTGCCGCAGCAACGCCGGTACGAGGCTGGTCCCGCCCCGTGGAGCGGTCACCTGGCCACTGGTCACCCATGTCGGACGGTGGATTCGGGTCGCCGCCCGGAACCGGGACGCGCGCTCGACTCTGCCAATCTTTCGTGTTCCTCGGCCACTTCGGTATTGCCCTGTTGGTTGCCGGCTCTTCCCGCTCCCCGGTCTAATCGCGATCCTGCCTGCCGGAAATTTCCATCAACCGCATCGAGTAGCGGCGAAAGAAGCTGTCTCCGGGAGAGGGCAATCTCAAGGAAGCAAGCCGGCGTCGGCGGCTCATAGCCTGGCGACCGATGTGCGGACGTGGCCGGCGAACATTGGTGTCGTCCGCTCTCACTGTCTCTGATTCCGAGAGGACGGGATTGCCATGACTGACGAAGAGCGGAAGTTTGAACGGCGTACGTTCCTTGCCGGTGCGGCAGGGGCCGGAGGCGTCGCCCTGGCTGGTGCCGCACTGCCCGGTACGGCGCACGCGCACGGAAATGGAGAGTCGATCGCGCTGGTGGCACCCGTCACCCCGGCTGACCCGCAATACCCCGACCTCGTGATGGGCTTGAACAACCGGTGGACTGCGACGCCCGATTCGGTGTACGTGGTGGATTCCCCGCACCAGGTTGCCCCGATCGTCCGACGTGCGGTGCGTCGCCGAACCAAGCTGACCGTCCGAGGCGGCGGTCACGGTTTCGAAGACTTCGTCTACAACAGCGAAGTCGAAACGATCATCGACATGACGAACATGAACCGGATCTATTACGACGCGAGGATGAAAGCTGTCGCGGTGGAGGCCGGTGCCATTCTGCTCGACGTCTACGAGAAGCTCTACCAGACCTGGGGTGTCACACTGCCTGGTGGCGTCTGCTACTCCGTCGGGATGGGCGGCCACGTCGCCGGCGGTGGCTGGGGCTGGCTCGTCCGCCGCAACGGACTGATCGTCGATCATCTGTACGCCGTCGAGGTGGTCACGGTCAACGCCGCCGGCAGGGTCAACACGATCATCGCCACCCGGGACAGGCGGGACCCGCACCGCGATCTCTGGTGGGCCCACACCGGTGGCGGCGGTGGGAACTTCGGCGTCGTCACCCGCTACTTCTTCCGTTCACCGGGGGCCCACGGCCGGACCCCGGCGCAGCTGCTGCCGAAACCGCCGTCCAAGGTGCTGTCCAGCTTCGCCCTGTGGAGCTGGAGCACCATGACCGAGGCCGACTACATCCGCCTGCTCCAGAACTACGCCAGCTGGCACGTCGCGAACATCTCCCCGGACAGCCCAACCCGCGAGGTGACGAGCCTGATTCAGTCGTTCCACCGGTCCAACGGCGAGATCCACATGTACGCCTTTGTCGACTCCGCCGTGCCGAACGCGCAACAGATGCTGGACAGCTACCTGGCCCATCTGCAGAACGGTGTGACGCCGGCGGTTTTCGCCTCGCAGAGCACCATGCCATGGCTGCAGTTCTGCAGGCTCACCGGTACCACCAACACGTTGAACAACGACCCGACGCTACGCGGTGAGTACAAGTCCGCGTTCATGAAGGACACCTTCACCACGGCTCAGGCCGCCGCAATCTACCGGGCGATGACCCGGTCGGACATCAACAATCCGAACCTGAACATCGTCATCAGCCCGTACGGCGGCAAGACCGCGGCCGTGCCCAACGCCGCGACGGCGATCCCGCACCGGGAGGCCGCCTACAAACTGCTCTGGCAGGCGCAGTGGGCCAACCCGGCGGACGACGCGGCGAATATCGCGTGGGCCCGGGAAACCTACCGGGACACCTTCGCGGACACCGGTGGCGTACCCGTACCGAACGACCAGACCGACGGCTGCTACGTCAACTACCCGGACGCCGACCTGAGCGATCCGGCCTGGAACGGGTCGGCCTTCGCCTGGCACGACCTTTACTACAAGGAAAACTACCGCCGGCTGCAGGCGGTGAAGAAGGCCTACGACCCACGGAACTTCTTCAGCCACCGCCAGTCGATCGAACTCCCGTCCTGATCGGACGGGTGTCAGAAGAACGTCCAGACGAAAGGGAGTACGGAATGCACACGATCACCGGTAAGACGGTCCTGGTGACCGGCGCCAACCGTGGCATCGGCCGGGCGCTGCTCGAGGAGGCGCTCAACCGGGGCGCGAAGCGGGTGTACGCCGGGACCCGTCAGCCGTTCGACCACCCGGACGAGCGGGTCACCGCGGTGACGCTGGACGTGACCGACGCGGGGCAGATCGAACAGGCCGCGAAGACCGTCGGTGAACTCGACGTGCTGGTGAACAACGCCGGCCAGGTCACGTTCGACGACCTGAGCGATCGCGCGGTGCTCGAGAAGATGTTCGCGGTGAACTTCTTCGGGGTGTACGACACCATTCAGGCGTTCCTCCCGGCGCTGATCCGGTCCCAGGGTGCGATCATCAACAACATTTCGGTGAACGCGTTCGCGCCGTTTCCGTTGGTGTCGTCGTACTCGGCAGCCAAGGCGGCGGCGTTCAACCTGTCGCAGTCGCTTCGCGGTTTGCTGGCGGGTAAGGGCATCGGTGTGCATGCCGTCATGACCGGGCTGGTCGACACCGACATGACCAAAGGATTCGACGTGATGGCCAAGGCAGCACCCGAGCACGTGGCCAAGAACGTCTACGACGGGCTGGAAAAGGGTGAGGAGGAGATCTTCCCCGATGCCATGGCCGAGCCGCTGGCCGACAGTTGGCGTTCGGGCGGGGGAAAGAACCTGGAGCGCCAGTACGCACAGATGGCGGCGCAGATCGCCGCAGCTCAATCCGCCTGAGCGACAGGCCACGACGGGCGGTACCGCCCGAGGACAGGTCAGTGAAGGGCAGTGGGCGCCGTCGAAATGGCGTCCGCTGCCCTTCTGCGTCAAGTCCACGAATGTTCTGTCGGACTGGAACTCGGCCGGCGGCTCACTTTGCAGATCGTTCCTGAGCAACGTGAGAGATGTGGACCGTAGGGGCCTCATGCCAGAGTTTGTGACGACGGGACGTCCCCCCGACATCCTGCCGCAGTAGCTGCGCCAGGCACCCATTTCTGCCTTCGTCTGGAGGAGTAAAGATGACGGTAATCGAGTCCGCGCCACAGCCCGAACTCGTACAGCGAGCCAGGGACCTGGTCCCGCTGATCCAGAAGCACGCCGCGTGGCAGGAGGAGAACCGCGTCCTGCACTCGGAGGTGCTCGACGCGCTGAAGGAAGCCGGGCTGCTCCGGTTGCGGTTCCCGGCGCGGTACGGCGGCACCGTGCCGGACGCGCGTACGGTGGTGGATGTGGTCGCCGAGCTGGGCCACGGCGACGGCTCCACCGGTTGGACCATCAGCACCATGACGATCGGTGCCTGGCTGGCCGGCCTGCTGCCCGATGAGGCGCAGGACGAGATCTTCGCGAACCCGGAGGACCGGTTCTGCGGCTCGGTCGGCCCGAACGGGGTCGCCGTGAAGACCGAGGGTGGCTACATCCTGAACGGTCGGTGGCACTTCAACACCGGTGCCCCGCAGGCGCAGTGGGACACGCACTCCATCATGATCGACCTCGGTGACGGCAACATGGTGCCGGGTATGGCGGTCGTTCCGGTCTCGGACCTGACGATCGTCGACGACTGGCACACGGTCGGCCTGCGCGGCACCGGCAGCGTCACGACCATCGCCCAGGACCTGTTCGTGCCCGAGAACCGGGTGCTGAACATGGTGCCGGTCATGATGCACAACCAGCACGCGTCGAAGATCAACGCCGACTATCAGGCGTGGCGGGTGCCGTTCCTGCAGTTCGCGGTCGCCGTGGCGGCCGCGCCGGCGCTCGGCATGGCGCGGGCCGCCTGGGACGCTTTCATGGAGCGGCTGCCGAGCCGGCGGATCACCTACACCAATTACGAGAAGCAGATCGAGGCGACGCTGACCCACCTGCAGGTCGCCGAGGCGCGAGTCAAGATCGACGAAGCGGAGTTCCACCTGCACCGGGCGGTGCGCCGACTCGATGAGAAGGCCCTCAGCGGCGAGCCGTGGACGCTGGAGGACCGCGCTGCGGCACGGATGGACGCCGGTGCCGTCTGCGCCCGGGCGAAGGAGGCCGTGGACATCCTGAACAACGCCAGTGGCGGTTCGTCGGTGTACTCCGAGGTGCCGATCCAGCGGATCGAGCGGGACGTCCAGACGATCAACCTGCACGGCATCATGCACCCGAACACGAACCTGGAAACCTACGGCCGTGTCCTGTGCGGCCTGCAGCCCAACACGATGTTCCTGTAGACGGTGCCTCGTTCGCGTGGCCGGACCCGATGGTCCGGCCACGCGTTCGTCTGCGCGGGCGACCAGCAGATCGGCCAGCCTGTTCTTCCACACCACGGCACAGTCGAACCGCCCGGTCGAACCAGCAGCACGGTCGAGGGTGCGGCGGGGTCAGCGTCGCTGCCTGCGCTGCTCGCGCAGCGCGATGAACCGGGAGTCGACACGCGCCGCTACGTCGCTGGGCGCCGGAGAGCCGCCGCAACCCGCGCACCCGGCCTGCAGGCTGACGTGGCCGCCACAGCCTTCGTGTTCGAAGGTGACCGGCTGCCCCTCCGGATTGGCCCAGCGGTCACCCCACTCGGTGAGCGCGATGATGACCGGTTGCAGCTGGCGACCCTTTTCGGTGAGCACGTATTCGACGTGGGCGCCACCGGCACCCGGCCGGGTCTCGAAGACGCCCGCCTCGACGAACTCGCTCAGCCGCTTGGCCAGGATGTTCGTGGCCACACCCAGGTCCCGCTGGAAGTCCGTGAACCTGGTCATCCCGAAGAACATCGCGTTGCGGATGATGAGCAGGCTCCAGCGCTCGCCGACGACCTCGAGTGTCCGCGCGGCAGAGCAGACCTCGTTGGCGTACAGGCGTCCCAGCACAAGTCGAAGTCTGGCATGCCGGCTTGCGTGGTGCAAGTGGATGTGCTGAACTGACCGGGTGACCGCCCCGGTGACCGGAGTCGCGCCGTCAGTCCGTCCGGGTCAGCAGGAACATCGGCAGCCGTCGTCCGGTCCTGGCCGCGAACTCGTCCGGGCCGGTCGTCTCGCCGAACAGCTCCGACCACAGCCGGCTGCGGGCCTCATCGCCGAGCGACTCGACAGCCACCAGGAAGGTCTCCTCGCCCAGTTCGACGGTCGTGCTCGCCATGGCGGCCAGGTTCGCGCACCAGGCTGGGTGGACCGGAGAGTCGCCGTTGGATCCGATGACAGCGTAGCGGCGCTGGTCGTCGAACGGAAAGCAGATCAGCGGCGTGATCCGGGCGATCCCGGTCCGGACGCCGACGTGGTGCACCAGGATCACGCGGGAGTCGGCCAGGATTCCACCGACGCGGCCCGCGTTCGCGCGGAACTCCTCGATGACCCTTCGGTTGAAGTCGATGGCCTCGTCCCTGGGCATCAGTGGCATGGGTTCACTCCAACTTGTGGGCTGAGAGGCCATACGGCCGGCATCCGCGGCTGCTCCAGCTTTCCACGGTACCGATCCGGTGCGGCGGCGAGGGCACCGCGAACGTCACCGGTTCGACGACCGGTCCCGCAGTTCTCCGATTTTGCCCAATGTAGAGCAGAGTACCCGGGGATCGGGTGGTGCGCCGTACGCTGGCGGGAAGAAGGCGTGAGTCTCGCCGGGCGGCGAGGACCAATGGCCCGCCCGACGCAGTGTCGTGTTCGCATCCGGGGCGCCTGCGTCCACCGAAACATCCCAACCAGGAGGAAGACATGAGCGAGAGTTACACGACGTCCTTCAGCGTGCACCAGAGCCCCGAGGACGTCTTCCACGCCATCAACGACGTACGCGGGTGGTGGGACGGGGAGATCGAGGGATCGGCGGACAGTCTCGGCGCCGAGTTCACCTACCGACACGGCGCGCTGCACTACTCGAAGCAGAAGGTCACCGAGTTCGTGCCCGGAAAGAAGGTCGTCTGGCTCGTCACCGAGGCTGACATCACCTTCGTGACGGACCGGACGGAGTGGAAGGACACCCGGGTCGTCTTCGACATCGCGGAAAAGGACGGCAAGACGGAGGTCACATTCACCCACGAGGGGCTTGTGCCGCAGTTCGAGTGCTACGACGGGTGCAGTGACGCCTGGGGATACTACGTCAAGGACAGTCTTCCCAAGTTCATCGCCAAGAGCCGGTCCGAGGTTGGTAGCTGAGCCTACCGGTCACCACCGGACACCATCCGACTTCCATCCGGCGGGTGGGCCGCTGAGCAGCGGCCCACCCGCCGGTTCCATGGCGCGTCTTAACAGATCAACTCGGTATCGGAGCGGTTGTCCACAGCCGGGGTTCTGTCCACAGCGCCGCCGGACTGCGGCTGGCCGGCAGGGGTGCCGTCCATCGAGGCTGAGCGTCGAGTCGACTCGATCAGATCAACCCGACGAGCCCCCTGCGGAGATGCGATGTTCGATACGTACGTAACGGTTATCGGTAATGTGCTGACCACGCCGGAGTGGCGGCGTACCACCCAGACCAACACGCTGGTCGCCAACTTCAAGGTGGCTTCGACGGCGCGCCGGCTCGACCGGGAGAACAACCGCTGGGTCGACGGCAACAGCCTGCGGGTCCGGGTGAACTGCTGGCGCAAGCTGGCCGAAGGCGTCTGCTCCTCGGTCATGCTCGGCGACCCGGTCGTCGTGGTCGGCCGGCTCTACACCCGCGACTGGGTCGACGGCGAAGGCAACAACCGCCTGCAGTACGAGATGGAGGCGGTGGCGGTCGGGCACGACCTGGCGCGTGGACGGGGCCGGTTCACCCGTAACCGGCCGACGTTGGCGACCAGCGAGGTCGACGGGGACGACCCGGAGCGGCGGGTGCAGGGCGAGGCCACCGCCGAGGTGCCGGCCGACGAGGCGCCGGCAACCCGCAACGAGCTGTTCGACGGTGACGACGACCCGATGTTCCTGGAACCGTCGGTGCCGTCGCCGGTCGAAGGGGAACCGAACCGCCCGGCTGGCCGGCCGATCACCCTGGCCGTGGACGTGCTCGCCGCCGAGGCCGCCTCGACTCAGGCCGACGCAGCAGCCGCTTCGCCCGAGGACACCGGAGCCGGCACCACGACGACCGGCGACGACGCCGGTCACCGCGACGAGCCATCGGACCTGCCGGTGGACACGCCGGCGTCGCGGTCGCCGGGCGGCGACCGGGAACCCGACGACCCGACCGGCGATCCGCTGCCGGTCGAGGAACTGCGGGCCGAGGACCGGCCGGCTTCGTCCAGCCGGGCCCGGCGGTCGCGCAGCCGGACGGCGGTGCCGGTCTGACCCTGGCCCGGCCCATCCCGACGAGCGCGGTGGTGCGGGCCAGCCTGCCGTACCACCGCGCCGGCGGTCGACCGACCGGTGGCGGGTGACCCTCAGCCGACCGGTCACCCGTCACCGGCCCCACGTAGGCTGCCGGAGTGGCTACCAGCGCTGCCAGGAGCAAGGTGTCGGCCGCCGCCACGGCCGGCGGTCTGGTCGCCGGCTACGCCCTGGACACCCTGTTCGGCGACCCCCGCCGCTGGCATCCGGTCGCCGGGTACGGCCGGTTGGCCGGCGCCGCCGAGCGCCGGCTGTACCGGCCGACTCGTCGGGCCGGCGTCGCCTACACAGCCGTGGCCGTCGGGGGGCCGGTGATCGCCGCCGTGGCGGCGTCGGTGCTGACCCGGCGGCATCCGGTCGCCCGGGCGGCTCTCGTCGCCGGCACCACCTGGGCGGTGCTCGGCGGCCGTACGCTGCGAACCGAGGCGGACGTGATGGCGCGGGCGCTGCGTCGGGCCGACGTGCCAGCGGCCCGACGCCGGCTCAACCACCTCTGCGGCCGGGACCCGGCCGCGCTCGACGCGCCGGAGCTGGCCCGGGCGACCGTCGAATCAGTCGCCGAGAACACCTCGGACGCCGTGGTCGCGCCGCTGTTCTGGGGTGCCGTCGCCGGTCTGCCCGGCCTGGTCGGCTACCGGGCGGCGAACACGTTGGACGCCATGGTCGGGCACCGGTCGTCGCGCTACGAACGGTTCGGCACGGCTGCGGCGCGACTCGACGACCTGCTGAACTTCGTGCCGTCGCGGCTCACTGGGCTGGCCGCCGTGTGGTGGTCGCCGGCGGTCAAGGGCGACCGGACACGGGCCTGGCGGGTGTGGCGTCGGGACCGCGCCGACCATCCGAGCCCCAACGCCGGTCAGTGCGAGGCGGCGTTCGCCGGGGCGCTAGGGGTCCGGCTCGGTGGCCGCAACATCTACTTCGGGCGTTCCGAGGTGCGTCCGTATCTTGGTGACGGTCCGCGTCCCTCGCCTCGGCAGATCCGCCGGGCAGCCAACCTGTCCCGGCGGGTCGGCGACACCGCCGCCGTCGCGTCCGCGTTCGCGGCGCCGGTCGTGCAGGTGGCCGCCGCACAGCTGACCGTGCAGATGGTCAGGGCCGTCGTGCGGACCATCCGCCGCCGGTAGCGGCAGGACCAGGAGTGGAAGGGAGTCCGGGGTGCCGGGGAGTGCTGGCCCCGCCGGTGGCGGTGGTGGTGGCCTACTGGTCGCCGGGACCACCTCCGACGCGGGCAAGAGCCTGCTCGCCGCCGGGATCTGTCGATGGCTGAACCGGCACGGTGTGCGGGTCGCGCCGTTCAAGGCGCAGAACATGTCCAACAACTCGGCGGTGGTCGTCGGGTCGGACGGCCGGGGCGGGGAAATCGGTCGGGCCCAGGCGGTGCAGGCAGCCGCCTGCGGGCTGGAGCCGCAGATGCGGTTCAACCCGGTCCTGCTCAAACCGGGCAGTGACCGGTCCAGCCAGGTCGTGCTGCTGGGGGAGGCGGTCGACACCGTCACCGCGACCAACTACCACGCGATGCGCTCCCGCCTCGCCGACACCGTGCACACCACCCTCGCCGAGCTGCGTGCCGAGTACGACGTGGTGATCTGTGAAGGGGCCGGCAGCCCAACCGAAATCAACCTGCGGGCGGGCGACTTCGTCAACCTCGGGCTGGCCCGGCATGCCGGGCTGCCGGCGATCGTCGTCGGTGACATCGACCGGGGCGGCGTCTTCGCCGCCATGTTCGGCACCGTCGCCCTGCTCAGCGCCGAGGACCAGGCACACATCGCCGGGTTCGTGATCAACAAATTCCGTGGTGACCAGGAGTTGCTGCGCCCCGGGGTCGACATGCTGCACCAGGTGACCGGCCGACCCACCTACGGGGTGCTGCCCTGGCAGCCTGATCTCTGGCTGGACGGCGAGGACTCGCTGGCGTACGGCCAGACGATCGGCCGACCCACGGCGCCGCGCGGCCGCGACATCCTGCGGGTCGCGGCGGTGCGACTACCCCGGATCTCCAACGCCACCGATCTCGAAGCGCTCGCCGCCGAGCCGGGCGTGCAGGTCCGGCTCACCGTCGACCCGACCGAGGTCGCCGCCGCCGACCTCGTCGTCCTGCCCGGCACCAGGTCGACTGTGGACGATCTGGCCTGGTTGCGGGGGACCGGGCTGGCTGCGGCGGTGACCGCGCACGCCGGCGCCGGCCGCCCGCTGCTCGGCATCTGCGGTGGGTTCCAGATGCTCGGCCGGGTGATCCACGACGAGGTGGAGAGCCGCCGGGGCAGCGTACCGGGGCTCGGCCTGCTGCCCGTCGAAATCACCTTCGCCGGGCGCAAGACCGTCACCCGCAGCGCGGGGCGGGCCTACCGCGACGTGCCGGTGCGCGGCTACGAGATTCACCACGGGTACGTCTCCCGGTCCGACGGGTCGACCTCGCCGCTGTTCACCGGCACCGGCACCGAGGTGGGCACCGGCCCGGGAGCCGGCCCTGGCGCGGCGGGCGGCACTGAGGGCGTGCGGCTCGGTTCGGTGTGCGGCACCCACTGGCACGGTGCCTTCGAGTCCGACGAGTTCCGTCGCCGCTACCTTACCGACATGGCCCGCCAGGCCGGTCGGCACGGCTTCACCGTCGCGCCGGACACCTGCTTCGCGGCGCTGCGCCAACGCGGACTGGACCTGCTCGGCGACCTGGTCGAGCAGCACCTGGACACCGCCGCGCTGTGGCAGCTGATCGAGTCCGGGCCGCCGGCCGGACTACCGTTCATCCCACCCGGAGCTCCCCGGTGACGCGGGGGATCTCGACCTTCGAAAGTCTGGCCCGCCGGGTGTACGTCGCCCCGGCCCGCCTCGGCCGGGTCCGGCTCATCGTCGTCGACGGCCCGAGCGGCGCCGGCAAGTCCACCTTCGCCGACCGCCTGGCCACCGCCTGCGCGACGGTCGCAGCGACGGGCCCGAAGCCGGCCATGAAGCCGGCTAGCGCTGTCGCCGGACCGGCCGTGGCGGTCGTACACACCGACGACCTGCTGGACGGCTGGCGTGACCAGTTCACCTTCTGGCCCCGGCTCAGCGCCTGCGTGCTCGACCCGCTGCGGACCGGCCGGCCGGCCCGCTACCGACGATACGACTGGGCCGCCGGGCGGTTCGGCGACGGCTGGACCGTGATCGAACCGCCCGCCGTACTCCTTGTCGAAGGGGTGAGCGCGGCCCGCGCGGCGGTCCGGCCGGCCGCGACGCTGTCGGTCTACGTCACCGCACCCGAACCGGTGCGCCTGGCCCGGTCGCTCACCCGCGACGGGACCGCGATTCAGCCGACGCTCGACCGCTGGCGGCGGGCCGAGGAGCGGTTCTTCATCGCCGACGGTACGCCCGGTTCGGTCGACCTGCTCGTTGACGGCGCTGCTGAGCTCCCGTCCGGCCAGCTGGCGTACGGGTGGATCCGGGACTGGCCGGACGTAGACGCCGGTGGCGCCGGTGGGGCACCATCGGCCGGGTAGGCCAGTCAGCCGATCCCGGGGAGCGTTTGCCATGACCGCAGCCGACGACGGCACCACGCCAACGGCCGCGGCCAGCGACGCCACCACCCCGGACCGGCGGAGGATCACCTTGACCGGGATCAGCTCCCGTGCCTGGGAGCACCCGGCCGATCGGGGCGCGTTGACCGCGCTCCGTGAGCTGCGTGGCTTCGACGACGTGGTGCGGACGTTCTTCGGGATGTGGAACGAGCGCGCCTTCCGGCTTAGCTACCTGGCGTCGGCGATCCGGGTCGACCACCGCCAGTACCCCCGGGTGCACCGGTTGCTCGCCGAGGCGGCGACCGCGCTGGACGTGCCGGAACTGCCGGAGCTGTTCGTGACCCAGTCCCCGGTACTCGGCGCCCAGGCCATCGGCCTGGACAAACCGTTCATCGTGGTCAACACCGCCTGCGTACAGCAGCTCGACGACGCCGAGCTGCGGACGCTGCTCGGCCACGAGCTGGGGCACGTCCGTAGCGGTCACGCCGTCTACCAGACGATTCTCACCATCCTGACCCGCTGGGCGGCGAACCTGAGTTGGCTGCCGGTCGGCGCGATCGCGCTGCGGGCGATCATCGCAGCGATGCTGGAGTGGTGGCGCAAGGCGGAGCTGTCCGGCGACCGTGCCGGGCTGCTCGCCGGTCAGGACCCGGCGGCGGCGCAGCGGCTGCTGATGAAGCTGGCCGGCGGCGGCGACCTCAGCCAGATCGACACCGCCGCGTTCCTGGAGCAGGCCGCCGAGTACGACGGCGGCGGTGACCTGCGGGACAGCCTGCACAAGTTCCGGATGACCGCGTGGAGCACCCACCCGGTGCCGGTGGCGCGGGCCGCGGCATTGCGGCAGTGGATCGACTCCGGTGGGTACGCGCAGGTGCTGGCCGGCGACTACCCGCGCCGTGCCGACGACCCGACCGCTTCGGTGACCGATGAGATCAAGGCCGCCGCGCAGGCGTACCGCGAGGAGTTCGGTCGCAGTCAGGATCCGCTGGTCGGCCTGCTGCGTCGGCTGGGTTCCGGCGCGGCCGACGTCGG
Organism: Micromonospora sp. LOL_021; assembly: GCF_048060215.1. Taxonomy (NCBI): domain Bacteria; kingdom Bacillati; phylum Actinomycetota; class Actinomycetes; order Micromonosporales; family Micromonosporaceae; genus Micromonospora; species Micromonospora sp. LOL_021. The sequence goes on along the minus strand of NZ_JBHMIN010000003.1, from coordinate 96,197 downwards.
CGAGTGGGCCAGCGGGGCCGCCGGCCGCGCCCGGTCCTGGATGAGCGCGGCCAGCTCCACCGGCCGGTCTGGTGGCCGGCAGAGCTGACTTCAGGCCGGCCTGGTGGCCGGCGGGCCGAGCTGCCGCCGGTCAGCGCAGCGCGGCCAGCCGCCGCTCGACCACGTCGGGATCGAACCGCCCCGGGTCCAGCGGTGCCTGCCCGTCGTCGAGTCCGAGCCAGTCGCGCCGGTCCGCGTACTCCGGATGGGACGGGTCGGCCAGCACGTCGAGCAGGTGGGCGTAGCCCCAGACGCCGCCGCAGTCCTCCGGTGGGGCGGCCCGCTCGCCTCCCGTACACCGGGGGTAGACCGCCGTCGGGTCGCGGTCGGTGACCGCCGCGACGGTGATCTTGTGGGTCCAGTCGTCGCCGAAGTCGTACCGGTAGGTGATCGTGTCGCCGACGGCCGGGGCGACCTGCTCCAGGGTGACCTTGCGCTCCGACTGGTGCCCGGTCCGGTCGCCTGGCGGTGCGAAATCACCGTACGGCGTCTCGAACAGGTGCAGGTGGCTGTCGTCCCAGTCGAACGCCGACTGGATCACCTGGTGCAGGTCCTCCAGCGGAGTGTCACCCACGACCTCCAGCTGCCGCCGGACCGGCGGCTCGCTGTCGGCCAGCACGACGTCGACCCGGTAGACCGGCGCCGGTCCCTGTGACTTCTTCCGTTTGGCCGGCAGCTTCCGCGTCGGTGCCGGCCGGAGCGACCCGGGACGGCGCTGCGCGGGGAAGCCGCCGCTGTCCAGCAGGCCGGGGAGCAGGTCCGCCAGGCCGTCGGGACCGGCGTCGTGGTGCGGGGCCGGCGGCCGGTCCGACTTCGGCATGGTGGCCAGCCGGGCGTCCAGCAGGGTGGCCAGCACCGGGTACGGCGGTCCCTCGTCGTCGTCGGGCTCCGGTTCGTCGTCGAGTTCGGCGCCGGCCTCGTCGTGCACGCTGCGGGCGTCCAACGCCTGCTCGACGTGCCACCGCAGGTCGGCCGGGTCGAGCCGGGTCTGGGTGGTGCCCGGATCCCGGGTCAGTTCGTTCAGGGCCGCCGGCAGCTGGTCACCGTCCAGCAGCAGGATGTCCTGAGCGGCTGCGCAGTCGGCGTGGTCGACGATCACCATCATGGCGTGCGTGCGGCCGGCCCGCCGGAAGGCGACGGCGAAGACCGAGTCGGTCCCGTCGGGGCTGTCGATCCGCCAGCAGTCGTCCACCGTCACCTCGGCGGCGACCTCGTCGGCCCACTTCGGCATCGGTACGCCGGTCCCGGCGAGGGCCGTCGCCGCGGTTCTGGCCACCTCGGCGGCGGGCGGTGGGGACACCGCGGCGATCGCGGTCAGCAGCGCCACCGCTTCGGGGCCGCCTCGGTCGGCGAGCTGCGGGATGAGCCCGTCGCGGAGCGGGCGGACGCCGTCGGGGTCGGGCTCGTCGCCGACCATCGCGACGAACATCGCCCCGGTGAGTTCGGCGGCGATCGGATCGTCGTCGTCGACCAGGGCGGTGGCGCCGCTCAGCAGGGTGCCGATGACGTCGTCGGTCTCCGCACCGCAGCCGGGGCAGTCGCACGGTTCGGGGTTGTCGGTGCCGTCCATCGCGCCAGTGTGCCCGTCCGCTCGCGGCGGCGCGAGGCGAGGTCCCCGGCGTGTCGCCGAACGAGCAACGGACGGCCCCTACCATCGTCGGATGACGACTGCCATCCCCACCGCCGCCGACCTGCGGTCCGCCATCGCCCGGGAACTGCCCGGGGTCCGCGCCGACCTGGAGCGGCTGATCCGTATCCCCGGTATCGCCTTCGACGGGTTCGACCACAGCCAGGTGGAGCGGTCCGCCGCGGCGGTCGCCGAGCTGGCCCGGGGCTGCGGACTGGACGTGCAGGTGGTCCGGGCCGGCGGGCAGCCGGCGGTGCTCGGCCGCCGGCCGGCGCCGCCCGGCGCCCCGACGGTGCTGCTGTACGCCCACCACGACGTGCAGCCGGTCGGCGATCCGGCACTGTGGTCCAGTGACCCGTTCGAGCCGGTCGAGCGGGACGGCCGGCTGTACGGGCGGGGCGCCGCCGACGACAAGGCCGGAGTCATGGCGCACTTCGCCGCGCTGCGGGCGTTCGGCGACGCGTTGCCGGTCGGCGTGGTGCTCTTCGTCGAGGGTGAGGAGGAGTACGGCAGCGAGTCGCTGTCCCGACTGCTCGACGCCCATCGCGACGAGCTTGCCGCCGACGTGATCGTGATCGCCGACTCGGCGAACTGGGAGATCGGCGTACCGGCGTTGACCACGTCACTGCGTGGCCTGGTCAACTGTTTCGTCGAGGTGCGCACTCTCGAGCAGGCGGTGCACAGCGGCATGTTCGGTGGTCCGGTGCCGGACGCGCTGACCGCGCTCTGCCGACTGCTGGCCACCCTGCACGACGAGGCCGGCGATGTGGCGGTGCCGGGCCTGGTCGGCCGGACCGGCGCCGTCGTGGACCTGCCGGAGCAGCGGTTGCGGGACGAGGCCGGCATGGTCGACGGGGTGCGGTTCACCGGTACCGGAGCGTTGACCGACCGGCTGTGGACCAAGCCGGCGCTGGCCGTGCTCGGCATCGACGCCCCGGCCACCGACGGCGCCCCGAACGCCCTGGTGCCGGCGGCGCGGGCCAAGCTGAGCCTGCGGTTGGCTCCGGGCGACGATCCGTCGACGGCGTACGCGGCGTTGACCGCACATCTGCGGGCGAAGGCCCCGTGGGGGGCACGGGTCGAGGTGAGCCTGGAAAGTGACGGCGACGCCTGTGTGATCGACGCGACCGGTCCGTACTTCGACGCGGCCCGTGCGGCGTTCGCGGCGGCGTGGGACGGCGTGGCGCCGGTGGATGTCGGTGTCGGCGGTTCGATTCCGTTCATCGCCACGTTCCAGGAGATGTTCCCGGCCGCGGCGATCCTGGTGACCGGGGTGGAGGACCCGTACACCGCCGCGCACGGGCCGAACGAGAGCCTGCACCTGGGCGAGTTCGCCCGGGTCTGCCTGGCCGAGGCGCTCCTGCTTGCGGCGGTGGCGGATCCGGCGATTCAGCTGCGCGGGCTTCGGTCGGTACGCTAGTGTTTCGAACATGAGTACGAACGAGGTGATTGCGCGGCTCGACGCCGCGGTCAGTGCTCTGCTGGGCGTCAGCGTCTCCGCCTGGTCCGAGGAGTCGCTGCGTGCCCAGCTCGGCGAGGTCTCGGTCGCCCTCTGCGCCATTGATTCCGCGTTGGCCCGGGTGGCCGATGAGGTGCGTGCCCACGGCCTGCGGGTTGAGGAGCCGGCCACGGCCGGCGTCTCGAGTCGGACGTGACCTGGTCCGTCGGTCGGCCGTGAGCGGGTCACGGCCGACCGACGGCGAGCGTCATGGCGAGCCGACGGACGACACCTCGAAGCGCTCGACCCGGGCGTCGCGGATCGCCGCCGTCTGCTCCGCCGACGGGCCCGAGTCCCGGAAGCGGAGCAGGTCTGCCCCGGACTCCCACCGTTCGTAGACGTTGATCCGGTCCGGCTCGACCAGGCCGGCACTGAGGCTGAAGTCGAGGCAGCCGGTGGTGGCGCGGGCCGCCTGCACCACCGGTTGGCATTCAGCCAGGTACGCCTGCCGGCCGGCGGGCTCTACGTGCAGTGCACCGGCGATGATGATCAATGCCGCTCCTTGCGTCGGTCGCTGGCCAGCTCGGTCTCAGCTCAGTGGGGTGTGGTCGGCTGGCACCCGCTCGGCGGCCGGTGGCGGCCCTGGAGGGCTGCCGGTGCCGAACGGGCGTCCGCCGAGCCTGTCGCGCCCGTGCGGGGTCAGCCAGTTGGCCAGGTCCGGTCCGGCCGGTACCACCCCGGTCGGGTTGATGTCCCGGTGGACCTCGTAGTAGTGCCGTTTGATGTGGTCGAAGTCGATGGTGTCCCCGAATCCCGGCGTCTGGAACAGATCCCGGGCGTACGCCCAGAGCACCGGCATCTCGGTCAGCTTCTGCCGGTTGCACTTGAAGTGTCCGTGGTAGACGGGGTCGAAGCGCACCAGCGTGGTGAACAGCCGTACGTCGGCTTCGGTGATGGTGTCGCCGACCAGGTAACGCTGGTTCTCCAGTCGCGTGGAGAGCCAGTCGAGCCGGTCGAACAACCGTCGGTACGCCGCTTCGTAGGCCTGCTGGCTGCCGGCGAACCCGCAGCGGTAGACCCCGTTGTTCACGTCGGCGAAGACCACTGAGTTGACCTCGTCGATCTCGGCGCGCAGCGGCTCCGGGTAGAGCTGCGGCGCGCCGCTGCGGTGGTACGCGGTCCACTCGGTGGACAGGTCGAGGGTCATCTGGGCGTAGTCGTTGGTCACCACCTGCCCGGTCGGCACGTCGACGAACGCCGGCACGGTGATGCCGCGCTCGTAGCCGGGGAACCGGGCGAAGTAGGCGTCCTGTAGCCGTTCGACACCGAGTACCGGATCGCGTCCGTCCGGGTCGAGGTCAAAGGTCCAGCTGCGCTTGTCGTGGGTGGGCCCGGCCACGCCCATCGACAGGGCCTGTTCCAGACCGAGCAGCCGGCGGACGATGATTGCCCGGTTTGCCCACGGGCACGCCCGGCTGACCACCAGTCGGTATCGATCCGACTCCACCGGGTAACCGTCGCGACCGTCGGCGGTGATCCGGGTCGCGATGTACCGCTGATCGCGGGTGAACTCGCCGCCGGGGTTGACGTAGCTGCCGTCTGCCGTCTTCGCCATGTCTGCACCGTACCCATTCGACGCGCGCCGCACCTGGTCCGGACGCAGTCGGGTCGGCGGCGACAGCTCACCGTGCGGTATCGGTCATGTCGGTGACTTCGGCGGACGTCGGACGGGGATTGGTAGTCTGCTCAGCCAGTTATCGCCCGGCGACGTGCACCCTGGCTCATCGTCGTGCAACTCTCCGGTGGGCGTTGACCCACCTGAAATCACCCCGGAGGCAGGGCATGGCTTCACTCGACACGGCACTCAAGGACGCGATGGGCATCGAGGGTGCCCTCGGTGCCGCGCTGGTCGACTACTCCAGCGGCATGACACTCGGCACCGCCGGTGGCTCTGCTGAGATGGATCTCGCGGTGGCCGCAGCAGGGAACACGGACGTGGTCCGGGCCAAGATGCGCACCCTGGAGATGCTGAAGATCGCCGACGGCATCGAGGACATTCTCATCACACTGGACACCCAGTACCACCTCATCCGCCCGGTCTCCTCCCGGTCCGGTCAGGGCCTGTTCTTCTACCTGGCGCTGAGCCGTTCCCGGTCGAACCTGGCCTTGGCCCGGCACCAGCTGCGACAGATCGAGGCCTCGATCGAGCTCTGACCGGGATCAGTAGGAGTTTCCTCTGCTCGCCGGGGTGGGCGGCGGCCGGGCGCGCTCGGCCGCCCTCCCCGGCGAGTGCGCTGCCCGGGTGGGACGACGACACCCGCACCGTACCGTCGAACGGAGATCAGTCATGTCTGGAACCAACGGCAGTGTGCCGTCACCTCCGGATCCGGCGTCCGCTGAACTGGCCTCGCTGAAATACGGCGTCACCGGCGTGATCGGCTCGGTGATCGCCGGTGTCGACGGGCTGTTGCTGCTGCACGATCTGACCGACGGGACAGAGCCGCACGACCTGGCGGCGCTCGCGGCGGCGACCTTCGGACTCGGCCGGCAGACCGGCCTCGCGTTGCGGCAGGGCCCGTTTCGGGAGTCCACCGTCCGCAGCCACAAGGGCTATTTCTCGGTGTACGCGATCAACGACAAGGCGTTGCTCGCGGTGCTCGGCGCCGACGGGCTGAACGTCGCCCGGCTGCACATCGAGGCGCGCGGGGTGGCCGGCCGGTTGACCACCATGCTCGACGAGCATCTGGCCAACCAGGTGCGGCTCTGAGAAAACGTCAACCATGGGTTGACGTGAGACATGCGTCAACCTATGGTTGACGCATGTCCGAATACCTGCCGCTCGGCAATCCGGTCCGCCTCGACGACCTGATCGCCGGGATCAAACGAGCCAGTGACGATCGACTCGCCCAGCTCAGCAACGCCGTCGTCGTCGGCGACCACCTCGGCGAACTCGCCGATCACCTGATCGGCCACTTCGTCGATCAGGCCCGCCGGTCCGGCGCGTCCTGGACCGACATCGGGCGCAGCATCGGGGTCAGTAAGCAGGCCGCGCAGAAGCGGTTCGTGCCGAGGACCCCGGAGGAACCCAATGACCTCGACCCACAGCAGGGGTTCAGCCGGTTCACTCCGCAGGCCCGCAACGTGGTGGTCGCCGCCCAGCACGAGGCCCGCAGGGCCGGCAACGACGAGATCACCACCGGGCATCTCGTCCTGGCCCTGCTGGCCGAACCGGACAGCCTCGCCGCCCGGGTTCTGGCCGACCGGGTGGGCGACCCGGATCGGATTCGTCAGGTGGCGGTGACCGCCCTGCCGCCGGCGGTCGACCACGTGCCGGAGCTCGTCCCGTTCGACGCCCAGGTGCGCAAGGTGCTGGAGTTGACCTTCCGCGAGGCGCTACGGTTCGACGACCGGATGGTCGGGACGGCCCACGTCCTGCTCGCCCTGCTGGAGTACGCCGCCGGGGTCGGCCCGCTGGCCGATCTGGGAGTCACCAAACCCGATGTCGAGACCTACGTCCGCTCTGCGGCCTCCCGGGAGGACCCGCCGGCGGCCTGACCGGCCAGCGGCGGTCGCGGCCGCACGCCGTCAGCCGTCGGTCTCGGCGGCCGATGGTTGGCGGTTGGCGGGCAACTTGCGGGTGTCCCGCAGCTGAAGGTACGGCTCGCGGTCGTCCGGATGACCGGCCGCGATCGCCCGGCCCCGCTCCAGCTCGGCGTCCAACTCGCCGCCGAGCAGGATCGCGATGTTGGTCAGCCACAACCAGACGAGGAAGACGATCACGCTGGCGATGGCACCGTAGGTCTCGTTGTACGACCCGAAGTTGGCGACGTAGAACGCGAATCCGGCAGAGACCAGCAGCCAGAGCAGCACCGCCAGGACGCTGCCCGGGCTCACCCACCGGAACCCGCCCTGCCGGGCGTTCGGCGTGGCCCAGTACAGGATCGAGAACATCAGGCTGACCAGGACCACCAGCACCGGCCACTTGGCGACGTCCCAGGCGGCGACCGCCTCCGGCCCGACACCCAGCAGTTCCCCGGTCCGGGCGGCCAACTCCCCGGTGAAGACCACGATCAGCGCGCTGGCGATCAGCATCAGCCCGATGATCGCGGTGACGCCCAGCCGGATCGGCAACGTCTTCCAGATCGGGCGACCCTCCGGCACGTCGTAGATGGCGTTCGCGGCCCGCATGAAGGCCCCGATGTAGCTGGACGCCGACCAGAAGGCGGCGAGCAGACCGACGACGGCCACCAGGCCGGCCGTGTCGGAATTTACCCGGACCTGGCGAATCGACTCGTCGAGGAAGCCACCGATCTCGCCCGGCGCGAGACCGCCGATCACGCCCTGGACGTCATCGGTGGCACCGCCGCCGAGCAGCCCGAGCACCGCCACCAGCACCAACAGACCAGGAAAGATCGACAGTACGCCGTAGTAGGTGAGCCCGGCGGCCAGGTCAGGTACCGCGTCGGCGGTGACCTCGCGGACCGTACGCCGAGCGGCCGCCCACAGCGACGCAGTTGACAGCCGGGCAGGACTGGCCGGCCCGTCGTCCGGCCCCACCGGCGGCCGGCCGGGATCGTCCGGGTCACGGCGGTCGGTCGCCGGCCCGTCCCGGTCCGGCTGAGTCCCTGTGGTGCCCGCTGTCGACATCGTGGTGACCTCCGATCGGTACGGTACGAGGGATCCTGCCCAACCGTCGTCCCGGCCAATCCTCGGGTCGCCTACCGGCACCGGCCGGGCCGATCGAGTCCAGGGCAAGCCCTGAATTGTCAATCGGGTCGGACACACAACCCGGGCCGGATGAGACGATGAACGACGGCGGCCGGCCCTTGCCGGCTGCATCTCAAGGGGCGCTGCAGTACCTGGCGGCACACTTCTGGATGCGTGACATTCACGACGGAAGGAATCCGATGACACTTCGTGCCACGATCGTCGGTGCCGGGCTCGCCGGATCGCTGACCGCGGTCGCGTTGGCCCGTTCCGGCGTCGGAACCTCCGTCTACGAGGCGTACCTCGATCCGGCCGGGACGACCGGGGGCTTTCTCAACCTGACCGCCAACGCGCTCGGTGCGCTGCATTCGGTCGGCTGTCTGGAGCAGATACAGGCACGCGGGATCGTGGTGAACCGGTTGTGCCTGTGGAACGGCGAAGGCCGGCTGCTGGGCCGACTGTCTCGGGCCGGTCGCCTGGCCAACCGGACGATGAATCTGTCGATCATGCGTGGCGACCTGGTGTCCGTACTGCGCGACGAAGCGGTTCGGGCCGGAGCGGAGGTCCACACCGGCCGCTGGCTGGCCGGTGCCACCAGCAGCACCGGTGGGGTGACCGCGCAGTTCATCGACGGGGCCCGGGTGGAGTGCGACGTGCTCGTCGGTGCCGACGGGACGCATTCGCGGGTGCGCAGGGTGATCAGCAACGCGGCGCCACCGCCCGAGTACGGCGGACACTGCGCGATCGACGGGGTGACCCGGCTGCCGGGCATCGCGGCCGGGACGTTGCATCTGGTGGTCAGCCGGCAGGGCTGCTTCCAGTACACCGCCAAGCCGGACGGCACCGTCTGGTGGAACGCACTGGTGCCCACCGGCGACCTCGATCCGGCAGAGCTGGCCGGCATCAGCGAGCAGGGCTGGCGGAGCCGACTGTCCGCGCAGTACGGCCAGGGCGACACCCCGTGCGCCGCACTGATCGCGCAGTGCGCGACGCTGGGCCGCCCCGCGCCGCTCTACCTGCCGCAGCGGTTGGCGCACTGGCGGCGGGGCCGGATGGTGGTGCTCGGCGACGCCGCCCACCCCGTCGGGTACGGGCTCGGTGCCGGGCTCGCCCTGGAGGACGCCGTGGTGCTCGGCCGCTGTCTGCGCGACATCGACGACGTGCCGATGGCGCTGGCCGCGTACGAGTCGATGCGTCGGTCCCGGACGGAGCGGGCGCTGCGCGCCGGTACGCGGTACGGCCGGTTCCGTAACCTACCCGGCCGCGGCTGGCTCGACGTCGCTCTCGCGCCGATCTACCGCCGGTACTTCTGGGGTGGGGCATCCTCCTGGCTGCTGGCGTACGACGTGGAGTGGCACCGCCAGGTCCGCGTCTGACCACCGTCGGGTGGCCGCAACGACCGATCCGGGCCGCCGCCCGTTCGACGTCGATCGAACCGTTCGGTCCTGATCGACGCTGGACGATCAGCTGGCGGATCCTCTGGACGTGACGTGGTTGAATGGCCGGCATGAGCGCCGCTGCGGAGGCGAAGGTCTCTCCTGGACGGGATTTCTGGCTCCGCCGACGTGGCATCCAGGTACGTCTGTTCGCCCTGTCCTGCCTGGCCTTTCTCGCCTTTCCGTTGAGCGTCGTACACGACCGAAACAAGGCACTCTACGTAGGACTTGCGCTCTTCGTGCTCGGCTACGCCCGGGTGGTCGTCCGTAACACTCCGCAGCTGCACGCCAATCGTGCGCCGGTGACGGTCGCCGTGACATTGATCTGTGGCCTGGCGATGGTGCCGCAACTGCGCTACGACTGGCTGTCCGGGCTGGCCTTCTTCAGCCTGGTGATGCTGCTGATCAACTGCCCGTTGCGGTGGTGGCCGGCGTTGGTGGTCGGCCACACCGTGGTCTTCGTGGCCATCGCGGTGGGCTGGCTGCGGGTCAGCGCCGACTCGGTCGTGATCCTGATCCTGCTGATCGCCATCACCAGCGGCGTGCAGGTGGCGATCTACAACCAGATCGACACCTCGATGCAGCTACTGCAGGCGCGGGCCGAGCTGACCCAGTTGGCGGTGGCCAGGGAACGCCTCAGGATCGCCCGCGACCTGCATGACATCCTCGGCCAGCGGCTGTCTGCGGTGACCCTCAAGGCCGATCTCGCCGCCCGGATGGTGGACTCGGCGCCGAACCGGGCGGTGACCGAGATGGCTGAGGTGGCCGAGGTGGCACGGGACGCGCTGGCCGAGGTACGGGCAGCGGTCTCCGGCTACCGGAAGGTCTCCCTGGCGGTGGAGGCGCAGTCCGCCGAGGCGTTGTTGCAGGCGTCGGGGGTCGTGGTCAGCGTCCGTGGCACCCTCGACGACCTGCCGGAGCCGATCGAGGAGTGCGCGGCCTGGCTGATCCGGGAGGCCGCCACGAACATCGTCCGGCACGCCCACGCGCGTCGCTGTGCGATCGCGGTGACCCGCCACGAGGGACGGTTCATCCTGGAGGTACACGACGACGGGGTGGGCGCGGGGCTGACCGGCGCTCCACCGTCCGGTACCGGGCTGACCGGCCTGGCCGAACGGGTGGAGCTCGTCGGCGGGGACCTGTGCGTCGGTCCCCGCGACGGCTGGTTCGTGCTGCGTGCCGAGCTGCCGCAGACCGTGGCGCCGATGGTCCGGGGCTGACCGGATCCGCCTCGACCGGAGGCAGTGGCTGCTCTCGTCGGCCGGACCTGATGGTTACTCGGCTACTCGGGTGCGGGCCGTCCACTGGAAGACCACGGCCGCTCCGTGATCGACGCCGGTGACGAGATCGCGCTCGAAGTGCTCGTAGCCGCCGAGCCACGGAATCTTGATCTTCCGCTGTTCGGGAGCCACCAGCCGGCGGCGCTGCTCGGCGGTGAGACTCGCCGGACCGCCGTGCAGGACGGCCGTCACCATCGCGGGGTCCACTCCGGCCGGGTGGACCGGGTTGGGGTGGTCGGACATCGGCACCTCCGGGTTTCTGCGAGTCACCTGCCGGCCGATCGCTACCTGGCGGCCGACCCGGCTGCGGTGTTCGGTGGCTGTTGCTCTGACGCTAACGATCGGCGCTGGAGAGGCCCTTGAGCAGCGTGGGAGCAGCTCCGGCACCGGTCGCACCGGCCGGTGGCGGCCGGGTCAACCGGTGCTCAAGGGCGGCGCAGCACGCTCGACATATGACGATTGGACCAGGACCTGCCCAGGTGACGGGTACGGCGACGTCGCGGGTGAGCGCGACGCGTCCCGAGGAGATCGAGATCGCGTACCAGCGTCTCGGTGACCCGCAGGGTGAACCGTTGCTGCTCATCATGGGCCTCGGCATGCAAATGATCATGTGGCACGACGACTTCTGCTCGGCGCTGACCGAGCGGGGCTTCGCCGTGGCCAGATTCGACCACCGCGACGTCGGTGCCTCCACCCATCTGCACGCCGACGGGCGACCGACCATCCTGCGGATGATGCTTCGACCGGGTACCGCGACGTACCGCATCGAGGACATGACGGGCGACGCGCTCGCCGTGCTCGACGCGCTCGGCTGGCGGCGGGCGCACGTGGTGGGCATCTCCCTCGGCGCGATGGTCGCCCAGCAGTTGGCGATCGACCATCCGGACCGGCTGCTCAGCCTCACATCGATCGCCGCGACCGCGACGCCCCGGATCGGCCGGCTTTCGATGCGAACCGCTATGAAGCTGCAGCGGATGCAGGACCGGCCGGTCGCCGACCGCGACGACGCTGGTCAACTGATGGTGGACCTGTACGACCTGATCGGCTCGCCCGGCCACGACATGGACGTGGACTGGCTACGCGACATGGGCCGGCGGGCCTTCGACCGCGGCTACGACCAGGCCGGGCGACTACGGCACGAGGCGGCTCTGATGGCTTCCCGGGACCGGCGGGCCGGCCTGGCGAAGCTGCGCATCCCGGCGTTGGTGGTGCACGGCGAGGCGGACCGGATCTGGCGGCTGCCCGGCGGCGAGGCGACGGCAGCGGCGATTCCCGGTGCCCGGCTCGTCACCTATCCGGGGCTCGGGCACGGCATCCTGCCCCGCGATCTGTGGAACGACGTGATCGACCACATCCGCCAGCTGGTCCCGGCCTGACCGGACTGGTTCCGGCCTGACGGACCGCCCGCCAGCGGACACCCGGGCGCCGGCCGCGACCGTCGCCGCCGGTGGTGTGGTGCCACGACGTGGCACCACACCACCGGCGTGATCATCAGCATCCGGCGGCGAGATCGGCCTGGGCCGCCTCGATCAGGTCGGTGAGGGAGAGCGAGGCCAGATCGGCGGCGTCCACCGCCGACTCCGCCGGCCGCGCGGGCCTTGCCGGAACCGCTGACTCCGGCCGTGCGAGTTCTACCGGGGCCGGCGGAGCCGGTGCGCCGCCCGGCTGGTCCGCTGCCGAGAGCCGGCTGTCCACGAAGGCGGTCATCGCCCGTACCGTCGGGTGGTCCAACGCGGCGGTTGCCGGCAACTCGACGTCGAGCGCGTGTGACAGCCTGGCCCGCAGGTCGATCGCCATGATCGAGTCAAGGCCCAGCTCGGCGAAGCCCCGGCTGTCGTCGATCCGTCCGGTGTCGCCGATCGTCTCACCCACCAGGTCCGCGATCGCCGAACGCAGCCGGTCCTGCCGGTCCGGGCCGGCCAGCCCGAGGAGCATGCCGCGCAGCCAACCCGCCCGCCGGCCGGCCTCCACCGGTTGGTCCGTGGGCCGGTCGCCCGCCGCCCGGCCGTCGGCCGCACCGGAGACGTCGGCGACCAGCTCGCGGACCAGCGCAGCCCGAGGGTGCCCGGCGGCCCGCCCGGCGTACCGGGCCAGGTCCACGGCGACCGCGACCAGCCGGGTGCGCTGCGCGCCGAGCGCAGCGGCCAGCAGCGGGGCCGCCTCCGCGTCGGTGAGGGCACGCACGCCCAGCTGACCGGCGGCCCGGCGGACCGCCTCGGTCGCGGCCAGCCCGCTGCCCTGCGCCGGTTCCCAGGGACCCCAGTTGACACTGACCGCCGGTACGCCGTCGGCGCGCAGCGCGGTCGCCAGCCCGTCCAGGTAACCGTTGGCGGCCGCGTAGTTCACCTGACCGGCGGAGCCGAACACACTCGACACCGAGGAGAAGAGCACGAAGGCGGTCAGGTCGAGGCCGCGTACCGCGTCGGCCAGTGCCCGGGCACCGCCCACCTTGCCGGCGAAGACCTTCTCGTACGCCGACCGGGGCAGCGTCGCGAAAGCGCCGTCGTCGGTCGTGCCGGCCAGGTGCAGGACGGCCCTCAGCGGACCGAGTCGGCCCGCCGCGGCGACGGCCGTGGCACAGCCGGCCGGATCGGCGACGTCCGCGGCGACCACCTCGACCCGTACCCCCCGGGCGACCAGCTCGTCGATGGCGGCCCGGGCGTCGGCACCCGGGGCTGACCGGCCGACCAGCGTGATCGTCCGGGTGCCACCGTCGGCCAGGATCCGTGCGACGCTCAACCCCAGCGCGCCCAGACCGCCACTGATCAGGACACCGTCCGGCCAGCTCGACACCGGACCGGGTTCGACGGCGGCCAGCCGGGGCACCTCGACCCCGTCGGCGTGCAACCGCAGCCGGGGCTCGGTGACGCCGCTGGTCAGTACCGCGTCGAGCTGCCGGCCCAGCCGGGCCGCGGCCGCCGACGCCGGTTCGGCCAGGTCGATCCGCAGCAGGCGCCGCTGCGACTCCTCCGCTTCGACCGCGGCCAGCATCCCCCAAAGCGCCTCCCGGTCGGATGCGGCGTCGGCGCCGGCCGGGCAGACCACCACGTACGGCGTCGACGTCGACCGGGCCCGTAGCGACTCGCCGAGCGCCAGCACCGCAGCGGGCACCGGCCCGGCGGCATCGCCGGTCGGGTGGTCGCCGGTCGGGTCCGTGCCGGGCCGGCCCACGGCCAGGAATCTGAGGTCGACCACGAGGTCGGCCCCGGACTCGGGTCCGGACCGGTCGACGTCCACCGTGTGTCCGAGGTCGCGTAGTTCAGCCGCCAGCGCCTCGGCGAAGTCGGTCGCCGGGCCGACCAGCAGCACTGACCGGGACCCGCCCGACAGGGCCGCACCCGTCGGTGCGGTCGTGTCGCGCCCGTCGGAACCCGCCGACTCGGCGTCCGGGATTCGGCCGTCGTCAGCCGGCTGCCACCGCACCGTGTAGAGGCCGGCCCGGTCGTCGCGCAGGCTCCGGCGCAGCAGCTCCCGGGGCGCGTGCCGGACCCGGAAGTCGTCGACCGTGAGCAGCGTCGTCCCGTCCGGCGTGGCCAGCCGCAGATCGGCGGCGGTGACCCGGCTGCGGCCACGAGGCAGCGGCTCGGCGTCGCGGACCCGGACCCGCCCCCACAGCTCCCCGTCGATCCGGTCCCGGGCCGGGAACTCCAGTCGGGCCGCGGCGAACGGGATGGCCAGTGCGGGAGCCTCCTCGGCGACCTCGTCGACGAGGAAACCGGCGATGCTCTGGAAACAGGAGTCGATCAGTCCCGGGTACAGCTGGTAGTCCGCCGGGTCGTCGGGCAGCGGCGGCTGAACGTAGCGAACCAGCGCCTCGCCCCGGCCCAGCCAGATGTCGACGATCCACCGGAACGACGGACCGAGGGTGTAGCCGAGGTCGCGGAAGTACGCGTAGAACTGTGCGCCGGTGACGTGCCGCTGTGCCGAGGCGATGAAGGCGGCCCGGTCGGCAGCTGGGTCCGGTGCCGCTGGATCCGGTGCCGCGTGGCTTGTCGTCGTCGCCGTCGGCCGTACCCGGGCCGCCAGATGCTCCTGCCAGAGGTCCCGGTCGGCGTCGACCAGACTGCTCACCGCGAGCCGGCCACTGGCCCGGTCGACGGTCAGCTGGACGTCGTACCGTTCCTGCTCGGTGATCACCAGTGCCCGGGGGCAGACCAGATCGGTCAGCGTCACCGGGCTGCCGTCCGGTGCCAACGCCTGCACCAGGGTGGCCAGATGTGACGCGGCCGGGGTGACCACCGTGCCGTAGAGCCGGTGATCGGTCAGGTAGGCCGGGAACGCGGCGCTGCGGGTGAACTCGAAAACCCGCCCCCGGAGCGCCGGCGAACGCAGTTCCCGCCCGACGTGCGACTGGGTCGACTGCCCGGTCGCCGCTGCGTGCGACTGTGCCGTCGGCCGCTCGTCCACTGTAGCCGTGACTGACGATGACGGCGGCTGGTCGGCCAGCGGTGTCCAGTACCGGGTGTCGGCGAACGGGTACCGCGCGGCCCGCTGCCCGGCCGGTCGTGGTCGCCGCGGCTGCACCGCCGCCCACCGGACCGGCTGACCGGCGAGGTAGAGGCTGCGTACCGCGTCCAGCAGCGCGGCCCGGTCAGCGGCGCCCCGCCGCAGCGAAGTCACCACCCCGCCGTCCGGTGCCGACCCTCCTGCGGTGACCAGGCCGGCCAGCGTACGTCCCGGCCCGATCTCCAGGAAGACGTCGACGCCCAACTGGCGCAGCTGGCCGATGCCGTCATGAAAGCGGACCGGCTGACGTACGTGTCGGCACCAGTAGTCGCCGAGGTAGGTGTCCGGCCCGGCGAGCTGCCCGGTCAGGTTCGCCACGATCGGCAGCGCCGGCGGGCGGCTCGGCAGCGACGCCAGGGCCTGCCCGAAGTCGGGGAGCATCGGCTCCATCAGCCTGCTGTGGAACGCGTGCGACACCACCAGCTGCTGGCAACGGACCCCCTTCGTCCGGCAGTTGGCGGCGAAGTCGGCGATCTCCTCGGCGAGCCCGGCCACCACGACCGCGCGAGGGCCGTTGATCGCGGCGACGTCCAACGTGGTGCCGACCAGCCACTCGGTGACCTGGTCCGGCTCGGCCGCGACGGCCAGCATCGCGCCCGGCTGGGTGTCCTGCATCAGCCGCGCCCGTCGAGCCACCAGCGCCAGTCCGTCGGCGAGGTCGAGCACGCCGGCGTGGATCGCGGCGGAGATCTCCCCGACGCTGTGGCCGATCACCGCCGACGCTTGGACCCCCCAGCTCGCCCAGAGGGCGGCGAGGGACAGCTCCAGCGCGACCAGCGCCGGCTGGGTCGCCCAGGTCTGGTCGAGCAGCTCCGGCCGCGCGCCATGCCACATCAGCTCGGGCAGCGAGCTGCCCAGTCGCGGAGCCAGGATCTGGTCGCAGGCGTCGAACGTCTCCCGGAACACCGGTTCGGTCCGGTGCAGTTCGGCGCCCATCCCGAAGTACTGACTGCCCTGGCCGGAGAAGAGGAAAGCCACCCGGGGCGGTCGGCCGGCCCCGGCTGCCCCGGCGGGCGCGGTGCGCTTGGCCAGTGCGCGGCGCAGGTCCTCGACGGACGAACCGAGCGCGGCCCGGCGGACCGGCAGGTGCGCCCGGCCCGCACCGGCGCTGCCGACCACCGCCGGCAGGTCCGCGTCGGTGCTGCCGGCGAGCACTTCATCCCAGGCCGTCACCGACCGGTCCAGCCCGGCCTCGTCCGGCGCGGACAGCGGCAGCAACCACGGGCCGCGGGGCTCGTCCTCGGCAGGCCCGTTGGTCACCGGTCGCCCGGCCGGCTCCTGCAGCGGTGCCTCGGCGAGTAGGACGTGCGCGTTGGTGCCGGAGAAACCGAAGCTGGACACCCCGGCGAGGCGGGGTCGACCGCCGGAGCGCCACCGTACCGGCTCGTCCAGTACCCGGACGTTCATCTGCGCCCAGCCGATCTGCGGGTTCAGCTCGGCACAGTGCAGGTTGGCCGGCAGCCGGCCGTGCCGCAACGCCAGGACGGTCTTGACCACCGACACGATGCCGGAGGCCGACTCGCAGTGGCCGATGTTGCTCTTCACCGACCCGAGGTGCAGCGGCTCACCCGGTGCCCGGCCGTCGCCGAGTACCTGCCAGGCGGCCCGGACCTCGACCGGGTCGCCCAACGCGGTGCCGGTGCCGTGCGCCTCCAGATAGGACACCTGTGGGCCGGACGCCCCGGCGTCGGCGAGCGCGGCGCGCAGCACCGCCTGCTGCGCGGTCCCGTTCGGCGCGGTCAGGCCGGACGACGCCCCGTCGGAGTTGACCGCGCTGCCGCGTACCACGGCCAGCACCCGGTCGCCGTCGCGCAGCGCGGCCGACAGCGGTTTGAGCAGCACCACCGCGGCGGCCTCGGAACGGACGAAACCGTCCGCGTCGGCGGCGAACGTCTTGCACCGGCCGGTGGGGGAGAGCATGTGGGCCCGGCTGACCGCGACCGACGCCTCCGGCGAGACGATTACGTTCACCCCGCCGACCAGAGCCGTGTCGGTCTCACCGCTGCGCAGCGACCGGATCGCCAGATGCAGCGCGACCAGGGCCGAGGAGCAGGCGGTGTCGACCGCGATCGCCGGCCCGTGCAGACCGAGCAGGTACGCGATCCGGCCGGCGGCCGCGTTGAGCGAGGTGCCGGTGCCGAAGTACGCGTCCAGTTGGTCGAGCCCGCCACGTTGCAGCAGCCGGGCGTAATCGGAGTTGGAGATGCCGATGTACACACCGGTCCGGCCGCCGGCCAGGCCGGCGGGGTCGACGTCGGCGTCCTCCAGCGCGTGCCAGGCACACTCGAGCAGCAGTCGGTGCTGCGGGTCCAGGCTCTGCGCCTCCCGGGCGGGGATCCCGAAGAACCCGGCGTCGAACCGGTCGACGTCGCTGAGGAAGCCGCCCTGGTCGGTGGTGATCGTGCCGGTGCTCATCGGGTCGCTGTCGTGCAGCGCGGCACCGTTCCACCGGTGCGGCGGCACGGCGCCCACTCCGTCGCGGCCGTCGACCAGCAGTTGCCAGAACTCGTCGATGGAGTCGGCACCGGGGAACCGGCCGGCCATCCCGATGATCGCGATCGGCTCCCCGGCTGCGGTGTCGGCGTCGGCCACCGGGTGACGGTGGGCATCGGCATCGGCATCGGCGTCGGCTACGGCGTCCGGCCTGGTGTCGGCCGGCTGCGGCGCGAGTACCGGAGCCGGGGCCAGTGGCCGCGTCGGCTCCGGGGCGCCCGGCTCGGCCGGCCGTACCGCCGGACGCTGCCGTTGCCCGCTAGCCGGCCCGACGGTGCCGGAGTCGACCCGACCCAGCATCAGTTCGGCCAGGTCGGAGATCGTCGGGTGGTCGAAGACGTCGGCCACCTGAAGCGGTACGCCGTACTCGCCGGCCAGGTCGTCGACCAGATCGACTGCCATCATCGAGTCCAGGCCGAGGTCGAAGAATCCCTGGTCGTGGCGGACCTGCTCGCCGTCCGGGTAGCCGAGGATCCGGGCGACGACCGTACCGACCTGGTCCCGAAGCGCCGCTGGCCGGGCCAGCACGGGCAGGGCCAGCAGACGCTCGCGTCCCGCCGCCCCGGTACCGATGGGCAGGTCGGTGACGTGGGCCCCGGCCGGGTCGGCGGGTCCCGACGCCGGCCCGGCCGGGGGGTAGAGGGCGCCGCCACCGGCGGCGGGTCCGGCGGTCAGGTTCCGGTACAGCGCCCGGGGCCGACGGGCCGACATCACCGCGGCGAACCGGTCCCAGCGGACCGGGCAACAGACCAGCACCGCGTCCGGCCCGGCCGTGCGGGCGGTCAGGCTGGCGGCACCGGTCTGCGCGGTGACCGGGTCGACACCGCCGCGGGCCAGCTCGGCCAGCTCGGTCGCGTCCACCATGCCGTCGACCGTCCACGGTCCGAAGGCGATGCTCGTCGCGGCCAGGCCGGCGGATACCCGGTGGTTGGCGATCATGTCGATCCCGCCGTTGGCGGCGGCGTAGCCGCCGTAGCCGTCGGCTCCCCAGTGCGCCGACACCGACGAGACCGTCAGGAAGAAGTCCAGCGGGTGGTCCCGCAGCAGCAGATGCAGCCACCAGGCGCCGGTGAACTTGCCGCGCAGGGTCTGCTCGAAGGCGGCCCGGTCGGCGTCCGCCAGCGGCGTACGGGTGAGATGACCGGCGGCGTGTACGACGCCGCGCAGCCGGGGCAGGTCGTCGGCGAGCGCTCGGGTCAGCGCCGCCGGATCGTCGCAGTCCGCCGTACGGTAGCGCACCTCGACGCCGGCGTCGGCCAGCTCGGCGAGCAGTTCGGCAGCGGCCGGCGCGATGTCGTCGGCAGCCCGGCGGCCGGTCAGCAACAGCCGTCGGGCGCCCCGGCGTACCAGGTCGCGGACCAGGCAGCGGCCGACGCCACCGAGCCCACCGGTGACCAGGTAACTGCCGTCGGGGTCGACCGGCAGCTGCGGGGCGTAGTCGGCGGGCACCGGACGCAGCCGGGCTGTCGCCGCCGTGCCCCGGCGGACGGCGAGCAGGTCCTCCCCGCCGTCGCCGGGCAGTGCCCGTAGCGCCGCCCGCAGGTCCGCGGGCCCGGCGTCGACCGGCAGGTCGACCAGGCCCCCCCAGGCCGGCAGCTCCAGGCCGAGCACCGGGGCCAGCCCGTGCAGCAGGCCGTGGGTGCTGGCCCGGACCGGATCGTCGGCACCGATCCGTCGGGAACCCTTGGTCAGCACCACCATCCGTCGGTCGGGCGCACCACCGGGCAGCGCCCGTACGGCGGTGGTCACCGCCGCGCACAGCGCCGCGCCGGCACCGGCCAGCCCACCGTTGCCTGTGGCGACTGGCTCGGTGGCGGGCAGCTCGGCGGGGAGTGCTTCGGCGGCCATGGCGAGCAGCACCAGCACCTTCTCGGCCGGGTCACGCCGCTGCCAGAACGCCTGCCACTGCTGGCCGTCGGCCGGCAGCGGCTCGGTCGCGGCCGGCAGCCCGGCCGGGCCGAGGACGACCGTCGGCCAGCCGTCCGTCCGGGCCACGTCGGCCAGCGCGGTCAGCAGCTCGCCGTCGTCACCGGCGAGCACCAGCCTGGCGCCGTCAGGATCCCGGCCGGCGATCGGCTGCCAGTCCAGTTCGTACAGGGGTGCCGTCGGCGACGCCACGTCGGACGACGCGGGTCCGGATTCGACCGGTGGGGCGTACCGCTGCCGCTGCCACGGGTAGTGCGGCAGCTCCACCACCTGTCGCGGCAGGTCGGGCAGTGCCGTCGGCAGGTCGCCCTCGTAGACCTGCACTGTCGGGGCGTCGGTGCCGTCGGACAGCGCGGACAGCGCGGCGGCGGCCGCCGCCGGGTCGGCGGCGGTGACCCGGGCGCGGACGGCGTGCCGGGTCCGGCCAGCGGTGACGGTGTACGCGAACGCGGCGTACTGCTCCGGCCGCAGCTCGGCCAGCCGCCGGCCGTACCGGGCGGCCAGTACCCGCAACGCCGGCCGGCCGCCGGCGGAGATCTCGAACCCGGTGACCGGCACGGCGTCACCCGCGACTGGCTGGTGGCCTGGCGCGGAGCCGGCCGGTGCCTCGGCCGGCTCCGGTTCGCCGAC
The DNA here is from genome assembly GCF_048060215.1 of Micromonospora sp. LOL_021. NCBI lineage: Bacteria > Bacillati > Actinomycetota > Actinomycetes > Micromonosporales > Micromonosporaceae > Micromonospora > Micromonospora sp. LOL_021. The sequence goes on along the minus strand of NZ_JBHMIN010000003.1, from coordinate 76,115 downwards.
GATGACATGCGCGTTGGTGCCGCTCATCCCGAACGAGCTGACCCCGGCGTGCCGGAGGCCGCCCGGCCGGCCCGTCCAGGGCAGCAGTCCGGTGGGCATCCGTACCCGGGTGCCGGTCAGGTCGATCCGGGGGTTCAGGGTGGAAAAGTGCACCAGCGGCGGTACGGCGCCGTACCGCAGTGACAGGATCGCCTTCACCACACCGACCACGCCGGCGGCCGCCTCCAGGTGACCGACGTTCGTCTTGGCAGCGCCGACGTACAACGGGTCGTCGGTGTCGGTGGGCCGGCCCAGAGCCGTCGCGACCGCCTCCATCTCGATCGGGTCGCCCAGCGCGGTGCCGGTGCCGTGGGTCTCGATCAGCCCGATGTCGGCCGGGGTGAGCCGGGCGTCGGCCAGCGCCGCCCCGATCAGTGCGGACTGGGCCAGCACGTTCGGCGCGGTGAACCCGGACGACCGCCCGTCCTGGTTGACCGCGGATCCGTTCAGGACGGCGTGCACCACGTCACCGTCGCGCCGGGCGGCGTCCAGCCGCTTGAGCACCAGCACGGCGCAGCCCTCACCCCGGATGAACCCGTTCGCCCGGGCGTCGAACGCCTTGCACCGCCCGTCCGGGGAGAGCGCACCCATCTGCGGCCCGAGTAGCCGGGTGGAGCGGGGGGACATGATCAGGTTGACTCCGCCAGCCAGCGCCACCTCGCACTCGCCGCGCCGCAGCGCCGAACTGGCCTGGTGGATCGCGACCAGCGACGACGAGCAGGCGGTGTCGACGGCGACCGCCGGGCCGGTCAGCCCGAGTGCGTACGCCACCCGCCCGGCCGCGAAGCAGTGCCCGTTTCCGGTTGCCCAGTAGGCGTCGGCGCCGTGCGGCTCCCAGTCCCGGTAGTCCTGGTGGGTGATGCCGACGAAGAAGCCGGTACGGGTGTCGCGTAGCTGCTCCGCCGGCCGGGCCGAATGCTCCAGCGCCTCGTGGCAGACCTCCAGCAGCAGCCGATGCTGCGGATCGAGAGCTTTGGCCTCCCGCGGGCTGATCCCGAAGAACGCCGCGTCGAAGTCGAGGACCTCGTCGAGGAACCCGCCGAGCTGCGGCAGCTGTGCCCACTCCCGCTCGAACGGGGCCCGCCGGGCGGCCGGCAGCGGCCCGATCAGGTCCCGGCGCTGCGCCAGGGCCTGCCAGAACCCGTCGAGGGTGTCGATTCCGCCGGGCAGGCGCAGCCCGACACCGATCACCGCGATCGGCTGGTTGTCGCCACTGGCCTCCAGCTGCGCCCGCAGCTTGCGGATCGTGTCGAGGGCGCGCGACAGCGGTGTCGGCGCGGACGGCGTCGTGCCGTTCGGTGTGGTCGTCACAGCGTTTCCTCCGCAGGTCGCTACTCGGTGGCGGGCACGGCGTCGGGTGCGGGCACGGCGTCGGGTGTGGACTCCGGCCGCTCGTCGTCGCCGGCGGGCAGCCGGTCGCAGAGCATGCCGGTGAGCGCGCCCGACGTGCCGTAGGTCCACAGCAGGGTCGGCGATAGCTTCAGGTCGAAGGCCGCTTCCAGTCGGTTGCGCAGTTCCAGACTCATCAGCGAGTCCAGGCCGAGCGCCTTGAACGGGGTGTCCCGGTCGATTGCCGTCGGGTCGATCCGCAGCACCCGGCCGGTGAGCTCCCGTACCTTGGCCTCGACTAGCGGGACCCGGTCGTTGGTCGGGGTGTTGCGCAGCTGGTCGAGGAACTGCCCGCCGTCACCGCCGGCCGCTGCCGCCGCCCGGCCGGCGCGCAGCTCCTGCCAGCTGGGTAGTGCGGCGGTGTCGGGGTAGGCGTCGAACCACTGCCGCAGGTTGAGCGGCAGGTAGCCGACGACCGTGACGTCGGTGGCGAGCAGCCGGGTCAACGCCGGCCAGGCCTGCTCGGCGGGGAAGCTGCCCATGCCGCGTTCCGCCAGCCGGTCACCCCGGTTGCCGTCCCGGGCGGCGAGCCCGACCCCGGCGAACGGCCCCCACTGCACCGAAAGCCCGGCGAGCCCGCGTCGGCGACGGTCCTCGGCGAGCCCGTCGAGGTACGCGTTCGCGGCCGCGTACGCCGCCTGCCCGGCGTTGCCGACCAGCGCGGCGGCCGAACTGAACAGGACGAACAGGTCCAGTGGATCGGTGTCGGTGAGGGCGTCCAGGTAGCGGGCCCCGTCGACCTTGGGGGCGAGCACCCGGTCGAGTTGTCCGGTGTGCAGCGTGGCGATGGTGGCGTCGTCCAGCACGCCGGCTGCGTGTACCACCCCGCGTAGCGGCGGCAGGTCGGTGCGTACCCGGGTGAGCACATCGGCCAGCGCGGCCCGGTCGGCGACGTCGACCTGGTAGGTGCGTACCTGGACGCCGCCGCGCCGGACCGCGTCGATGCGCGCGGCGGCGTCGGCGTCCGGCGCGGAACGGCCGAGCAGCGCGATCGCCCCGCCGCCGGCGGCGGCGACGAACTCCGCCAGGGACAGCCCCAGCGCTCCGAGGCCACCGGTGATCAGGTAGGTGCCGTCGTCGCGGAACCGGCCGCCGGGCAGCGGCTCGGGTGCCACCGACGCCACGCTGTCCGGCCGGCTGAGCACGAACTTGCCGATGTGCCGCCCCTGCGACATTTCCCGTAGCGCCTCGGTGGCCTGGTCGAACGGGTAGTCGATCACCGGAAGCCGGCCGAGCTGGCCGGTCCGAACCAGCTCCCACACCTGCCCGAACTGTTCAGTGAACCGGGCCGGCCGGCGCTGCATCAGACCGGCCACGTCGACCGAGGCGAGCGAGATTCCCTTGCGGAACGCGCTCAACGAGATGGTGCGGTCGGCGTAGATGTCCTTCTTGCCGACCTCGATGAACCGACCGTCCTCGGCCAGCACGTCCAGGCCACGGGTGATCGCCGCCCCGGTCAGCGAGTTGAGGATCACGTCGCAGCCGCGCCCGCGGGTCGCCGCCAGCACCTGCTCGGCCCAGGACAGGTCGCGGGAGTCGAACACGTGCCGGATGCCGAGCCGACGTAGGTGATCCCGTTTGCCCTCGGTGCCGGCGGTGGCGATCACCTCGGCGCCGAGATGCCGGGCGACGGCGATCGCGGCCAGCCCCAGCCCGCCAGCGGCCGAGTGCACCAGGACGGTGTCGCCGGGGCCGGTCCGACCCAGCTCGGCGAGGCCGTACCAGGCGGTCACTCCGACCAGTGGCAGCGCCGCCGCGTCCTTGTCGGACAGCTCCGGCGGGATCGGCCGGACCCGGCCGGTGCTGACGGTGACGTGCGAGGCCAGGGCACCGAAGACGCAGGCGACCACCCGGTCCCCGACGGCGAGGCCGGTGACCCCGGCACCCAGCGCGGTGACCCGGCCGGCACATTCGCCGCCGAGCAGCCCGGCCCCGACCGGATCGGGGTAGGTGCCGACGGCCTTCATCACGTCGATGAAGTTCAGCGCCGCTGCGGTGACCTCGACCTCGACCTCACCGGGACCGGGGCGTCGGCGGCGTAGCGGGCGGAACTCCAGGCCGTCCCAGCCACCGGCGCGGGCCGGGATGAGCCGGAACGGTTGACGCGGGGAACGCCAGCGCGGCCGCGTACCGTCGGCGAACCGGTCCAGGTCGGCCCGGCCGGTGGCCAGGATGCGGCCGACGTACCGGCCGTCGGGGCGCAGCACCACCTGGTCGTCGCCGTCGGCGGCACCGAGTTCGGCGACCAGCGCGGCGGCGGCCTCCGTCGGCCAGCCCTCGGCGACCCCGGTCGACCGGGCGTTGGCAGCTGCGGCGGTGTCGGCCACACCGGTCAGGTCGACGACGGTCGCGGCGAGTTCCGGGTGCTCCCGGCGCAGCACCCGGGCGAAACCCCAGAACAGGGCGGAGCCAGGGTCCGGCCGGTCGGCCGCCGTCGCGGTCTGGGCGTCCACGGAGACCAGCACCAACCGGGGTGGTGCTGGGCGGTTCAGACAGGCCCGGACCAGGTCCGCCAGCCTGGCGAGGGCCTGCCGCTGACGGTCCAGGCCGGCCGAGGCGGGCGGTGCCAGGTAGACCAGGCCGGTCAGGTCGCCGTCGCGTACCGCGTCGGCCTCGCCGTCGGCGGCCGGCACGTCCGCGGCGGCCCCGACCCGGCGTAGCTCGCCGGCGACGCCGTCGGCGAGGTCGGCGGCGACGCCGCTGGCGGCGTTGTCGGTGGAGCCGTCGGCAATGACCAGCCAGCGGCCGGCGGGCGCATTCGGCTGCTGCACCGGTCGCGGCAGGAACCGCAGCTGGTGTAGCAGGCCGGCGTCGGGATCGGCTGGCCCGGACACGTCCAACTCCTGCAACGTCAGCCCGTGCAGGCTGAGCAGCGGGGTCCGGTCGGCGTCGTAGAGGTGCACGTCGTACCGGCCGTCGTCGCGACGGAACACGTACGACCAGGCCTGCACGGTCGGCTCGGCGAGTTCGCCGTGCACATCGATCCGGTCCACTCCGGTCGGTACCACGGTCGCCGGGCCGGCGTGCAGTGCCAGACTCGCCTGCAGCGCCGCGTCCAGCAGCGCCGGGTGCAGCGGGTACGCGGCCGCCCCGGCCCGGCACCGGTCAGGCAGCGTCAGCTCGGCGAACGCCCAGTCGGCACCGTGGCGCAGCCGCCGGATCCCCTGGAAGGCGGGACCGTAGCGTAGTCCGCGCTGGTGGCAGCCGGCGTAGAAGGTCTCCGGTCCGATCTCGGTCGCCGAGTCGGTGAGCCGCTGCCCGGGAAACTCCACCGGGCCTGCCGCCTCGGTCGTGTGCCGGACCTGGGCGGTGGCGTGCCGGAACCAGCTGGTGCCGTCGGAGCCGAGCGACTGCAGCACGAACGAACCGCCCTCGGTCACGTCGTCGCGCCACAGCAGGCTGAGCCGGGCCGGTCCGTCGGCCAGCGTCAGATCACCGTGGAAGGTGGTCCGGTGCAGGGTGGCCGGCAGTCGGCCGGTACGGGCCCGGCCGGTGCCGAGACCGAGCACGATCATCGCGGCGCCGGGTACCACGACCGCCTCGTGTACCCGGTGGTCGTCGAGCCAGGGCTGGTCGTCGACGGCGAGTTCCAGTTCCGCCTGCCACAGGTCGGTCTCTGACGGGGACGGCACCAGGGCGATCTCGGTGCCGGCGGTACGGGAGCGCCGCCGGGCGGCCGACGGCCAGTGCGCCGACCGCTGCCACGGGTAGCCGGGCAGGTCGACGCCGAACCCGTCGGGGAGTGCGGCGAACGGAGCCAGTCCGGCGACGTAACCGCGGCCGAACGCGGCAGCCAGGTCGGCCGGGCCGCCCTGGTCACGGCGCAGCGTGGACAGCACCCGTGGCGGCTCCGGCCGGGCCGCCGCGAGCTGCTCCAGCGCCGGCACCAGCACCGGGTGCGGGCTGATCTCCACGACGTGGGTGACGCCGTCGTCGAACAGCCGGCCCATCGTGTCGTGGAACTGTACCGGCTGGCGCAGGTTGTCCACCCAGTAGCGGGCGTCCATCTCCGGCCCGGCCAGCGGGGCGACCCGGACCGTGGACATCAGCTCGACCTCGCCCCGAGCGGGTTGCACCTCGTGCAGCGCGGCGAGCAGGTCGTCGGTGAGCGCGTCCATCTGCGGGCTGTGCGAGGCGTAGTCGACGTCGACCAGCCGGCAGAAGACCTCGTCGGCGTCGAGCAGCTCCTTGAGGGTGAGCACCGCCTCGGTCTCGCCGGACAGTACGCACGAGCTGGGACCGTTGTGCACCGCCAGGGAGACCAGTTCCTCAAACCCGGCGAGCGCGTCGAGGGCCGCCTCCCGGTCCAGCGAGACAGCGAGCATCCGGCCGTTGCCGGAGGTACGCAGCGCGAGCGCGCTGCGTCGGGCCACCACCATCGCCGCGTCGGAGTAGCTGAGGATGCCGGCGACGGTGGCGGCGGCGACTTCGCCCTGGCTGTGCCCGACAACCACGTCCGGCACCACACCGTTGGCCCGCCACAGCTCGGCCAGCCCAACCGAGGTGGCCCACAGGGCCGGCTGCAACATGTCGACCCGGGACAGCCAGCCGTCTCCGGCGGCGCCCGAGACGACCTGGGTCAGATCCCAGTCGACGTACGGGCGCAGCGCGGCGGCGCACCGGTCGATGACCTTCGCGAAGGTCGGCACCTCGGCGTAGAGCCGCTGTCCCATGGCCGCCCACTGCGCGCCCTGCCCAGGGAAGATGAACGCGGTCCGGCCGGCGGTGTCGGCCCGGCCGGCGGCGACCCCGGCGAGGTCGGCCTGCGGGTCGTCCAGATGGGCGTCGATCAGCGTCACGGCCGATTCGGCGTCGGCCGCGACCACGGCGGTACGCAGCGGGAAGTGGTCGCGGCGGTGTGCCAGCGCGCCAGCGAGTCGCCGCGGTTCGGCCCCGGCGGCGAGCCGGTCACGCAGCTCCCGCAGACGCTGGGTCAGGGCCTGACCGGTGTGTGCGGAGACCGGCAGGACGGCGGGTACCCCCGGTCCGGTCGCGGCGCTGGCCTGCTCCGGCCGGCGGTTGGTGCCGGCCGGCGGGTCGGCGATCACGACGTGGGCGTTCGTGCCTCCCCAGCCGAACGAGTTGACGCCGAGGCAGACCGCCTCGTCGACCGGCAGTGGCAGCGGGTCGCGGACCAGCCGCAGGTTGAGACCGGTGAAGTCGATGGCGGGGTTGAGCTCGGCGGAGTGCAGGCTGGGCGGCACCACCCGGTGTTCGAGGGCGAGCAGCACCTTGACCAGTCCGGCGAGCCCGGCGGCGGCTTCGGCGTGCCCGATGTTGGTCTTCACCGAGCCGATGGCCAGCGGAGCACCGACCTGACCGCCGTCACCGGTCCGGCTGCCGGCCCGGCCGAGGACCCGGCCGATGGCGCCGGCCTCGATCGGGTCGCCCCGGCCGGTACCGGTGCCGTGCGCCTCGACGTAGCGCAGCCGGTCCACCACGCCGTCCAGCCCTTGGTACGCCCGGCGCAGCAGGTCCTCCTGACCGGCCGGGTTCGGGGTGACCAGGCTCTCCCCGCCGCCGTCGTTGTTCACCACGGTGCGCACGATGACGCCGCGGATCCGGTCGCCGTCGGCGATCGCCCGGTCGAGTCGCTTCAGCATCAGCGCCGCGACGCACTCGGCCCGGACGAACCCGTCGGCGGTGGCCGCGAACGCCTTGCACCGACCTTCGGGGGAGAGCCCGCCGAAGGCGGTCAGCCCGATCGACACGTCCGGGGCGAGGATCAGGTTTACTCCGCCGACCAGCGCCGCGTCGGTCTCGCCGGCGCGCAACGCCTGACCGGCCAGGTGCAACGCCACCAGCGACGACGAACACCCGGTCTCGACGACCAGTGACGGCCCGGTCAGCCGCAGGAAGTACGAGACTCGGGCGGCGATCACGTCCAGAGCGTTGCCGACCGCGCTGTGCGTGGTGGCCCCCAGACCGCGTTCTTTGCGCAGGATCTCGTAGTCGTGCCAGGAGGCTCCGACATAGACCCCGGTACGGGAGCCGCGCAGTCCGGCCGCCGGCTGACCGGCGTCCTCCAGCGTCCGCCAGACGGTCTCCAGCATCAGCCGCTGCTGCGGGTCGATGTCCTCGGCCTCCCGAGGGGAGATCCCGAAGAAGCCGGGGTCGAACAGGTCGACTTCGTCGACGAATCCGCCCACGTCCTGGACGTGCCGTTCCGGGTCGAGTTGGGCGCTGGCGTCCCACCGGTCGCCGGGCACCGGGGCGATCGCGTCGCCCCGGTCGCGGAGCAGCCGCCAGAAGCTGTCCACGTCCGGTGCCTGGGGAAACCGGCCGGCCATGCCGACGACCGCAATGAGCTGGGTCGGGTCGGTACCGTCGTTGTCGAACATAGCGAGACCGCCTCGGGAGACAGGGGTGCGGGAGCAGGTCGGGTCTGATGGAGGTACGAGCGCAGGCCGGCCGGGGTCAGTCGCCGGTGCCCACTGCGGGCCCGGTCCGAACGTCCTCGGCTAGATCAGCCGGGTCGATCTGGTGCGGCGCGTTGAGCACGCTGCCGAAGATCCGGTACTTCAGCGGCAGTACGTCGAGGGTCCGGTAGCGGGCCCGACGCAGCAGCACCCCGACGGTGCCGCCCTGCGCCAGGGCGGACTCCTGGATCCGCTGGAACCGGGTGACGAAGGCCTTGTGCCGCTGCCGTTGCGTGACGAAGTCGGCGGTGTCGGCGGCGGTGACGACCGGGCCGCGGTCAACCGCCAGCGCGGCGGCGATCACCGGGGTGAGACAGACCGCGTCCTGGATGGCCACGTTCACGCCCTGGCCGAGGATCGGCGTGCAGGTGTGCGAGGCGTCGCCGACCAGGATCAGCCCGTCCCGGCTCCACTGCGGCACCTCGGCGGTGAAGATCTCCAGGAACGAGGTGTCGTCCCAGGTCCGCAGGTGTTGCTGGACGAGCGGAGCGAGCCGGGGGTCGAGGGCGGCTACCACCGCGCGAAACGCGTCGAAGCCGGCCTTGCGCAGCGCGCCGAGGCTGCGTTTCGGCAGGTTGGTGCCGATCCGCAGCGAGTCGGGGAAGGTGGGCAGCACCACCAGGTGCCGGTCCCGGTTGATCACCAGCTCGGCCTGCTGCCCCCACTGCGGCGGCCGCGGCAGCCGGAACGACAGGAAGTCGCGGGCCATCTGCTGTACGTCGGCGGTCAGCCCGGCGGCGTGCCGTACCTTGGAGAACCGTCCGTCGGCGCCGACCACGAGCCGGGCCCGGACCTCGACCGACGAGCCGTCGCGGCGGCGCAGCCAGGCACCGCGGATCGCGCCGTCCTGCTCGATCAGCCGGGTGAAGGTGGTCCCGAACTGGTAGTCGAACCCGCGATGCTGCTGCCCGGCGTCGATGAAGATCTTGATCAGGGCGGGCTGCGGGATGTCGATCGGCACCTCGCCGACGCCGAAGCGGCGGTAGTCGACGTGCATCACCCGCCGCCCCTCCATCCGCATGGTGACGCCCTCGGTCGGCAGGTAGCCGTGGCCGTCCAGCGCCGGGCCGAAGCCCAGCCGGCGCAGGGTCACCACCGACGGGGCGGCAATCGTCTCGCCGCGGAACTCGCGCTCCAGGCTGGTCTGCCGCTCGGCGACCAGCACGTCGATCCCGCGCCGGGCCAACAGGTGACCGAGCAGCGCGCCGGCCGGGCCGCCGCCGACGATCAGGACGTCGGTCTGCATCGTCTGGTCGCTCACCGGACCGGCCCTTCGCTCGCCGGGACCGGTGCGACCAGCGCCGCCAGGTCGGCAACGGTGGTGGCGGCGGTGAACCGTTCGTAGTCCACCGACGCGCCGCTGCTGCGCTCCAGGTAGACCAGCACCCGCAGGGCGTTCACGGAGTCCCAGCCGTCGATCGCGGTCAGCGGGGTGTCGGCGGTGACCTGCTCGGACTCCAGGTCCAGCAGGTCCGCGAGGATGTCGGCGATCAGATCGACGCCGGAGTCAGGCCGGTCAGCGGACATCGAAGGGCTCCTCGTTGTTGGTGATCTCGATCCAGCCGGGCAGCTCGACGAGGTCGCGCAGGTCATGGCGGAACTCGGCAGCACCCCCCGGCTCGGTGGCGTCGGCGGTGCGGTCGGCGTCGGCGGTGCGGTCGGTCGGGTCGGTCGGGTCGACGGGGTGGAAGCCGAGCCGTGGGTAGAAGTCGGCGAACCGGGCGTTGCGCTCGGTGCGGCGGAAGCTGCCGTACACGGCCGGCGCCCCCCGGGCGAGCGCGCTGCGCAGCACCAGGCCGACAATCGCTCCTTCCACGTCCCGGGAGAAAACCCGGCAGCTGAGGACAAGGTTGTCGATGCTCCAGGCACCGTCGGTGCGTCGGGTCAGGGCCAGCGCAGCGATCAGCCCGTTGTCACCGAACCGGTCGGTCAACCGGGCACCGTAGAAGCCCGTAGCGCCGCCCGGCGCGCCACCACTACCGGACACGCCGCTGCCGCCCGGTAGGTCACCACCGCCGTCGCCCAACTCGGCGGTGCCGTACCGGATCCCGGTGAGGTTGAACTGGTTGGTCTTGGCGAACAGTTGAGTGATCCGGCCCGCGTTGTGCCGGTCCAGCGGCTGCACGGTGAGCCGGGACTCCAGCCCGGCCAGGTAGTCGTCCAGGCTGCCGGCATCCCGGACCAGCTCCCGTCGGCGGGCGCTGGCCTGGTACATCGCGACCCGCTGCCGGTCCTCGTCGGTGAGGCTGAGCACGGTGAAGTCGCCCCGGGCGGCGAGGCGTCGGGCGTACCCGGCCGGCTCACCCGGCAGGTCGACGGTGCCGACCTGCGGCGCGAGCCGGTGCATCAGGTCCCGCTCGGCCGGGTTGTCGTCGACGAAGACCAGCGCGTCGAGACCGATGTTGAGCTCCTCGGCGATCGCCCGCAGGTTGTCCGGCTTCGGCTCCCAGTTGATCCGGGTAGCCACGAAGGCGTCCGGCCGGAGCACCATCTCCGGGTGCCGGGCCAGCGCCTCTACCGCGACGTCGTGGTCGTTCTTGGAGGCGACGGCGAGCAGTACGCCCTGCGCCGCCAGGTCCCGGGCCAGCTCCTGTAGTTCGGTGTGCGCCGAACCGGGGTAGCCGCCACCCACCGTGACGGCGTCCGGGCCGATGTCCCCGACCACCCCGCTCCACAGCGTCTCATCGAGGTCGAGCACCAGGCACTTGGCGGCCCGGCCCAGGTCGGCGGCGGCGACCCGGGCCAGTTCGTGGGCGAAGGCCGCCAGGTAGCCGGGGGAGTACGCGTGGCCGGCCACGTGCCGCATCCGGTCGTCGGCGAACGTGATCCCGGCCCGGTCGGCCAGGTCCGCCGCTGACAGGACGACCGTCGCCGGATGGTCGGCGGCGAGGTCGGCGATCGCGGCGTTCATCCGCGACCAGACCGCGTCGAGCCGAGCCCGGGCGGCGTAGCTGATCAGCCGGTGCCGGCGCAGCGGATGCAGCGGTACGGTGCCGAGCACGGTCAGCCCGCCGAGCGCCTGCCGGCACGCGGTGAGCCAGGATGCCAGCTCGGCCGGGAACGCGGCGCACCGGGCCGCGATCTCGTCGACGTCGACCGGGTCGGCCAGCCCGGACAGTACGGCGGAGTCGTCGAGCAGCAGGGCGACGATCCGGGGCCGCAGCTCGGCGAGGTCCGGCGCACCGGCGGCGATCTCCAGCCGCCACTGGTCGAAGCCGGCGGTGCGGATCTCGGGCAGCAGCGCGTACCGCACGCCGGCCGCGGTGAGCAGCGCCGGCAGCGGGTCGAGCGTGGCGCTGCCGAGCAGCGCGACCCGGGTCGGGGCCAGCTCGGCACGCAGCTGCTCAGCGGCCCGGCGGCCGCGCAGCAGCGAGCCGGCGGCCTCCAGGTCGAGCGGGTCGGTGAGCCGGTCCAGGATCGGCCGTAGCCGCCGGATGTCGCCGGCCGACCCGGCCCGGATCAGCGCCCGCAGCTCGGCCAGCGGCGGGCCGGTCGACGTCGGCGCGGAGACACTGTCAACGGACATTGTCGGCCTCCTCGGGCCGGTGCCGCAGCGCCATGCCGGTCAGCACCCACTTGGACGACTCGACGGTGGTGACCAGCAGCCGACCGCCGACGCCGGTGCCCGCCGCGATCCGCCGCATCGCCCGGTTGAGTTGGATGAACGGCAGCGCGTTGCCGTTGTTGCCGGTGTCGGCGACGCAGCTGACCGCCTGCTCGGGTCGGACCCCCAGGTAGCGTCGGATCTTCTCGGTCATCACCCCGTTGAGCTGGGGGATCAGCAGGTGTTCGACGTCGTCGGCGGGCCAGCCGGTGACCGCGACCAGCTCGTCGAGGATCGCTCGGGCAGCCTCCGGCACGTGCTGCTCGATCGCCTTGTAGTCCTCCTCGGACATCGCTTCGCGGACCGGTTCGCCGCGTGGACCGGAGACCATCGGCGCACCCTCCGCGCCGTACCAACGGACGATCTGCGCTGGCGACCGGCCCTTGCCGACGGTACGGGTGAACAGGTGCTCGACGACCAGTCCCGGCCCGTCGATGCCGGCGTCCACTACCGCCGCCCCGGCCCCGTCGCCGAACAGCGCGAAGCTCACCATCTCGGCCGGGCGCAGCTGGGCGATCGCGCCGTCCGACGGCCACAGGTTGCGGCAGGTGTCGGCCCCGATGACCAGGCCCCGCCGCAGCTCTCCGGCGGCGAGCAGGGCACGTGCCGTGTAGAGCCCTTGCAGGGCGCCGGCGCAGCCCGAGGTGAGCTGGAAGGTCGGGATGTCGTTGAGTCCGAGCCGGTCGGCGACCAGGTTGACGGTGGCCGGCATCAGGTGGTCGGGCGACGCGGTGGTCAGGATGACGAAGTCCAGGCTGGCCGGGTCCAGACCGGACCGCAGCAGGGCCTGCTCGCCGGCGGCGGTGGCCAGATCGCCGGTGGACCGGGGCACCCCGGGCGGGCCGTCCGGCCGGCAGAAGTAGCGGGTGCGGTTGCCGGTCATCGCGTCCAGCCACCGTTCGTGCAGGCCGAACCGGGCGGCCATGTCCGCGTTGGTGACCGGCTCGCCGGGAAGTACCTCGCTGAGGGATACCAGTCGCACGGCTGCGTCCTTACGTCGGTTCGTGCGGGTACGGGGATCGGGTTGCCGGCGGGCCGCCGTGGCGACCTGCCGGCTACGGCGCCGGGCCGGGTCAGCCGTACCGGCTGACGTCGTGGAAGAAGCCGGGCACGGTGTGCAGTCCGCCGGCCGCCGCGACGCTGTCGTAGACATGCTTGGCGAGCACCAGGTCCAGCACGCCGAGCCCGAACGGGGAGAAGACCACCGGCTGGTCGGCGGGTACGTCGATCCGCCCGGTCAGCACGTCGTCCAACGTGCCGGCGACGAACCGGCGGTGCCCCACCCGCTGCTCGGTCAGGTGCACCGAGGTGTCCGCCTTCATGCAGTGCTCGACGTCGTCGACCACGTTCGTCGAGGCGAGGATCAGCTCCGGGGACAGGTCACGCAGCGAGACGTGCAGCACCAGCGGATGGTGCGCGAGCAGTTGCGGGTCGGACAGGTGGGGCCGGCCGGCGACGGTGGCGAAGACGATCAGCGGGTACGACCGGACCAGCTCTTCGGCGCTGCCGTACAGCCGGATGTCGTCCTGCCCGCCGCGGACCAGATGGTCGCGGAACCCGCCCGCGTGCTCGGCGGACAGGTCGTACAGCCCGACGCTGTCGAACTCGCACCCGTTGCCGACCAGGTAGGTGTGGATGTAGCGGGCGATCAGGCCGGTGCCGACGAAGCCGACCCGGCGCGGCACCCCGCCCCGGGCGGCGGACAGCCGCAGCGCGGCCGACGCGGCGGACGCGGCGGTCCGGGTCGCGCTGATGATCGACGACTCCAGGCAGGCGATCGGGTACCCGGTCTCGTAGTCGTTGAGGACCAGTACGGCCGAGGCCCGGGGGATTCCGCCGGAGACGTTGTCCGGAAAGCTGGAGATCCACTTCATGCCGTGCACCTCGACCTTGCCCCGTACCGAAGCGGGCAGCGCGATGATCCGGCTGTTCGGGCGGTCCGGGAACCGCAGGAAGTACGAGTCCGGGTTGGTGGTTTCCCCGGCCCCGTGCAACCGGTACGCGGACTCGATCAGCTCGGTGACCTCCGGCTCACGTCCACTGATCGTGTCGTGCACCTGGGCGCCGGAGATGACGGCGAAGGGCGGAATCTCTGCCATGGGATGGTGTGCTCCGTCGTTCGGGACCGCCTTGTCGGGGGCGGCGGTCGTCGGCGTACGACCGGCCGGGTCGGGCACCCGGCCGGTCGTCGGTCCGGTCAGTCGGTCGAGTGCGCCGCCATCGCCCGGCGCAGACCGGCCGGGCGCAGGTCGGTCCAGGTTTCGTCGACGTGTGCCGTGCACTCGTCCTCGGTGCCCTCGAACCCGGCCGGTCGCCACCCGCCGGGTGCCGGCCGGTCGGCCGGGAAGAGCCCGTACTGCTCCTCGTGGTTGACCAGCACGGCCCACCGCTCAACGGGTTCGCCACTCATGCCGGAGCCACCTGGTTGAGCCGGTCGTTGACCGCCTCGGTGAAGCCGGCGAAGGTCGGGTTGCGGAACAGCAGCTGGGTGGGCACCTTGACGCCACCCAGCTCGGTCCGCAGCCGGCTGGCGACCTGCATCGCGCTCAGCGAGTGACCGCCGATGTCGAAAAAGTCGTCGGTGTCGCTGATCGTGTCGATCTTCAGAATCTCGCACCAGACGGTGCGTACCGTCTCGGCGGCGTCAACTGGCATCGGAGGCTCCTCGTCGTTGTCGGGTCCTGATCCGTCCGAACCGGACGTCAGGCGGTTGATCAGTGCGCCCCGGTCGGCCTTGCCGCCGACGGTCAACGGGATCGTGTCGACCACCGTGTAGTTGCCCGGGCGCATCCAGGACGGCAGCTGGCTGGCAGCGTGTTCGCGTACCGCGGCCAGGTCGGCATCCGGGCGTAGCCGGACCACGGCGGACAGTTGACCGCTGTCCACCTCCGGGTGGTACAGCACCACCGCGCGGGCGACCCCCGGATGGTCGGCGATCACCGCCTCGATCTCACCCAGCTCCACCCGGTGTCCCCGGATCTTGATCTGGTCGTCGGTGCGACCGATGTAGCGCAGCGTGCCGTCCGCCTGGCGGACCACCCGGTCACCGGTGCGGTACATCCGGGCACCGTCGTCGCCGAGCGGATCCGGGACGAACTTCGCCGCGGTCAGGCCTGGCCGTCCCGAGTAGCCGCGGGCCAGGTACGGACCGGCGACGCACAGCTCACCGGGGGTGCCGTCGGGCACCGGTGACAGCGTCGCGTCGACGATCCGGGCCTGCACTCCGGCCAGCGGACGGCCGATGTGCGGCGCCTCGCCCGGCACGATCGGGGTGCCGGCCACGTTCACCGCGGCCTCGGTCGGCCCGTACAGGTTCATCGCCGTCAGCACCCCGTCGGAGATCAACTGCTCCAAGGCGGCCCACAACGGCGGCGGCACCGCCTCACCGGCGATGAACAGCCGGAGGAACTGGTCCTTGGCGGCTATCGTGGCCAGCTCCTCGATCAGCATCTGGGCGTGCGACGGCGTCATGTCGGCCTCGGTGAGCCGGTGCTCGACCATGAACTCCGCGAACTCCTCCGCGTCGCGGCGCATGTCGTCGGTGAGCACCCCGACCGTGTCGCCCCGCAGCACCCGGACCCACTCCTGTACTGACGCGTCGAAGGCCACCGAGGCGTTCCAGGCCAACCGGGCACCGGGTGGGCCGAAGAAGCCGCCCTGCTCCATGCCGTTGAGGAAGCTGACCAGCGCCCGATGGGAGATCTCCACTCCCTTGGGCCGGCCGGTCGAACCCGAGGTGAAGATGACGTACGCCAGGTTGTCCGGATGCAGCGGTACCGGCGCGGTACGCGGATGTGCGTCCCAGTCGATCCGGTCGAGGACCACCGCGTCGCCGACGCCGGTGTCCGGCACCGACCCGATCAGGTCGGCGTGGGTGATCGTGGTGACCAGGTCCGCGTCCCGGGCGATGCGGGCCAGCCGCTGCGCCGGCTGCTCCGGGTCGAACGGAACGTAGACGGCACCGGCCTTCAGGATGCCGAGGATCGCCACCAGCAGGTCGACCGACCGGGGCAGCAGCACCCCGACGGCGCGTTCCGGGCCGGCGCCCCGGCCGGTCAGGATGCCGGCGAGTCGGTCGCTGCGGTCGTCGAGCTGCGCGTAGCTGAGCCGGCCGTCGGTCGCGATCACCGCGTCCCGGTCCGGGTGGGCGGCGGCCACCTCCTGGAACGCGGCGATCGCCGACCCGTGCCATTCCGCCCGGCCGCGCCGGTCGGCGGGTGGCGCGGTGGGCGCTTCAACTGTCTGGGTCATCGGGTGGCCGCCTCCTGCTGCGCGGCGACCTGCGCCAGCAGTGCCTCGGTGTCCTGCAGCGGGCCAGCCTCAGTCTGCAGCACTACCCGCCACCGGTCGTGGTCGCGCAGCCAGCAGGTGACGTGCACGAAGGTGATCGTGGCGTCGGCGGAGTCGAAGCGGACCACCTCGAGGATCTGGCCGCTGATGCAGTTCTGCACCACCGACTTGATCGGCGTGACGTGCAGCGTCCAGGTCGGCTCGTCGAAGTACTCGCGCAGAATGCGCCCCCACGCGTCCCGGTTCATCCCGACGGTCCCGTCGGCACCGAGCCCGGTGGCGTTCTCGTTGATGAAGAACGAGATGAACTTGTCGTAGTCCCGCTCGGCGAACGCCCGGTCGAACTCCTCGCCGGCGACGGCCAGCTCGGCGACGCAGCGGGGGCATCCCGCGTCACCGGCCTGGCCGGCGGTGAACGCGGTCTGCGGGGCGGTCGCACCGGCCAGCGGTGCCGCCTGCGGATCGACAACCGCGAGCTTCTCTCGCATCGTTACTCCTGTCTCGGTGTGGTCGGCGGTTGCGGGGTGTGCCGCATCAGCAGCAGCACCCCGTCGGGGCACATCGGGTCGGGGATCGTCCCGTCCGGCACGAAGCCCTCGGACGCGTACAGCGTCCGGCCCCTGGCGTTGTCCGGCTTGACGTCCAGCCAGACCTGGCGGGCACCGTGCACCCGGTAGGCCCGGGCCACCGCGGCGCGGAACAGCCGCCGCCCGTACCCCGCGCCCCGGTGCCGGTGCGACACCACGATGCGGCGCAGCTCGACGACGCGGTCCGGCCGGCGCAGCCCGGCCAGCACGACGAAGCCCACCACCGAGGTGCCGGCCTCGGCGACGATCTGCTCCTGGTCCGGATCGGCGTAGGCCCGCTCGTGGTAGGCCCGGCCGGTGATGCCGAGGTACCGGGTCGTCTCCGGCCCCTGCTCGATTCCGACCAGCGTGTCGAGTTCGTCGACGGTGGCCGGCCGGACGCCGAAGTCGGTCGGAACGTCCGTCGCGGGGGATGCCACGGCGGCTACGGCTCGACCGGCGCGTCGGAGGCCTCCGCCATCGCGATGGCGATCCGGCGGCCGCCGGTGAACGGCTCCCGACCGTGCGCGGTGAGCATGTTGTCGATCACCACGAGGTCGTCGGCCTGCCAGTCGAACCGGGTCAGCGCCGCGCGGTACGCCTCCTGCAGGTGCTTCATCACGTCGTCGGGGATCCGCGCGCCGTCGCCGTAGTAGCTGTTCGTCGGCAGGTTCTCCTCGCCGTACATCTCCAGCATCTCCTCCTGGTAGATCTGCGGCAGAGTGCTGATGTGGAAGAACGTGGCGTGGTTGAACCAGACCGGTTCGCCGGTCACCGGGTGCGGGTGCACCGCGTCGCGGACCGCCCGGGTACGCAGCCCGTCGGTGCCGACCCACTCGACGTCAATCCCCTGGCTGCGGCAGTACCGCTCGACCTGCGACCGGTCCTCGGTGTCGTAGAAGTACTGCCAGCTGCCGCCCATCTCACTGAACGTGCGCACGTACATCCACTTGCGCCGGATGAACTCTTCGGCGACCGACGGGTCGATGTGGCGGTAGACCTCTCGGACGTCGGCGAACGGGGTGGCGCCCTGGGTCTCGGCCGGCTGCAGGCAGTAGAAGAACACCTTCATCGGCCACTGCGCCTGGTAGGAGCACTCGTTGTGCAGGAAGATCTCCTCGGTCGGCGGGTAGTCGGTCGAGGTGAAGACGTTGCCGGAGAGGCTGCTGCGCGGCGATGTCCGCTCGGTGTAGTCCAGCGGAGCGCCGGACAGCGCCCGGACCACGTCGTGCAACCCGTCGACGCCACCCACCTCGAAACCGCGGAACATCGCCGCCCCGGTACGGGTGATGAGCGCACGGATCTCCGCCCGGTTCTCCTTGATGACGTCGAGAATCGACAGGTCGTTGTCCGGTTCGATGACTGCGGGGAGGCTCTGCCCCGGCAGTGCGGTTACCAACATGGTTTCCCCTTCGCTGATCAGTGCCGGCCGGCGGCGGCGATCCCGGACTCTTTCCACAGATGTGACACGTCGCCGAAGTTCTGTTGAACCCACTGGTCGGAATAAATTGTGTTGAGGTACCGCTCCCCGCGGTCGGGAAAGACGAGAACGCAGGTCGCGCCGGCCGGAATGCGGTCGCGGAACCGTTCCAACGCCGAGATGACCCCGCCGGAGGAGCCGCCGGCGAGAATGGCCTCCCGGGCCATCAGCCGCCGGCAGCCGACGACGCAGTCGAGGTCGGAGACGTGCACCACCGGGTACGTCCCGGTGGCGGCCAGCAGCGGCGGTCGGGCCGACGCGCCGTGGCCCGGGATCAGCCGGTGCCGGCTCTCGTCACCGAAGATCGCGCTGCCGACCGCATCGACGGCGACCACCTGGGTGGCCAGTGCCTGTTCCCGGACGTAGTCGAGGACCCCGGTCAACGTGCCGCAGGTGCTGGTGGCGCAGAAGATGAAGTCCGGCGGGGCCGGCAGGGCGGTGATGATCTCCTGCATCGTCCGGTGGTGCGCGGCCGGGTTGAGCGGGTTGGCGTACTGGTTCGGCCAGTAGCCTTCCGGATGCTCGGCCAGCAGCTCGCGGACCCGGCGGATGCGTTCCGGCAGGTACTCGCCGGTGACCGGGTCGGGCCGGTCGATGATCTCGATCTCGGCCTGGAACGCCCGGAGGATGGCGATGTTCTGCGCGGTCGTCTTGGCGTCGACGACGCAGATGAAGCGCAGCCCGAAGTAGCGGCAGACCTGGGCGATGCCGATCGCCAGGTTGCCGGAGCTGGATTCGATGACCACCGAACGGTTCGGCACCAGCTCCGCCGCGTGAATCTTGTGGAGCAGCATGTTCAATGCGGTGCGGTCCTTGATGCTGCCGCCCGGATTCGCCAGCTCCAGTTTCGCGAACACCCGCGCCGGAATGTCCCGCAGCAGTCCGTTCAGCTCGACCAGCGGCGTATTCCCGATACATCCGAGAATCCCTTGCACGCTGCGTTGAATCCCTTGCTCGGTGCGTTGGGTCACGTCGCCCCCTCTGGTCGCGCCATTCGTGCCGACCGGTCGCCTCGAACCGCGTACGCATTGCGGTGCAGGCGTGAACGGCAACGAGTCTTGCCGGGGATGCTTGAGCGAACCTTGACGCCCTCGCAGGCCGGTGGTCTGGCCGGCGGTCCCAAGGTCCACTCAAGCGTCGCCGGTTACGTTCGGCCAGCTTCGATCACCACCCCGGCCAACGGACATCGAGGATCGACGTGGAGACAACAGACCTGCGCACGCTTGTCGAAGAGCAACTGCGACTGTCGCACCGGTTACGGGCGAGGATCCGCGAGCTGGAAGCCGAGCGCGCGGCACCCCTGGCCGTCGTCGGGACGGCGCTGCGCTTCCCCGGCGGCGTGACCACCCCCGAGCAGTACTGGGAGCTGCTCACCGGCCCGGCGTCCGGGCCGCAGGACATCCCCACCGACCGGCCGGGTCTACGCTCGGTGCACCACCCGGAGGTGGGCCGCCCCGGCCACTCCTACGTCAAACGAGCCGGTTTCCTGGCCGACGTGGCCGGCTTCGACCCAGACTTCTTCGGTATCTCCCAGCGGGAGGCCGAGTCGCTGGACCCGCAGCAGCGTCTGCTGCTGGAGACCTCGTGGGAGGCGCTGGAACGGGCTGGCGTCGCGGTCCGCCGGGCCGACCGGCTGGACGTCGGCGTTTTCATCGGACTGATGGCCGCCGAGTACGGCGAACGGTTCACCGACGCCGACCCGGACCGGCTCGACCCGTACTTCGGCACCGGCGGCGGGCACTGCTTCGCCGCCGGCCGGATCAGCTACGCGCTGGGACTGCGCGGCCCGGCGGTCACCCTCGACACCGCGTGCTCGTCGTCGCTGGTGGCGCTGCACTCCGCAGCCCGCAGCCTACGGTCGGGAGAGTGCCGGTACGCGCTGGTCGGCGGGGCGAATCTGATCTTTTCGCCGAGGTTGATGGTGTCGCTGTGCCAGAGCCGGGCGCTGGCCCCGGACGGCAGGTCCAAGCCGTTCACCGCCGCCGCCGACGGCTACGGTCGCGGCGAGGGTGTCGCCACGGTGGTGCTGATGCGGTTGGCCGACGCGGTCGCCGAGGGCCGGCCGGTGCTGGCGGTGGTGTGTGGCAGCGCGGTCAACCACGACGGTGCCTCGTCCGGCTTGACCGTGCCGAACGGTCCGGCCCAGCAGGAGGTGATCCGGGCCGCCCTTCGTGACGCCGGGGCCGATCCGGCCGAGGTGAGCTACGTCGAGGCGCACGGCACCGGCACCGCGTTGGGCGACCCGATCGAGGTCGCCGCGCTCGACGCGGTGTACGGCCGGCCGCGGTCCGACGCCCGGCCCCGGCTGCTGGTGAGCAGCGTCAAGGCCCGACTGGGTCACCTGGAGGCGGCCGCTGGCCTGGCCGGGCTGATCAAACTGGTGCTGATGCTGCGCCACGAGCGGATCGTGGCCGACGTGCCGGAGGCCGACGGGCCGCTGAACCCGCTCGTGTCGTGGGCGGACGGCCGAATCGAGATACCGCGCCGGCCGGCCGACTGGTCCGGCGCCGGGCGGATCGCCGGGATCAGCGCGTTCGGGCTGAGCGGCACCAACGCGCACGTGATCGTCCAGGCAGCGGACCCGGTCCCGGCTGGGCCGTCGGACCCGACGGCCCAGCCGGGGCGTCCGGAGCTGCTGGTGCTGTCCGCCCGAAGCCCGCAGGCGCTGCAGGCGCTCGCCGCCTCGGTCGGCACCTACCTCTTCCGCAGCGACCCGGCCGGGCTGTCCTCGGTCTGCCACACGTTGCGCGCCGGGCGGGCGCCGCTGGCGTACCGGCTGGCGGTGACCGGGACCTCGGCGCGCGACCTCGCCCGCAAGGCCAGCCTCGCCGTCGACGCCGCGCCGGAGCCGACCGGTCCGCTGCCCGGTCCGGCCCTGGTACTGCACCCTGCGGCCTCGGACGCGTTGGTCAAGGGGGTCGCGGCGATCGCCTCGGAGCTGCCGCTGCTGACCGACGAGGGCCGGACACCGGAGCTCGACCCGGCCGGCTGGCTGACCGGGGCGCTGGACCTGCTCGGCGTACCGACGGTCGTACGGGAACCGAACGCGGACGCTGCCGGCCCCGGGGCCGACCATGTCCACCCTGCTCTGCTTGACCTCGGCGACCAGCGGGTGGCGCTGGTGCCGGCCGATCCGGACCGGGCGACCGCCGTGTTCCTCGATGCGCTGGCGGCGTTGTTCCGGGCCGGTGCCGACCTGCGGATGGACCGGCTGCGGGCATCGGACGCCCGGTTCGTCGGGGACCTACCGACCTATCCGTTCCAGCGACGCCGCTGCTGGGTGCCGGAGCCGGTCGCACCGTCGCCGTCCGCGCGCGGCACCGGCGTCGCCGCACCGCCGGACGAAGCCTGGTCGGCGGCCCCGGACGCCGCCAACTCGGCCGCGGACGTCACCGGCGTGGCCCCGGATGCGGGCGATCGGGCCGCGGTGGAGAGCTTCCTGCGTGCGGAGTTGGCCGAGGTGCTGAAGGCGAACGGCGAGTTGGACCTGCGGCTGACCTTCGCCGAGCTGGGCGGCGACTCGTTCACCGCGATGCTGTTCCTCAGCCGGGTGCAGGAGTGCTACCAGCTCGACGGGTCCACCGCCGAGCTCGCCGTGGACGAACCACTGTCGGCGCTGCTCGCCGGCCTGGCCCGGGACGTCGCCAGCGCGGCGGTGCGGGGATGAGCTGGTTCGTCCGGCCCCGCCCGGCCGGTGACGCCACCTTGCGCTTCATCGCCTTCCACCACGCCGGTGGATCCGCCGCCGGCTACCACCCGTTGGCAAGGGAACTGCCGCCGGACTGGGAGGTGCTGCTGCTGGACCTGCCGGGGCGCGGCCGACGGTATGCAGAACTGCCGCTGCGGGCGATGACCGCCGTCGTCGACGAGGCGACCCGAGCGGTGTCACCGCATGCCGATCGGCCGTACGTGCTGTTCGGGCACAGTATGGGTGCGGTCGTCGCGGTCGAGGCCGGGCGCCGGTTGTCGACGGTCGGCGCGGCGCCGCTGTGGGTGGGGGTGTCCGGGCGGGCGGCCCCGACGACGCCGACCCCGCCGGTGCCCGGTCTCGGGCGGCTCGGCGACCTGGCCGATGCCGAGCTGCTGGAGGTCCTGCTGGGCCTCGGTGGCACGCCGCACCGGCTGCTCGAGCTGCCGGAGATGCGGGAGCAGTTTCTCCGGGTCGCGCGTGCTGATCTGCAGGCGGTCGACTCGTACCGGCCCGAGCCGGACCGCCAGCCGCTGCCCTGCCCGCTGACCGTGTTCAGCGGGCTGACCGACTCCTGGGCGCCGCTGGACTGCCTACCGGCCTGGCAGGTGGAGACCGCTCACCAGCTGCGTCAGTGCTTCTTCCCGGGTGGACACTTCTACTTCCACGGCGCGGCGTACCCGCAGCTCGCCCGGGAGATCCGTACCGAGGTGACGGCCGTGCGCGGCGCGGCCGAGCAACGGCATGAGTTCTTCACGGTCGGCAGGTGATGGTGTCACTGGATCCGTGCCCCGATCCGTCGCAGACTGTTTTCAATGAGTTGCCAAGTCTGATGGCGAATCGGGGAACGAGTCATGCGAATCAACCTGCTCGGACCATTGCAGGCGACAATTGACCACACGTCGATCGTGCCGTCTGCGGCCAAACCGTGCCAGATTCTGGCATTGTTGGCCCTGAACGGCGACCGGCTGGTCACCAAATCCGCGATCTTTGAGGAACTCTGGGAGAACAACCCGCCACACAGCGCCACGACGACCCTGCATACCTACATCCACCAGCTCCGGCGGCAGATCAGCCGGGCGATGGCCGGCGACCCGTCGGGCGATTCCCGTGGCGTTCTGGTGACCGAACGTGGTGGCTATTCGCTGCGGATGTCCGGTGGTCTCACCGACGTGCAGGAGTTCCAACGGTTGGGCCGGGCCGGCAGTGAGGCCTTCGAGCGGCATGACTACCACGCCGCGAGCAGCCGGTTCGGCGACGCCCTCGCGCTGTGGCGGGCGCCGATGCTGTCGGACATCCAGTTCGGACCGCAGCTGGCCATGCACGCGCTGTCCCTCGGCGACCTGCGGCTCGCCGCTCTGGATCGGCGGATCGAGGCCGACCTGCGGCTGGGTCGGCACCTGGAGGTGCTGGGGGAGCTGCGTGCCCTCACCGCCCAGCATCCGCTCAACGAGAGCTTCGCCGCTCACTACATGACGGCGCTCTACCTGTCCGGTGACGTCGGTACAGCGCTCGGGGAGTTCCGCCGGATCCGTACGCTGCTCGTCGCCGAGCTGGGTGTCGAGCCGGCGCGTCGGCTGCACGAACTGCAGCAGGTGATCCTCAGCGGAGGCGTTCCGCTGCCGGGGCGTGACCTGGTCGGCGCGGCATAGCCGGCAGAGCACTACCCGAGTGACAGATGGGTCCGGGTAAATTCGGTATATTCCGACCTAACCCGCTTCCGTTCCCGGCAATGGTTGAAGGCAGGGGGTATCCTGTGGTCGGTCGCCGAGTCGGCGGATCGGGTCAATAACGCGGACCTGATGTCGGAACGCGGACCTGATGTCGGTTTTGGGAGGGAAGCGCGGATGAGGTCTTCAGCCCTTTCCGGTGGAGCCTGAAATCGGTGTGCCGGAAATGGTGGCCCCGCCCGCGTGGCTGATCGCGGCATTAGTACGGTGCGTCGTCGACCGTGACGCAACGGTCGTGCAGGAGGCGGGAAACGAGTCATGCAGACGTGCCCGTTGCGGGTCCTACTGGCTGAGGACGTCCACATGGTCCGTGGGGCGCTGGTCGCCCTGCTCGAACTGCAACCGGACATCCAGGTCGTCGCTCAGGTCGAGCGGGGCGACGCGATCCTGCCGGCCGCGCTGACCCACCGTCCGGACGTAGCGATCATCGACGTCAACCTGCCCGGGATCGACGGACTATCGGCGGCGATGCTGGTGCACGACCAGCTTCCCAGCTGCCGAACGCTGATCCTCACCGGCATCGACCGGCCGGGGATGCTGCGGCGCAGCCTGGAAGCGGGGGTGACCGGTCTGATGCTCAAGCACGCCCCACCCGCAAGTCTCGCCGAAGCGGTACGCGAGGTTGCCGCCGGGCGACGGGTGGTCGACTCGCAGATCGCCCTTGCCGCGTTGAACGAGCGGTCCACGAGCCCGCTCTCGCCCCGGGAGATCGAGATCCTCAAACTGACGGCGAACGGGCACTCGGCGAAGGAGATCGCCGCGATGCTCTATCTCTCGGCGGGGACCGTACGTAACCACCTGACTTCTATCGCTACCAAACTCGATGCCCGTACCCGGGTCGACGCGGTGCGGATCGCCCGGGACGCCGGCTGGATTCTCTGATCCGGCCGGCGTCCCGACGCAGGTCGGATGCCCCCCCGGCCGGCCCGGTACCGCAGACCCGGGACCGGACCGGACGCGGATCAGACGAACTCCAGCACCGCCACCGTCCACATGAATCCGATGCCGGCGCCCACGGTGATCAGCTTGTCGCCGGACTTCGGCTGGTTGGTCTCGACCAGGTGGTTGATCCCGCCGATCTGGTCGCTGTTGCCCATGTGTCCGAGGTCGCGCCCCCACTCGTAGGTCGTCCGGGCCGGGTCGAGGCCGAGTGACTTGTGGAAGCCCCACTCGACGATCGGCTGGATCAGGTTGGCGTGCACGAACCAGTCGGCTTCGGTGACGCTGGTCCCCGCCTCGGTCACTGCCTGGTCGAGCACACTGGTCAGCTTCTGGTTGACCAACTCGAGGGCGTCGTCGTACGCGTCCTCGTAGCGCATCAGCCACTCGTCCTTGCGTGCGGTCAGGTCGACCGGCTTGCCGGTGTCGAACGGCGCCCAGGTCCACGGCCCACCGCCCCGGTACAGCGGCTCCAGGCTCGGCTCGGTGGTGCTCGCCGTCGCCAGCAGCCGGGCGAAGCCCTGCCGCTTGGACAGCACCAGGGCGCTGCCCGCGTCGCCAAAGATGGTCTGGTCGTCGCTCTTCCACCGGTCGATGTACGGCAGCCGGAAAGCGTCCCCGGCGGTCAGCAGCGCGGCGGTGGTGTCCGGCCGGGCGGCCAGGTAGGACGCGCCGAGCTCCAGCGCCGCGAGCAGCCCGTTGCAGCCCTGTCGCATCTCGATGGTGACCGAGGGGCCCCCTCCGACCGTCTCCTGCTGGACGTAGTGGGCCGGGCTCCACATCTCCCGGCCCTGGTGCGACACGTACCCATGCAACACCAGGTCGATGTCCTGCGGGTCATGACCGGAGCGGGACATGGCCTGCTGCCCGGCTGCGGCGGCCATCACCACGCCGGCCTCGTCGTCGTTGGCCACCCGTACCGCCCGGATGCCGTTGGTCTCCGCGGCCGAGGCGTCATAGACGCCGTCGGCGACCGCCTGCTCGGCGGTGTACTGCTTCTCCGGCAGGTACAGCCCGGTGCCGGCCAGATAGATGTTGTCCCAACGCACGGTGCCTCCTTCGGCGAAATCGGTCCACCGACAGCAAACCGGTTGCCACTCGACCGGACCTTGAGCCGGTCTGCCGGACGGGGTCGGGCACCGACGCGGTGCCCGACCCCGTCCGACCGGCTCAGGACGCGGCGGGTGCCGCGACCGGCTTGGCGTCGCTGCCGCCGGCCGGGCCCGTCGTACCGGCACCGTCGCTGCCGCCGGCATCGGCCGGTGCGTCGGCACCGTCGGTGGCAGACCCGTCGGGGGAGGTGCCGGCGGCCGGCGGCGGTGCGGCCGGCAGACCGCGGAAGCCGATCAGACCGGTCAGCAGGCTCAGCCCGACCCAGACGAACAGGGTGGCGATGCCGAGGTGCAGCGCCTCGTTCAGCGCCTCCGGCCCGACCTGGCCCTGCTCGGCGAGGTCGGTGAGCCGGCCCTGCAGCACGGACGCGGAGATGGCCAGGGCCAGCGCCCCGCCCACCTGGGTGGCGACGTTCAGCACGGCCGACGTGGTGCCGGCGTCGTCCTCGGTGGCCATCGAGGTCCCGACCGTCGGGGTCGGGATCAGGCAGAGAACCAGGCCGACGCCGAGCAGCGTGGTGATCGGCAGCATGATCGTCCAGTAGGACCCGCTGGTCGGGGTGCGCATCAGCAGGACCAGCATGACGGCCAGCAGCACGGTGCCGACGACGTACGGGATCTGCGCGCCGATCTTCGGGATCGCCTTGGACAGTGGACCGGCCACGATCATCATCGCGAGGGTCGTCGGCAGGTACGCGAGCCCGGTCTCCAGCGGCGAGTAGCCGAGGATCGTCTGCATGTAGATCGGCAACAGCATGAAGCACGGGATCATCAGACCCGCGGTGAAGAACTCACCCAGGCTGCCGGCGACCACACCGCGCAGCTTGAACAGCCGCAGCGGCAGCAGTGGTGCCTCCGCCCGGTGCTCGATGGCGATGAACGCGGGCAGCATCACAGCCGCGACCAGGAACGCCGCCAGGGTACGGACGTCGGTCCAGCCGTGATCGGTGACGCTGACGATGCCGAAGACCAACGTACCGAGGCCCAGGGTGCCGGTGAGTCCACCGAGAATGTCGGCCTTGGGGCGTGGCCCGGTCGGTGCGCCACCGCGGATCAGCCACAGCGCGCCGATGGTGAGCACCACCGCGATCGGGATGTTGATGTAGAACGCCAACCGCCAGTTGACGTCGACGATGGCACCGCCGAGCAGGGTGCCCAGCCCGGCGCCGACGCCGATGACCGCGCCCCAGACGCCGAACGCCTTGGCCCGCTCGGCCGGGTCCCGGAAGGAGACGACCAGGATGCTCAGGCAGGCGGGGGAGAGGCCGGCGGCGGCCAGACCCTGGATGGCCCGGGCGATCAGGATCTGGTCGTCGGTCTGCGCCATCGCGGCGAGCAGCGACCCTGCGGTGAACAGGGCGAGGCTGCCGAGGAACATTCGGCGCCGGCCGATCACGTCGTTGAGTCGGCCACCGAGCAGCAGCAGACCGCCGAACAAGATGATGTAGTTGTTGAAGACCCACTGCAGCCCGATCGGGGACAACCCGAGGTCGCGCTGCAGCTCCGGGCCCATCACGCTGGCCACGGTGGTGTCGAGCGCGATCATCAGCTGCCCGACCGAGACGACGACCAGCACCAGCCAGCGCCGGCTGTCGGGGACGGGCCCGCCGGACGCTCCGACCGGCGCAGCGGCCTTCTGTTCCTGGCTTGTCATGGCTTCCTCTCGACCTGAGATGGATTCGGGGATGGCTGTGCCGCAGAGCTGGCAGGACCGGCGGTTGATACCGACCTGCGAGGGTGGTGAGGTTCGATACGAGGCTGACAGGAGCGGTGCTCTCTGTCAAGACTATTGCTCGTGAGTACGACCCGTGCTCTAATTCGTGGTACCCGGTCGGGTAAGCTTCGGCGGTACTGACCTGCACGATCGGTGCAGTGGGTGCCCGGTGCCGGGACCGACGGGACCGCTCGAAGGAGGAGAGGCCTTGGCTTCCGCACGCGCGCTGCGGGAACGCGTCCGCAAGGAACTGACCGACGAGATCGTCGAGATCGCCAAGGCGCAGCTCGCCGACCGGGGAGCCGAGAACCTCTCCCTGCGGGCGATCGCCCGGGACCTCGGCATGGTCTCCTCAGCGGTCTACCGCTACTTCCCGAGCCGCGACGACCTGCTGACCGCGCTGGTCACCGACGGCTACAACTCCGTCGGCACCGCCGTCGAGCAGGCCGACGAGGCGGCGGCGGCCGACGACTTCGCGGGCCGGTGGCGGTCGGTCGGGCAGGCGCTGCGCCGCTGGGCGATCGAGCACCCGCACGAGTACGCACTCCTCTACGGCTCACCGGTACGCGGCTACCACGCCCCGGAGACCACACTGCCGGCGGCGATGCGGGACAAGGTGGTGCTCGGTCGGATCATCAGCGACGCGCACCGGGCCGAAGTGCTGCGTACCCCGCCGAGCGCCCAGGCCACGCCCGAGTCGCTCGGCGGTGATCTCGAGCGGGTGCGGTCGGCCGTGCTGCCGGCCGTGCCCGACGAGGCCGTCATCGCCGCGCTGGCCGCTTGGAGCGGGCTGTTCGGGATGCTCAACCTGGAGCTGTTCGGCCATTTCAACAACATCATCGACGACCGGGCAGCCCTGTTCGACCAGGCCCTGACCCGCCTGGCCGAGTTGGCCGGACTGCCGACCTGACCCGACACCACCACGCCGGAACACCGCGGCACACCTCGGAACACCACGCCCGAACAACTGGAGACTGTCCGTGCGGATCATCGTCATCATCTGCTCAGCCGTGCTCATCATGGAGTTCGTCCTGCACGGCCTCGCCATGTACATCGGCATGGAGGCAGGCATCCAGCCGTTGCAGAACCACTTCGGGTTCCGCCCCAGCCGGGCGTTGACCCTGCTGATCGCGGTCCTCGACACCCTGGCCGCCGCCGGTCTGGTGATCGGCATCTGGCGGCCGGAGATCGGTGCCATCGCCGCCGGCTACACAGTTGCCTTCTTCGGCATGATGCTGATCCTGCGCTTCTACCGAAACCTCGGCGGCATCCTGCCCCCCGACTTCCCGCTGTTCTTCTCCCTCGGCGTGGTCGTCCTGGTACTCCAGCTGATGCGTTGACGCCCGCAGCGTCCGGCGCCGGTCGCCGGAGCACGGTTGCACATGGGTGCGATGGCTTCCATCGATGTCATTGACCGTCGATGGAAGCCGCGCCCATCCTTCATAGGCCATCTGAGCGAGGCCTGACGGGGGGAGTGCACCGTGCTGATCGGTACCCGGCACGTACCTGCAAGTCGCGTACTCACGCAGCGGACGCGAGTTCGGAGCCGGTGGGCGGCGACGCTCGCTGTCCTGGTGGCCGGGACCGCGTCGATCGCCGTGACCACCGGCCCGGCCGGGCAGACCGTCCGCCGCCGCAGCGTCTCGACCCCGGCCTGGTCGAGCAGGGCCACGGCATCCCGATCGCGCGGGTGGTCGCGATGCACGAAGGCAAGCGCCGCGCGACCGAACGCCGTAGGCGCGAGGCCGGGGAGCCCGACGGCGGGCCAGGCTGACCCTGGCAGGTACGACGGTCAGTCGATGCGGCCGACCGGGTCGCGCTTCTCGGCCTGGAACACGTCCTCGGTGCGGCCGCGGGCCCAGTAGCCGGATATCGAGATCGCCTCGCGGGGGATGCCCCGAGCCTGGAGCACCTTGCGGACGGCCTTGATCGACTCACGCTCGCCGTGCGCGAAGACCTGCACGGCACCGGGGGAGTCCGCAGCGGGCGGCCAGGGCCAGTCCTCCATCGCGCGGGCGAGGAACACCGTGTCGCCGCCGTCGGTGTTGACCAGCCAGTTCACCGTCACCTGGGCGGGGTGTTCGAGGTCGATGATGTCGGCCGGATCGGTGATCTCGAGGTGCGCGACGCCGCGCGCGTGCTCCGGCAGTGCCTGCAGGGACGCGGCGATCGCTGGCAACGCGGACAGGTCCCCGGCGAACACGTGCCAGCCGACCGCCGGGTCGGGCGCGTACGCCCCGCCGGGACCCGACAGCACCAGCCGGTCGCCCGGCGTGGCTCGGGCCGCCCATACGGCCGCCACCCCGGCGTCGCCGTGGGTCACGAAGTCGATTGCCAGCCGCCGGGCGGCCCGGTCGAGCCAGCGGACCGTGTAGGTACGGGTCAACGGCCGTTGCCCGGCCGGCAGGGTGGTCCGCAGCGCGGCGAGGTCGTAGGGCGGCTCCAGCCCGAGCGTCGGGTCGACGAACAGCAGTTTCACGTACGCGTCGGTGTGGCCGGCGTAGCCGAATTCGGCCAGCGACGCCCCGGCGAGGACCACCCGCACCAGGTGCGGCGTCAGCCACTCGGTGGACTCGACCGTGAGTACGTGCTGATTGGGTGTCTGCCGCTGTGCCGTCGCCATCCCGTGTTCCTCTCCGTCGCCACTCCTTCTTAGGTTAGGCGAGGCTACGTCGCGGCGTGCGCCGCGACGACGGGGGTCGGTGTGGTGCCGTGTCACCGGTGCGTGCGAACCCGGGCGACCTCGTCGTGTATCGGCTCCGTCATGGCTTCCTAACCGCACCGCAACACTCAGGGCGACATGGCCGTAACAAGCTCTACCTAATCTCGTCTCTAGTCTATAGAGAAGGGAGCGAGATGACCACTACGCAGAGTGCGGCCCTCGTCGAGGCGGCTGGCACCCACAACGAGATGCTGGCATCGAGTGCCCCTGAACCTGCGCCCATGGTGTCGATCGTCGACCTCCACAAGCAATACCGCACCGCCGACGGAGATGTTCACGCCGTACGAGGGATCAGCTTCGACATCGCCAGAGGCGAGTTCGTCACGCTGCTCGGCCCGAGCGGCTGCGGCAAGACCACCATCCTGCGCTCGGTCGCCGGACTGGAAACACCAACGTCCGGCGAGATCGCCATCGGCGGGCGGCCCGTCTACTCGTCCAACCGCCGGATCCGGCTCACCCCGGCGCAGCGACAGATCGGCATGGTGTTCCAGTCGTACGCGATCTGGCCGCACATGTCGGTCTTCGACAACGTGGCCTACCCGCTGCGGCGGCGCAAGCTGCGCAAGGCCGAGATCATCGCCCGGACCACCGAGGTACTCGAAATGCTGGGCCTCGACCACGCGGCGCAGCGCCCGGCAACCAAGCTCAGCGGTGGACAGCAGCAGCGCGTCGCGGTGGCCCGCGCGCTGGTGTCCCGTTCCGAACTCATTCTCTTCGACGAACCACTGTCGAACCTCGACGCAAAGCTGCGTAAGGAAGTTCGCCAGGAGATCCGCGACCTGCAGCAGCGGCTCGGCATCACCGTCCTCTACGTCACCCACGACCAGGAAGAGGCGATGGCGGTCTCGGACCGGATCCTGGTGCTGGAGAGCGGTGAGATCAAGGACCAGGGCGCGCCGACCCGGGTCTACTCGCGCCCCGCCGACGTGTTCGCGGCGAACTTCGTCGGCGAAAGCGAGACGCTGCCGGGCACCGTCGTCGACGCCGACGACGATCACTGGCTGGTACAGACCGGTATCGGCCAGCTCCACGTGGCGCGACAGCCGCACGACACCGTACGGGTCTCCGAATCCGTCGTGCTCACCGTCCGTCCGGAGCACCTGCAACTGCGGGAGGCGGTGTCGGACACCCCGGTGCCAGCCATCGCCGGGTCGGTGCGCTCGGCATCCTTCCTCGGCCCGTTCGCCGAACTGGTCGTCGAACTGGAGTCCGGCCACCTGGTCACCGCCCGGGTGACCGGCGGTGCGGGCGCGGCACTGGGCAGCCGGGTGCACGTGCGGATCGAACCGCACCACGTGGTGCTGCACCCGGACCGTTCGCCGACGGGCCACGACACGCAGTGACAAGGCGACCAAGACCAGCGCGATGACCCAGCAACCAGAGGAGAACGACATGACATACAACCAGGTGCACCCGAAAAGTCACGCCGTCGAGATCATCGACCGCACTGCGACGCTCAGCAAGCTGAACGACGCCCTGGAGATCGACTTCGCGAAGACCGCCGTCGTGCAGATCGACATGCATGTACGGCAGATCGACAAGGACTGGTCCTCGTTCCCGCAGAACGTGGCCGAGCGGATCCTGCCGAACGCCGCCGCCTTCCTGGACGCCGGCCGCGAACTCGGGCTACCGGTCATCCACGTCATGGTCTACCAACGGCTCGTCGAGCGGGGCATGCAGCCGCGCACCGCGATCGTGCAGAGCACCGGCCGGCACGGTACGCCGTACGGCCAGGCGCCCCGGCCCGGCTACCACCCGGACGCCCCAGAGGGCTACTTCGAGTGGGACGTCATGCCGATCCTCGGCCCCAAGCCGGGCGACTACATCATCAACACCAAACGGCAGATGACCAGCAGCTTCCTGTCGACCGACGTGGAGCACCTGATCCGCTGTCTCGGCGTCGACACGTTCTTCGTCGTCGGCATCAACACCAACAACTGCGTCTCCAACTTCTCGTTCGACGCCTACAACCGGATGTGGACGCCGATCATCGTCACCGATGCGGTGGGCTCCACACACGGCAAGGACCTGCACGAGTTCGCACTGCAGAACTACCCCCGCACCATCGGACTGGCGATGTCCTCGGCCGAGGCCGTCGAGCGACTCACCGCCGCCAAGGCCGCCGCTGCGGACACCGCGATGGCAGGCATCTGACCTGCCCGCCACTGATCGTCACACCAATCGAGGGGAAGACATATGCTCACCGGACCCACGGTCGACGTGTACGACCGTAAGGAATTCCTTCAGGTCATCAACGACGCCGTTCCGATCATCCCGGCCCGCTCCGCGGTCGTGACGGTGGAGATGACCAAGCGTCGGCTCACGCCCACCGCGCCGTTCCCGCCCGGCGTGCGCGACGAACTGCTCGCCAACACCGAGGAACTCCTCACCCTGGCGCGGTCCAGCGGCACCGCCGTGATCCACGTCCTGTCGGCGCTGCGGCCGGTCGAGGCACAGGCCCGGGCCAACACCCGGGTCGGCCGGGCCTGGGCCGCGATCGGCGAGTCGCCGAGCCCGTACGGCCCGGTGCCCGACGAGTCGGTCGACGTGCAGGACGGCACGTTCAAGCCGGACTTCGCGGTCTCGGTCGCCGACAGCGACTACATCATCAAGACCAAGAAGTCGTTGAGCGCCTTCTACCAGACCGACCTGGAGTGGCTCACCAAGGCGCTCGGCGTCGACACGCTGATCCTCGCCGGCGCGAACACCAACGCGGACATCCAGTCCACCGCGTACGACGCGAGCTGCAAGGCGTACAAGGTGATCACTGTCGCGGAGTGCGTCGCCACCTGGTTCGGCGAGGACCTGCAGGAACTCGGCCTGCAGCAGCTCGGACGTTGCCAGGGCTGGGTGCTGTCGCTGGCGGAGCTCGCCGGCAAGCTCAACTCCGCCCCGGCCGCGATGGAGGTGCCGGCATGAGACACCACAGAACGACCATGCTGAAGCTCACGGTGCCGCTGACCGCGGCGGCGTTCGTGCTGGCCGCCTGCGGCGGCGGTGACGACGCCGCGACGACGGCGCTGCCGGAGGAACTCGCGGTGGCCTCGACGGTCGACATGACCGACGAGGAGTACGCCGAGTACATGACGGCGTTGGAGGAGGCGTCGAAAGCGGAGGGTGGTGTACTCAGCTACTACTTCAGCGCCCCCGCCGCCGCTGCGGAAAACCAGATCAACCTGTTCATCGAGAAGTACCCGTGGGTGGAGCTGGAGTACACCTCCGGCGGCACCCTCGAGCTGATCGAGCGCGTCATCACCGAGAACGCGGCCGGCCGCCCCAGCGCGGACGTGCTGCAGGGCGGCCCGCTGGAGGACAACACGCTGTGCCGCGACGAAGGGCTCTGCCTGGAGTACGACCCGCGTGGCGAGGCTGACCTGCCGGCGGACCGCGCCTACGCGGACTGCGGCTGCTCGGTGGCCGACTTCTTCACGTTCCACATCACCTACAACACCAACCAGGTCAGCGCGGCCGAGGCTCCCCAGACGTACGAGGACCTCACCGATCCGAAGTGGCGGGGCCGGTTCGGCATCAACATCGACCAGCTCGACTGGTTCGCCGGCGTGCTGGCCGAGATGGGCGAGCAGGACGGCCTGGCGCTGATGGAGGCGATCGCGGCCAACGAGCCGGTCGTCTACGCCGGCGCCGACGGCCTGGAGAAGCTGGCGGCGGGCGAGTTCGACATCGCGTTCCCGCAGAGCGCGACCCGCACGGTCCGGGATCTGATCGCCGACGGGGCACCGATCGAGATCGTCACCACGCCGGTGACCATCGCCCAGCCGGACATGTACTTCCCGCTGAAGAACGCGCCGCACCCGGCCACCACCCGGCTCTACATGGAGTGGCTGATGAGCGACGAATGGCAGAACAAGGTCGGCGAGGTCGTCGTGAAGGTGCCGATCAAGGAAGGTGCGCCGATCCCCTCGTCGGCCGAGGGCATCCTGGGCAGCGAACTGTTCTTCGAGACCACCGACAACTTCGGTGACTACGACACCCGCGTCGAACAGCACCAGTCGATCTTTGTGACGGGCTGATCGACATGACCACCCTCGTGGACAGCTGGGCCCGGCTCACCACCGGTCGGGTCACCCGCTTCCCCGCGCTGCGGGGGGTCTTCACCCCCCGCAGCGTGGTCTACGGCCTGGTCCTGATCATTCTGTTGGCACAGGTGGCGCTGCCGATCGCCATCCTGCTGTTCACCAGTTTCAAGGACGCCCGACCCACCGACGCGGACTTCTTCTCCCTCAGCTTCACGTTGGAGAACTTCCGCGACGCGTTCGCCTCCGGCCGGCTGCTCAGCGTCACCTGGACCACGGTGCAGTTCGCCGGCGGATCCACGCTCGTCGCGCTGGTGCTGGGGACGTTCCTGGCCTGGATCGTCGCCCGTACGGACGCGCCGTTGCGCAACCTCGTCGGAGTGCTCACCATCGTCCAGATGGCGGTGCCGGGGATCCTCGTCCCGGTCGCCTGGACGTTCCTGGCCAGCCCGAAGATCGGCGCGATCAACGTGGCCTGGCGCAACCTCACCGGCACCGACGGCACCCTGTTCAACGTCTACTCGATGCAGGGTCTGACCCTGGTCAACGGCCTGACCATGGTGCCGATGGTCTACCTGTTCGTGGTCACCGTCTTCTCCTCGATGAACTCCTCGCTGGAGGAGGCCGCCGAGGTGTCGGGAGCCTCCAAACTGCGCGCGGTACGGGACATCTCGCTCCCGCTTGCGGCGCCCGGCATCGCCGCCGTGGCGATCATGGCCCTGATGCGGGCCTGGGAGGCGTTCGAGATCCCGTGGTTCCTCGGGGTCAACGAGAAGATCTTCACCTACGCCTCGGAGATCTACCTGCGGACCAGTACCCCGCCGAGCAACGTCGGTCTCGTCTCCACCTACGCGGTCTTCATGCTCCTCGGAGCCGTGGTGATGATCTGGTGGTACGACCGGTTCAACCAGGCGGGGGAGCGGTACGCCGTGATCAGCGGCAAGAACTTCTCCTCGGTACGGATGGACCTGGGCCGGTGGCGGGTGCCGGTGACCATCCTCACCTTCGCCGTGCTGACCCTGGTGATCCTGCTGCCGCTGTTCATGCTCCTGTGGATGTCGCTCAACCCGTTCTTCCGGCAGTTCAGCTGGGAGGCGGTGACGTCGCTGTCACTGGAGTCGTATGTGGCCGCCCTGCAGACGCCCAACATCCTGCAGGGGTTCGTGAACAGTCTGCTGGTCGGCGTACTGGCGAGCGTCGGGGTGCTGACCCTGTCGACCCTGGCGGCGTGGTTCTCCGCCCGGCGGGTTCCCGGCGGCCGGCTGCTCTACCTGTTGACGTCGGTGCCGATGGCGCTGCCGAACGTCATCGTCGGCGTCAGCTTCCTGTGGATCTTCCTGATCACGCCGCTGCCAATCTATTCGACGCACTGGGCACTGGTGATCGCGTACATCACGATCATCATCGCGGTGGTGTCACGGCTGGTCAGCGCCCGCATGCTGCAGATCAGCTCGGAGCTGGAGGAGGCCGCTCAGGTGGCCGGGGCGAGCTTCGCGCGGGCGATCTGGACGATCGTCGTACCGCTGCTGTCGCCGGCACTGCTTGCCGGCGCGCTCATCACGATGGTGATGAGTTTCCGTGAGCTGCAGACCACTCTCTACCTGGCGGGTCCGCAGACCCGTACCGCGGCGGTCGTCATGTTCGACATGGCCGGCGACGGACAGTTCTCCACCGTGGCGGCGTTCGGCATCGTCACCTTCGCCGTACTGCTGGTGGGGCTGGTCGGCTACAACCGCCTCAACGCCCGGATGGGACTCGATGGCGGCCTCTGAGGCCGCCCTCGGGCCCCGGGCCCTACCCCTGCCGACCGGGCCCCGTGCCGGCCGTCGCCCCACCCCGTCGGCCGGCGTCCACCCTTCGAAACACTCTAGCGAGGACCTATGACCACCACCGCCGCGCTGCCACTGACCGACCGTGACTATCCCCGCTTCACCGCCGCCGAGTTCGACCGTCGCGACGCCGAGATCCGCGCCCGAATGGACGCCCTCGACCTTCAACTCGTCGTCGTCTGCGGCCGGGGTGGGCGTGACCCGAACGTGCTGTACCTCAGCGACTGGTGGTCGACGCGGGAGGCCTGGGTCCTGTTCCCCCGGCACGGCGACCCGACGATGCTGATCCAGCTGTCGAACCATCTGCCGCTGGCCCGGCGGATGTCCCGGTTCCCGGACGTGCGCTTTGGCGGCTCGGCGCCGACCGGTTCGGTCGACACCACCCCCACCCTGATCGAATGCCTGCGGGAACGCGGCGTCTCGACCGGCCGCGTCGGCTTGGCCGGGACCGTCACCTGGCGCGAGTTCGCCCGGCTCACCGCAGCCTTCCCCGGGGTCGAGTGGGTGGAGTTCGGCGGGCAGCTGGCCGATCAGCGTCAGATCAAGAGCGCCGAGGAGATGCAGCGGCTGGCCGTCTCGGCGCGGATGTGCGACGCGTCGGCGATGGCGATCGCCGAGCAGGCCCGGCCCGGCATGACCGAGCACGAGCTGGCCCGGATCATCGAGGACAGTTACCTGGCCGACGGCGGGATCAACGGCATCCACTTCATGGTGGCCACCCAGATGGCCGACCCGCGTGGCGGCGTGCCGTGCCAGCACCAGTCCGACCGCCGGCTCGAGGTCGGTGACGCGCTCGTCGCGGAGCTCAGCACCAACTTCGCGGGCTACTCCGCCCAAGTGCTGCGCAGCTACACCGTCGGCGCGGACCCGACCCCGCTCTACGCCCAGCTGCACGACGTCGCGCTCGAGGTGTTCGACGCCGTCAGCTCGGTGATCAAGCCGGGCGCGACGGTGTCCGACATTCTCGACGCGGCGGAGGTCGCCCAGCGACACGGCTACACCATCTACGACGACCTGGTGCACGGCTGCGCACAGCTGCCGGCCATCGTCCGCACCCGCCAAACCTACCGCGGCGAACCGGAGGGCTTCGTGTACCGGGAAGGCATGTGCCTGGTCGTGCAACCGAACGTGGTGACCTCCGACGGCCTCGCCGGCGTCCAGTACGGCGAGATGTTCGCCGTCACCGCGTCCGGTCTCGAATCGCTGCACTCGGTGCCGCGCGAGTTCTTCCGGTGCGGCTGATCGCGTGACCGCCACCGACAACCAGGGACGCACGCAGCGCAGCGGGGCCGTCCGTCGACGCCTGGTCATCGACGTCACCCCGCTGCGCGAGTCACCGGACTTCCGGCGGCTCTGGACCGGCCACGCCGTCGCCATCCTGGGCACGCAGATGACCAGGGTCGCCGTGCCGTACCAGGTCTACGTGCTGACCGACTCGACGCTGATGGTCGGCCTGGCGAGCCTGGCGCAGCTCATCCCACTGATGGTCTGCTCGCTGTTCGGCGGCTCGGTGGCGGACGCGGTCGACCGCCGCAAGCTGCTGGTGGTCACCGAGGGCCTGCTCGCCGTCGTCGTCGGCGGCCTGGCGCTGCTCGCGCTGCTCGACAGCCCGCCGATCTGGGCCATCTTCGTGCTGGTGGCGGTCACGGCCGGACTCTCGGCGCTGGAGAGCCCGGCGCGCAGCGCGGCGGTCGCCGGCCTGGTCCGTCGGCAGATCCTCCCGTCCGCGTTCGCGTTGAATCAGACCCTCACCCAGGTGGGCGCGATCGTCGGGCCGGCCGTCGCCGGCGTGGTCATCGCGGCGCTCGGCCTGTCCACCACGTACGCGCTGAACGTCGTCACGTTCCTGGTGTCCATCACGGTGCTCACCCGGATGCGGCCGATGCCGCCCGCCCACCAGGTGACCAAGCCGGGGCTCAAGTCGGTGATCGAGGGCCTCACCTACCTGCGGAGCAAGCCGGCGGTGATGGGGTGCTTCCTCGCCGACGTGAACGCGATGTTCTTCGGCATGCCCCGTGCGTTGTTCCCGGCGATCGCCCTCGGCCAGCTCGGCGGCGACGCGGTGACCGTCGGCCTGCTGCACGCGGCCCCGGGCGCCGGGGCACTCATCGGGGCCCTCACCTCCGGCTGGGTGGGGTCGGTGACCCGCCACGGACGCGCCGTGATCATTTCGATCATCGTCTGGGGCCTGGCGATCGCCGGGTTCGGGCTGTCGCACTGGCTGCCGCTGACCATCGCCCTGCTGATGGTGGCCGGTGCCGCCGATGTGGTCTCGGCGGTGTTCCGGCAGACGGTGCTGCAGCTCAGCGTCCCGGACCACCTCCGGGGGCGGCTCTCCGCCGTGCACATCGGGGTGGTCACCGGGGGGCCGCTGCTGGGCGACGCGCGGGCCGGGGCGACGGCGAGTTTCAGTAGTCCGGCGTTCGCGATGGTCTCCGGCGGGCTGGCCTGTGCGGCGGTGATGGGCATCCTCGGCTGGCGGCTGACCGCGCTGCGCCGGTGGACGCTCGCCGATGCCGAGAGCAGTGCGGGCGCCGATGCCGAGACCGGCGCGGGTGCCGGTGCCGAACGCCGAGAGGACGGGGCCTGACGTGGCGGATTGCACGGAACCCCGCAACCGCGATGGTCTGACGACTCGACTCTGTAGAATCGAGCTATCGGACGGTACGCCGGGAGGTGTACCGCGGGGTGAGGAGAATCGAGGGCATGGCAGTGGTGTCCGACAACCACGAGGCAACGTCCTTCGCCGGTATCTCCGGGACCGTCCACGAACGCGTCCGGGACTGGATGCGCTCGGCGATCGTCGACGGAACGCTCAAGGCCGGGTCACGGATCGTCCAGACCGAGATCGCGCAGCTGCTGGGGGTCAGCCCCACACCGGTACGCGAGGCAATGCGCGACCTGGCCGCCGAGGGCCTGATCAAGGTGCACGCCCGGAAGGTGGCCACGGTCACCGCCATCGACGCGGACGAGCTGCGCGATATCCGGCAACTGCGGGAAACCCTCGAAGCGCTGGCGGCCCGACTGTGCGCCGAACGGATCACCGAGGCGGAGCTCGCCGAGGCCGAACGGATGCAGGAGGAGATGGAACGCGATCCGGACCTCGGCAAGTACGTCGAGCTGAACCGGACGTTTCACGTCTTCCTGTACAATGCGGCACGGTCGCCGCGTCTCACCCAGATGCTGCTGTCGCTGCGGTCGGCCACCCCTGGCATGTTGTCGGTGGCGTTCACCCGGTCAAAGGAGCGGCGGCTCGACGGGCTCGACGAGCACCGGCGCTTCCTGAAAGCCTGCCGCGACCGGGACCTCGACGCGGCAGAGGCGATCTTCCGTACCCACTCGTCTCTCGCCTTCGACGAGATGGCGGCCATGCTGGAACGCCAGCCGACCGGCTGACGCCCCGGCCGTCCCGGCTGGCGCGGCCGTACCTCGGCGGAGGCCGGCCGTGAGCGGCGGTGACCGCCGCCCGGCCCGGACCCCGTTGGCCGCCGCCGTACCCCCGCTGCTGGTGTTCTTCAACCCGCTCACCCAGCTGGCGTACATCCCGATCTCGGTCGGACTGGGGCGCAGCCTCGACCTGAGTCCGGCCCAGATCGGCATCACCATCGGCGCGCACAGCGTGGCCACGGCGGCCGCCGGTGTGCTCACCGGCCCGCTGCTCGACCTCGTCCCGGTCCGCCGGATCCTGCTGCCCGGGATGCTGGTCAACGCCGTCGTGTCGATCCTGCTGTGCCTGTACCAGAGCTACGCCGTACTCACCGTCGGACGGCTGCTCACCGGCTTCGCCAGCGGCGCCGTGGCGCTCTGCGGCCAGGCGCTGGTGGCCGACCTGACCCAGGGCGACCCGAAGGCCCGCGACCGGGGCTACTCGATGCTGCAGACGTTCGTCAGCATGGGCGCCGCCTCGGCGCTCGCGCTGGGCGCGTTCGCCGCGTCGCTGCAGCAGCCGGTCATCGTGTTCGCGGTCGGCGCCGGCTACGCGACCGTGCTGCTGACCGTCGTACTCGTCGCCAGACTGGGCCGGGAACGCCCGCCCGCCACCCATCCGGCCGACGTCCCGTTCGGACAACGGATCCAGCTGACCCTGCGGGCGATCCGCCGGATGCTGGGCGAACGGCGCCGCCGCTGGCTGATCCTGTCCAGCATCGGCATCGGTCTGATCATGCAGGGCAGCCACTTCGGCATCAGCGTGCTTCTCGACCGGCTACCCAACTTGAGCACAGTGGAACGGATTGGCGTGTCGATCCTCATCCCCTGCGGGGTCTTCACCGGCAGCTTCATCAACCGAATGTCGCTGAAACGGATCAGCCGCGAACAGTTGTTCACCCGGCTCTATTTGGTCATCCCGCTCGCGGCGGCCTCGTACGCGGCGGTCGCGTTCGCCGGGCTGGACGTGGTGGCCGTCGCACTGACCCTGGTCCTGCTCGGCACCTGCCTGGGCGCGCTCATGCCGCTGTCCATGGCGATCAGTGTCAACTGGAACCCGGAGCTGCGGGCGACCGCCGCCGCCACCGACACCCTCTCCCGCAGCGTCGGTCAGACCACCGGCCCGATCGCCGTCGGCGCGCTGGTCGCCGTCGGCGGCGTCAGTACGGTCGGCGTGGTCGTCTTCGGCGCGACCCTGCTCGGGCTGGCCGCCTCCCGCAACATCTTCACCGCCAAGGCCTGACCGAGGCTGGCCACCGCCTGACCCTCAGACCGTGATGGGCAGCAGCATCGGGGACGGAACTTGACAGGTCGATCGGGAGGCTGTTTCGTACTCCTGTCCTGGGCGTGTGGCGGGTGATGGTGCGGTGGGGGCACGGTGAGCGGTCTGCTCGGCATCTCGGTCGTCAACTACCGCAGTGCGGGCGACACCGCCGGCCTCATCCGTTCCATCGTGGCCGCGCGGGCCACCGGTCCACGGACCGCCGGCCCGCGCGTCGCGATCGCGATCGTCGACAACAGCGACCAGACCGCCGAACTGTGCGAGACCGCCGGGTACGCCGAGCGTGCCGGCGTGACGGTCCGGGTGATCGCCGGGCACGGCAACGTCGGGTACGCCGCCGGCAACAACCTCGCCGCCGCCTGGCTGCTGGCCGAGGGCGCCGACGTCATCTGGGTGCTCAACCCGGATACTCGGATCGTGGGCGGCGGACTCGCCTCGGCCCTCGACGTGCTGCACGTCGGCGACCGGGCGATCGGCGCGACGGCCTGCGTCGCACCGGGCGGTGGACCGGACCTCGGCATGGTCGACCTGTGGACCGGCCAGAGCGGCCGACCGCCCGCCGGCGGGGTGGCCGGACCGAGCAAAATGGTCTACGCGGCCGGCCACTCGCTGCTCGTCACCCGCCGCGCGTGGCAGGATCTGGGCGGGTTCTCCGAGGACTTCTTCCTGTTCTACGAGGAGGCCGACATCGCGCTACGTGCGGCCCGATTGGGCATCCCGACCACGGTGGTCCCGGACCTGGCCGTCCAGCACGTCGGCGGGGTAGCGACCGGGGCGACGGCGGACATGGCGGTCAAGTCGACCACGACGTACTTTCACGCCAGCCGCAGCTGCATGGTCTTCTTCCGCAAGCACTACCGGCGCCGGGTGCCGCTCGCCGCCGCGGCCCGGCTCGGCTACGCCGCGAAGGCGCTGCTCGCCCGCCGCCCCGACGCGGCGACCGCCGTCATCCGGGGCACCGTCGCCGGGTTGCGGGCTTGACGCGCCGAGGGCCCGGGTCGGGC
This sequence comes from Micromonospora sp. LOL_021, assembly GCF_048060215.1. Taxonomy (NCBI): domain Bacteria; kingdom Bacillati; phylum Actinomycetota; class Actinomycetes; order Micromonosporales; family Micromonosporaceae; genus Micromonospora; species Micromonospora sp. LOL_021. Next base: position 34,848 of record NZ_JBHMIN010000003.1, on the reverse strand, counting down.
CGGTCCAGTCCGGGCCGGCCCAGGCCGGCGGCGTACGCGATCCGGCGCGCTATCGGCAGCGCGACGGTGATGTACGTGGCCGCGCTGGCCATGTCCGGGTTCGCCATCCTGCTCAGCGTCGCGCTGCCGCCGGCAGAGCGCGGCCTGCTGGTCGCGACGACGACGAGCGCGACCGTCGGCGTCGCGGTCGGTGGCCTGTCGCTGGAGACGTTCATGCTCGCTCAGGGCAGCGACTGGCTACGGGAGCGGTCCGGGCGGCGCAGCCTCGCCGTCTACGCCGCCACGGTGCCGCTGTCGGCCACGCTGGGCTGGGTCTTCGCCTGGTACGCGGAGGCGGCGTCACCGGCACTCGCGGCGACTGGAGCGGCGTGCGTCGCGGCCGGCACCATGCCCGCGGCGGCGGGCCTGACCCTCGGGCGGTTCGTCGCCGTCTACCGCCAGCGCGCGCTGTTCGCCGCCACCGCGCCCGTGCTCTACCTCGTGCTCATCCTCGCCTCGGTCGACGACGCGACGGTCTGGCTGCTGGCCTGGCTGGGCTGCCAGGCGGTGATGGCCGTCGCGATGTGGGCGGCGCACGGGGCACCGTTGGGCGCGATGGCGCGGCGCGCCTCGGCGGAGCCCGAACGCCTCGCCCGGCTGGGCCTGACCCACACCGGCGCGGTGGCACAGATCTTCACCTACCGCTTCGACCAACTCGCGCTGGCCCGCTACCAGGGCGCGGACGCACTGGCGATCTACTCCCTGGCGGTAGCGGCGATCGAGTTCTCCCAGGCCGGCGCGGTCGTCGCAGCCCAGCGGACGCTGCGCGACCATGAGGAAGGCTCGGCCGATCGGCTGCGTAAGATGCTGCGCCGGGCCGTCTACCTGGCGGCCGGCATGGGAGTGCTGGTGCTCGTCGGGCTGGCCGGCATCGGGGTCCTGACCAGCGGATACGCGGCGGCGGTGCTGCTCGGCGCGCTGCTGGTGCCGCGCAGCGTCGCGGTGTCGGTCGGCAAGGTCCTCAGCGCGCGCCTGGTCAACCTCGGCGGCGAGCGCACCACGGCCGTGATCGCGCTCGGCACCGCGCTGGCCGCGGTGGTCGGCTATCCTCTCGTCGCCGCGCCGTACGGGGCGTGGGGCGTCGCCGCGCTGTCGGTGGCTCTGTTCACCGCGCACAGCACGGTACTGGGCCTCGCCGTCCGGTCCGGGGCCGGTCGTCGGGTGGCGGGGGACGGGAGTGGTGGGCGTGGATAGCGACGGAACCGGCGTCGTCGCGGTGGTGCTCAACTGGAACTGCGCGGACGACACGATCCGCTGCGTCCGGGCGGTCGTCGCCGGCAGCGCCGTGCCAGAGGTGGTCGTCGTCGACAACGGCTCCACCGACGACTCCATTCCCAAGCTGCGCGCGCTGGGTGACGCGGTGACGCTGGTCCGGCTCGACACCAACCTCGGCTACGCGGGCGGGATGAACGCCGGCATCAGGCTTGCGCACGACCGCGGCGCGGCCTTCGTCTGGCTGCTGAACGCGGACTGCGTACCCTGGCCGGACACGCTGTCGGCGCTGTTGGCGCACGCGGACCGGTTCGCGGTGTCCACATCGGTTCAGACGACGTCCGCGCGACCCGACGACCCCGGGCCGGAGCCGTACGTCGTCGCCGCGACGCTGCCGGGCGGCCGGGTACGGCCGTTGCGCTGCGCCGGGTGCGAGGCCGGTGCGCACGATGTGGACGTGGTGACCGGCGCGGCCATCCTGCTCGGCGTCGGTTGGGCCGTCCAGGTGGGCCTGTTCGACGAGCGGTTCTTCCACTACAAGGAGGAGTTCGACCTGGTACGGCGGATCGCTGCGGCAGGCGGCCAGATCGGCCTGGTGTGCGCCTCGCAGGTGTGGCACCGGCGGGGCAGCAGCCTGGCCGCGTCGAGCCCTCGCGCACAGTACTACCATCACCGCAACGAGATCCTCTACGTACGCAAGCACTACCCCCGTCCGCTGCGGCGGATCCTGATCGGGGAGCCGGTCCACTACAAGAACCTGGCCGGGTCGGTGCTCCGCCTCGTCGCCGGCGGCCGGAAGAACCGGCACCGAGCGCTCGCCGTCCTCGCCGGCTACTGGGACGGGCTGCGTGGAGTGCACGGCCCGACGGAGAGGTTCTAACGTGCACGCCCTGTTCGTCAGCCACTCCGCCGAACTCATGGGCGCGGAGCGTTCGTTGGCCGCCCTGGTCGGCGAGGCGGTGCGGGCGCGCGGTCACCAGGTCACCGTCACGCTACCCGGGGACGGGCCGCTGCGCGCGCAGCTCGCTGCGACCGGTGCCGAAGTGGTGGTGCTGCCGACCCGGCTGTGGATGGGCCGGCGGTACGGACCCGCGGTCGGCGCGGTCCGGCTGCTTCAAACGCTCGCGTCGGTTCCCCGATACCGGCGTCTGCTGGAACGAACGCGGCCGGACGTCGTGGTCACCAATTCAGCGGTGGTACCAGCCGGGGCGATCGCCGCGCGGATCGCCCGGGTGCCGCACGTCTGGGTGGTGCGGGAGAGCCTGCTCAGCAACCCGAGCCTGCGGTCTGCGCTGCCCCGGGCCGTGATCGCCCGGCTCATCGCGCGCCTCTCGGACGGCGTCGTGGCGGTTTCCACGTACGCCGCCGGTCAGGTGACGAGCGCCGTGCCGATGGCGCGGGCGAAGCTGAGCGTGATCCCGCCACCGGTCGAATCCGGGCCGGCCGGTGCATCCGAGCCCGCAGTGGACCGTCCGGCCGCACTGGAGCGGCTGCTGCTGCTCGGCCGGCACAGCGCCGAGAAGGGCCAGCAGGACGCGGTGGAGGCGCTGGCGATCTGCGCGGGTCAGGGCCGCGCGTTCACTCTCACGCTGGCCGGGGTCGGCGACGGCGAAGCGCGGCGGCACCTCACCGACCTCGCCGGCCGGTACGGCGTCGAGACGCAGCTCGAGACCGTCGGGTGGACGGACGACCCGGCCGGGTTGTACGCGCGGGCGGACGCGACGCTGATGCTGTCCCGCAACGAGGCCTACGGCCGCGTCACGCTGGAGTCGCTACGCTCCGGAACACCGGTGATCGGTTACCGGGCGGGCGCCACGACGGAGATCCTCGCCGGTGGTGGCGGACTGCTGGTCGATCCCGACGCCGGTGCGCTCGCCTCGGCGTTGCTGGAGCTGGCCGCCGACCGGGAGGCGTTCGGGCGGCTCACGGCCGAGGCGATCCGGCGCGGGCGGGAGCTCGCCACCGAACCGTCCCCGGCCGCACGCTTCGTCGCGTACCTCGAAGAGCTGCGCGCGGTCAGCTGATGTCGCACCTGCCCACGTTGCGCGGCGCGTCCCGTCCGGCGGACACGGCCGTGGCGGTCGTCGCCGGGGCGGCTGCCGTCGCGGTCGGTGTGGTGGCGACCTGGCAGCCGCTCGCGCTCGCCGCCGTGGCCGTGGTCGGCCTGCTCGGCTGGGGGCTGTGGACCCCGGAGAGGCTCAACTACACGCTGTTCGCGGTCCTGTTGCTCGTCCCGGTCACCGCCGATCCCGGATACCCGGCCGATCCGGTATGGATCGTGCTGCTGACGGCGACGGCGATCGCCGCACTCGGCCGGGTCCAGCGCTTCCAGCCGTACGCGCCGCTGCCGTCCATCGGGATGGTGGGATTCGCGGTCCCGGCGGTCTGCGTGCTCACCGGCCGGGTGTGGTGGACCGGCCCGAAGGACATCCTGATCGCTGTCGCGCCGCTGGTCTGCTACGCGCTGGTCGGCTGGCATGTCGTGGCCGAGGCGCGGGCCGGTGCGCCGGTGGTCCGCCTGGCGCGGGCGTTCGCCTGGGTCGCCGTACCCATCACCCTGCTGGCCGTCTACCAGCGGATGTCCGGCACCTGGCCGATTCTCGACCAGTTGGCCGTCAGCAACGCGTTCACGGCACAGGCGGGAGCCGGCAGGTCGGCCGGCACCATGGGACATCCGATCGTCTACGGCACGTACGGCATGCTGGCGATCTGCGTGGCCGTTGGCCTGCGCGGCCGGCTCTGGCAGGTGCCGTTCGCCGCGGGCGCGGTCGGCCTGCTGCTGTCCGGGTCGCGCAGCGCGTGGATCGGTACGGCCTGCGCGCTCGGCGTCTGGTACCTGGCCCAGCCGCGGAAACTCACCCGGCGTGGAGTCGGCCTGGTCGCGGCGTTCGCCGCCACCGGCACCGTGCTGGTGGCCATCGGTCCCAAGCCGGTGCGCGACCTGACGGACCTCGTCCGGGCCCGCCTCACCAACGTCAGTGGATCGAGTTCGGCGACGGCGCGCTACCGCCGTACGGAAGAGGCCTGGTCCGGCATCATGGACAGTGCCGGCAGTGCGCTGTTCGGCCTGGGCCCGGAGGCGCACGTGCGGTTCTTCCAGCAGATCGGCATCCCCGACGGGCAGGCACAGGCGTTCGACAACAGTTACCTCACCCTCTGGTACGACTTCGGCGTGGTCGCGCTGCTGGTGTTCGTGTCCATCCTGGCGGTCGTGCTGGTCAAGCTCAGGTCGCTGACGGCACGGATGCTCATCGTCGGATTCGCCGTACAGATCTGGTTCTTCGACTTCTACCTGTGGCCGGCCGCCGCAGGGGTGCTGCTCCTCGCCGTCGGCATCGGCGCCGCCGAGTCGCTGCGACCCGTCGACCGGAGGGTCCCCGGCCCGACGCTGACGGCCTTCCGACGATGAGCGGAGCGGACCTGCTGCTGGAGCCGACCGGGTGCCCACCAGAACGCACTGAAAGGTAACGGTGTGAGGTTCAGCGTGAAGCTTCCCGAACGGATCGCCCCGGCTCGGCTGCTCAGCCGGCCCGCCTCCGACGGGCCGGGCGACGGCGCGCCATCCGTACAGCAGCAGTGGCACCAGCAGTGGCGGCAGCTCACGCTCGGACGTCATCTGCGAGCCGTGTGGTCGCAGCGGTGGCTGGTGCTGGCGCTGGTGCTGCTCGGCGGCGCAGGCGCGGGTTTCGCGTCCGCCCAGCAGAAACCCCTGTATCGGGCGGACGCCCAACTGTTCTTCGCGCCGAACTTCACCACCCGCGACATCGGCCAACTCAACGAGGGCGGCAACTACATCCTGCAGCGAGTGCGCTCGTATGCCGAGGTGGGCAACAGCCCCGAGGTGGCCGACGCCGTCGTACGGCGACTCGGGCTGCCGTACCAGCCTTCGGAGTTGACCGACCGGGTCACGGTGACCGGCGCGGCCGGCACGGCGGTGCTCACCGTCGAGGTCCGTGACCCGGATCCGGTACGCGCACGCGATATCGCCAACGCGATCGCGGCGGAGTTTCCCGCATACGTCGAGCGCCTGGAGAAGCCGACCGGCATCGACGAGTCGCCGGTCAAGGTCTCGGTGACCCGGTCGGCGACGACGCCGTCGGCCCCGGCCACGCCGCAGGTCGCGGCCGACACCGGGCTCGGCGCAGCCGGGGGCCTTGCGATCGGAGTCCTCGTCGCGGTGGTCGGCTATGCGCGCGACCGCACCGTACGCGACGAGAGCCACGCGGCCGAGGTCGCCGGCACCGTCCTGCTCGGTGCCGTCGCGGCCGGCGGGGGGAGGCCGCCGCTGGTGACCGGCGACGACCCGCAGCCGCGCGTCGAGACGTTCCGGCAGATCCGCGCCAACCTGCGGCTGCGCGCGGCCGGGCGCCGGTTCGCCAGCCTCACGGTCACCGGCTCGGTGCCGGGGGAAGAAAGAACGGCTACTGCGGCGAACATCGCCATCGCGTTCGCCCGGGCCGGCGAGACGGTCGTACTGGTCGACGCGGACGTACGCGACCCCGGCGTACACCGGCTCTTCGACGTGCCGAACACGGTCGGCCTGACCAGCGTGCTGCGCGGCGAGGTCGCGGCCGAGCAGGCCACGCACCGGCACCCGGACCTGCCGCTGTACGTCCTGCCGGCCGGTCCGGCCGAGCCTGGGCCGAGCGAGCAACTGCTGGCCTCGGATGCGCTGGCCTCGGAGCTGGAGTCGATGCGGCTCAGCGGCCGGTTCGTTGTGGTTGACGCGCCGTCGCTACTGTCCGATGCGGAGACGCTGCTGCTGGCCAGCGCGACCGACGCGACGATGCTGGTGGCCCGGGTCGGCTTCACCCGCGCTGATCGACTGGCCGCCGCCGCCGACGTGCTGCGTGCGCTACCGGCCAACCTGTTGGGCCTGGTGGCGACGCGGCGCGGGCGCTAGACGCTGCCCGCCGGTCGTAGGCGCTACCCGGTCGCCGGCACAGTCGCGTACGTTGGTCCACATGAGCGATAGCGTCGCGCTGCTCCTGCGACGTGCGGGGTTCGGTCCGACCGCGTCCGAGTTGGCCGCCGCGTCCAAGGCCGGGTACGCGGCCACCGTGGCGCGCCTGATGGATCCCGCGGAGCCGGACCGGGGCGCTGCGGCGGCGCCGATGCCGGAGCTTGGCCCCGACGCGTTCGACGATCTGCCCGACCCGGGCGCCGAGCGGCGCGCCGCCGCGGAGGCGCTCCGCCGCCAGCAGACCGACACGATCATCCGGTGGTGGCTCGACCGGCTGACCGTCGCCGACCACCAGGCCACCGAGAAACTGCTGTTCTTCTGGCACGGGCACTGGGCGACCTCGATACGGAAGGTCGGAAGTCCGCAGTTCATGCTCGCGCAACACCAGAAGATACGAAGCTCGCCGACATTCACCACGATGGCCCGCAAACTGGTGACCGACCCGGCGCTGGTCTACTGGCTCGACGGGCACACGAACACCAGGCGGGCACCCAACGAGAACCTTGCCCGAGAGCTGATGGAACTGTTCATGCTCGGCATCGGGCAGTACAGCGAACGTGACGTCAAGGCGGCCGGCCGGGCACTGACCGGCTGGAAGACCGACCTCAGCGTGCCGGCGACGGCGATCTTCGTGCCCGAGGACCATGACGCCGGTCCCAAGACCATTCTCGGCGCCACCGCGAAGTTCGATGCGCTGTCGCTGGTGGACCACCTCGCCGCCCGGTCGGCCTGCCCCCGGTTCATCGCGGACCGGCTATGGTTCCGGTACGCGTCCGCCACCGAACCGATCCCGGAGTCCACCCGGGGGAAGATGGTCGCGGCGTTCCCGGTGGGCATCTCGATGCTGCGCGCCCTGGTCGAAGACGAGCAGTTCCGCTCGGGGCGCTACCGGATGGTGAAACAGCCGATGGAGTGGCTGGTCGGGGCGATGCGGCAGCTCGGCATCCGCCCGGCGCGACTCTCCGGCGAGGCCTTCCACGCTGTCGTCACTGGGCTCAAAGGTCTCGGACAGGTGCCGTTCGCGCCGCCGAGTGTGGCCGGCTGGCCGAGCGGGACCGCCTGGCTGACCTCCTCGGCAGCCCAGGTGAGGCTGGGCCTCGCCGGCGTGCTCGCCGAGCTGGCCGACGGCCCATCGGTCACGGTGGAGCGGCTGGCCGACATACTCGTAATTCCGACCTGGACCAACCGCACGTACGCGGCTTTGAAGCAGGCGACGACACCGCGAGAGCTGATCACACTCGGCCTGGCCAGCCCGGAATACCTGGTGAACTAGCATGGATCCGTTGACTCGACGCAGGTTCCTGCTGGCCTCCGGCGCGGTCGGCGGCGGTGCCCTCGCCGCAGCCGGCCTGGGCATCGCCGAGCTGCTCGCCAAGGGCGACAAGGACGGCGCGCCCGGACCGGCCGACACCCTGGTGATCGTGACGCTGTACGGGGGCAACGACGGGCTGAACACCGTGATCCCGTACGCCGACTCGGCCTACCACTCCGCCCGGCCGGAGCTGGCCTACGCCCCCGAGGAGGTGCTGCACCTCGACGGCGCGCTCGGCCTCAACCCCGCGCTGGGCGGGCTGAAGCGGCTCTGGGACGACAAGCGGCTGGCAGTCGTCCTCGGCGTCGGATACCCCCGCCCGGACCGCAGCCACTTCCGGTCGATGGACATCTGGCAGACGGCGTCGCCGGACACGCCGATCCGGACCGGCTGGGTGGGGCGCTGGCTCGACGGGATCCAGTCATCGCCGGAGGCGGCCGTCAGCTTCGAGCCGGTGCTTCCGCCACTGCTGACAGGCGAGACGCGGGCGGGAGCGAGTGTCACGCTCGGCGCACCCCAACTGCCCTCCGGGATCAGCGCGGACATGGTCCGCGCGCTCGGGCGCGAACAGCGGGGCGAAGACGTCCTGCAGGCACGGGCGGCGACCGCGCTGCACGACTTCCTGCGGGTCGACGGCCTGATCCGATGGGTACGGGAGTCCGATCAGCCGTTCGAGGCCGGTGCGGCCGGACACCTCCCGGCCACCGGTACGGGCGGTGAGACGTCACTGGCCACCCAACTCGCGCTCGTGCACCGCTGCATCGAGACAGGCGTGCCCACTCAGGTCTACTCGGTCAGCCTGGGCGGTTTCGACACGCACGCCGACGAGCGGCCCGCGCAGGAGCGGCTGCTCAAGGAGGTCGACGGGGCGCTGGCCATGTTCATGGACCGGCTGGCGACGAGCCCGGCCGGGCGCAACGTCACGGTCGTTGTCTACAGTGAGTTCGGCCGCCGGGTGCGCGCCAATGCCTCCGATGGCACCGACCACGGGACCGCCGGACCGGTCTTCGTACTCGGTCCCCGGGTAGCCGGGGGCTTCCACGGCGAACAGCCGAGCCTCACCGACCTCGACGACGGCGACCTGAAGGCGACCACCGACTTCCGGGACGTCTTCGGCACGCTACTCACCTCCGTACTGCACGCCGATCCGGCCCGCTACTTGGAGGGGTACCAGCCAAAGCCGCTGTCCCTGCTCACGCCGTAGCTAGTGGCGGCGGTCGGGGCCGTGTGGGTCGGGGCCGATCTCGTCGTCGGGCCACGTCTCGTCGTCGGGCGCTGTCCCCTGTCGCGCGGTGGGTGCCTGGTAGGTGGGTGCGGGCGGCTGGTAGACGGGCGCTGGCGGCTGGTAGATGGGTGCGGGCGGGTATTCGTGCGCTGGTTGTCGTGCCGGATAGGCGGGTGCCGAGGGGTACCCGGGCGTGGGCTGGCCTGGGTACCCGGACACCGGCGAGAACGGGTACGTCGCGGCCGGGGACACCAGCTGGGCCGACGCGGCCCGGCGGCGGGCACGGCGCTGCAGAATCAACACCACGAGCATGACCAGCCCGATCATCAGCGCGCCGCCGGCCGCGCCGCTGGCCCAGATCAGCCAGCCGGCTCCGTCGGAGAAGCTGTCTTCGATCTTCTGCAGTTCGGTGGCGTTCTGCCGGTACGTCTGGGCGACCGAGTTCACCGGCGCGTTCTCTATGACGGTGCCGAGCTGGCTGATGGCGGTCTCGTAGTCACCGGCGAAGTAGGCGTCGAGCCCGCTGCGGAACAGCTGATCGGTCTCGCCCAACGCGCTGTCGACGCCCGCCTCGGTGAGCAGCGCGGTGATGATGTTCATCGGCACCAGCGCACGGTTCGCCCGGTCGGGCAGTTCCAGGTCGTTGTCGAGCACACCGACGACGTGGCCGTTCGTGTCGATGGCCATCCCGCCAAGCGAGTGGATGCCGACGTCCTCGTTGACCCGGTACACCGACGCGGAGCCGCGGCTGCCGGTACCGATGACCTTCACCGGCCTGGAGCGCAGCGAGTACGTCGCCGTGCGGGGATCGACCTCGTCGGTGGCGTAGCCGACCACGACCAGCGAGGCCCCCGGGTCGAGGGTGCCCGACGAGGCCAGCTCGACCGTGGGCAGGTTCTGCTGTTCCAGCTTGACCAGGGCGATGTTGCCGGCGTCGGCGTCCAGCACCTCGACCACCTCGCCGGGGATCGCCGGGCTCTCCGTCAGACCGCCCGTGGGCGCGACGCCGAGCTGCCCGTACACTTGATGGTCCGGCTCGGCTGCGGCTTCGAGGCCGGTGAAGACGCTCTGGTGGAGGTTGTCGGCGACGTAGCGGTCGAGCGCGTCGGCCTCGAGAGAGTTCTCCGCGATCAGGATGCGTCCGAGCGAGTAGAGGGCGTTCTGCGCTGCGGTGTCCTTCGCCGGCCGAACGCAGAGCCCGTTGGTGATCACCTCGCCGCCGGTGCCGACGACGAAGCCGCTGCACCGCCGGGTGAAGGTGATCGGCGACGCGCGCAGTGGTGCGCTGGACTGCTTGTCCCGCAGGTATCCGGTGTAGACCACTTCGACGTAGACCAGTGACGGCGAGGCGATCGCCAGGGCACGCTCATCCAGCGTGTACGGCGGAGCTGCGGCCGCCGGAGCCGGCGTCACAAGGACCACCAGCGCCACGGCGACCGCCGCCGCGTACGCGACGACGCCGGTCGGCCACGACGCGCCCGCGCCCGCGCCGAGCGTCCGGGATGAAACTCGCCTAACAGTCATTTTTGGACTCACAGGTTGGGCTGGTGCTGGTAGCGTCTTCCACCCTACGCACTAGTCGCGAAACACCCGCGTAAGGTGACGGGCCTCCGGCACTGTGGCTGTGGCACCCCGAAACGACTCTCCGGGCTGCCGTGCCGGCCGTCACAACGTGTACTCGTGATCGAGCGCGCTTGGCGACTGCCCTGGGCTAAGTGGCGCTGCCGCTGGGGCGCCCACGAGCTTGCGAAGCTGGAAGCGGCGCAGGACCGCGCGGACGCCGACGCTGAGCGGATCTGGGGCGTACGAGCCGAGTCTGGCTGGCTGCAGATCCTGCTGCCTACGACCGCGATCTGCGTACGCGCTGGTCAGCTGGCGTTTCGCTGATCTCTGGGGTGCCCCCGGCAGGATTCGAACCTGCGGCACACGGTTTAGGAAACCGTTGCTCTATCCCCTGAGCTACGAGGGCGCGAGGGCCCAGTCTAGCGACCTGGGGTTCACCTTGGGTGGCAGGGAGTCGCCCACGTTCACCCACGCCACCCGCCCCCGTTCTCCCAGGCCAGGACCACAGCTCGAGCACACGAATCCCGGTCTGCTACCGGCGGTCCGCCCTACGCGGGCTGCACAGCCATGAAGGCGTCGCACAGGGCCGTCTGGCATACCCACGGAGAAGCCGATGCGTGGGAGACTGGCACGGTGGTGAGCGTCCTGGAGCGTGAGGTCTTCTCGGAGGCGGCGGCTGCCCGGCTTCTGCGGGTGGCGCAGTCGACGCTGCACTACTGGCTGGAGGGCGACGAGCGTAAGGGACGCCGGCACAAACCCGTGCTACGCACCGAGCCGCGCGGCGCCCGTTCGGCCACGTGGGCCGAGTTCGTCGAGGCGGGGCTGTTGCGCGAGTACCGCCGTACCCACCGGGTGCCGATGGTCGAGTTGCGGGCGTTCATCGACCTGCTCCGGGAGGAATTCGGGGTGCCCTACCCACTCGCCGACCGCCGACCGTACGTCGCAGGCAAGAAACTCGTGCTGCAAACTCAGGCGGAGGCCGGTCTCGACCCGGAGTACTGCCTGGTGGCCGCAGTCGGTAACCAGTTGCTGCTCACTCCTCCGTCGGCGGCGTTCGTCGAGCGAGTCACCTGGGACGGGGATGTCGCTGCCGGCTGGCGACCGGACCCCAACCCCCAGTCCCCGGTGCGTATCCTGCCGGATGTCCGGTTCGGTCGGCCGTCGATCAAGGGGATCAGCACTGAGGTGATCTGGGAGCAGGACGAGGCAGGGCTGGGCGTCGAGGAGATTGCCGAGACGTACCAGCTCGACGTGCCCGACGTGCGGTGGGCGCTGGCGTACGAGAACTCCCAACGCGCCGCGTGAGCAGGATCAAGCCTGCCGAGGTCCGGTTCTATATCGATGCCGACCTCCTCGGCCTTGCGCGCGTCCTCGCCGATCTCCGCTCCGACGTCACTTATCCCGGCGACCCTGGCACGGTCATCCACAAACGCCAACGCCCTCCGTGTCCCATTGCCTCGCCCTCGGGACTCGGAGTGGATCCCCGAGGTCGCGGGCCGCGGCTGGCTGATCATTACCCGGGACCGCCATATCCAGGAGCACCGCCTAGAGATCGCCGCCGTGCGAGAGCACCGGGCCAAGATGGTCGCCCTGACAGCCGCCGACGCGGGCAGCGTGTTCGGCCAGTTGGAGGTCGTGATGAGCCGCTGGCGCGATATCGAGCGCTGCCTTGCCGAGCCGCGACCCTTCATCTACGCAGCCACCCGAACCACGATGCGGCAGATCCCGCTGACCTGACGCGGTCGTGAGAGGCCATCGCCCACGGGCATAAGCGGAGCGACCGGTGGCGGTGGCTCGTCCGGGCCGGTGGGCCTCGTCGCCGGTCGCCTGGCTCGGTCGGCAAGCGGTCCGCATCCGGGCCAACCTCTTACGGAACGATGACGTCCCCTCACCGTCGGTGTCCAGGTGGATATCTACGGCCGTAGCATTCTGCTGTCCATTGCGACGGTCGGACCGATCCAGAGGAGGAGAACACATGAGAAGGCCGTACGCGGCGCGGGTGGCAACGGCGACGGTGGTCGGCCTGGCCGCCGTCTCGCTCACCGCAGCCAGCTCTGCCAGTGCCACGGGCTCCACGGCGGCCAACCGTCGCCCGATCTGCAACAGCGTCGGCTTCAACCTGCCCGCTACGGTCGGCGGGACGGTCACCATCCCGGTCACCGACCACGCCGCCGACCCGGACCTGACCCCAATTTCCCTGGTAGGGGTGTTCGGCGGTGTGCCCCTCGGGTCGGTGGTGATCTCCGACAACGGCACCGCCGGGACCACGAACGATGACGTCCTGATCTTCACCCGTACGAGCGGCAACCGCGGCTCGGCGCATCTCTACTGGACCGTCTCGGACGGCACGCTCAACGCCCAGTGCGTCGCATCCGGCTACGACCTGCCGCCGGGTAACGGCTGACTCGGCAGCGGCAGCACAGCGGCAGCGACACATCAGCGCACCAGCCCGCCGACGGCACGGAGCCGTCCGGGCTGGCGCGGCCGCTGGTCAACGGCTCATGGCCTGCTTCGCGGTCTGCTTGGCTGCCTGCGGGTCTGCGCCCTTGCCGACCTTCTTCAGCGCCTGGCGTAGCTCGGCCTCGGACATCTTTGAGTTGCCTTCGATGCCGGCCTCGTGTGCCTGCCGCCGCAGATCGTGCAGCTGATCGCGGTTACCCATCTCGACCTCCCGGATCCGGTACGGCACGCGTCCGGCGTGCCCCGATGTCCTCGGCTTCCCGGCCGACGGCGTGGCTAACGCTGACCGGTGGGTGACCGGTGCCGCCCACCAGGTGAGCCGGCCTGCCCGGTGTGGGGCGAAGTAATAGCGCGGCCGCTGCGGGGTAGACCCAGGTGAGAAGGCAACCAGATCGACCCGGAGGGTCACCATGACGACACCAGCCGCGCAGCCGCCCATGCGGACCAGCAACGAGGCCACCGAGGAGCAGCTCGCCGTCGCCCGGCGGCAGGGTCAGGCGTACGGCGGCGCGCTGCGCGCCATGGCCGAGGAGGACGGCGCGCTGAGCCAGCTGGCCGGCGACTACCTCGTGGCGTTCGTCAACGAGGAGGCGGAGGGCATGTACGAGCTCTCCGGCGGTCAGCTGGTCTGGCGGGAGGCTGCCCCGGATGCGAACGTGCATCTGGAGGTCGCGGTCGCGGATGCCGCCGATGGTCGGTTCATCCCCGGTCTGGACGTGCGGATCACGGTCAGCCGGAACGGTCAACCGGTCGCCTCCGCCGGCCTGCCGTTCCTGTGGCACCCGTTCCTGTACCACTATGGCGGCAACGCCTCGGTGCCCGGTCCCGGCCCGTACGACGTGACGGTCCGGATCGCGCCGCCGCAGTTCATGCGGCACGACCCGGTCAACGGCAAGCGGTACGCGACTCCGGTCGAGGTGCGCTTCGACCAGGTGATGTTCGCGAACGGGCGCAAGGCCAGCCCGGACGCGCAGCCCCGTGGTGCCGACGCCCCGACGATCGGCGGGGGTGCCGGCCCACGCGACTGGGCGGACACCGCTGCCGCCTCCCGTACCTCGGACGATGCCGGTGCCCGCACCCCGCACGACGCCGCCGGGGTGCCGTCGATCGGCCGCTGGTAACGCCCGTGACAGCGGGGCCGAGCACCAGCCGCAATGGCTGTCGGCGGCGGGGCGCGAACAATGGCTACCGGCGGCGGAGCGCCAACATGGCGATGTCGTCGACCAGCGGTCGGCCGTCCACCAGCGCGCCCATTGTCTCCGCGCAGGCCGTTTCGGCGCTGGTGGCGACCAACGAGTCGCACAACTGACGCAGGCCGTTGTCGATGGTCGGCCCCCACCGCTCCACCAGGCCGTCGGTGAAGAAGAACAGCAGCGCGCCGGGCTCGAGGGGGTGCCTGCGCGCCCGGCGTGGCCGGTGGATGCGGGTGCCGAGCGGAAGGTCCGCCAGCACCGGCAGACTGTGTGCGGCGTGGCCAGCGCCGATCATCACCGGCGGCGGATGGCCGGCCGTCGACACCGACAAGACCGTCCGGGTGGGGTCGATCGTCGCGTAGCACACCGTCGCCATCATGCCCGGCTCGAAGTGCTGCACCTTGCGGTCCAGCCGGGCGAGCACGTCGGCCGGATCGGTGGTTTCCAGAGCGTACGCGCGCAGCGCGCTGCGCAGCCGGCCCATCACGGTGGCCGCGTGCAGCCCGCGTCCGGTGACGTCGCCGATCGCCACGCCGACCCATCCGTTCGGCAGCGGCAGTACGTCGTACCAGTCACCGCCGACCCCGGCGTCGTGGCCGGCTACGTACCGGGCGGCGAACTCCAGCCCGGCGACCGCCGGTAGTTCGGTGGGCAGCAGGTCGTACTGCAGCGCCAGGGTGGCGGCGCGGTCGACCTGGCTTTCGCGGGCCTGGTCGGCCAGGGCGATCCGGTCGGCCAGCAGCCGCAACATATGTTCGTCGTCGCAGGCCGGCCCGCGTCGTCGGGTTGCCACGTGCAGCACCCCGCCGACCGAGCCGCCGATCGTCACCGGCACCGCCAGCAGCGACCGGATGCCCTGCCCCTGCAACGCCGGATGCGCCAGCGCGTCGTCGTCAGGGTCGGTCAGCATGACCGTGTCACCGGTGGTCAGCACCTTGCCGGCGTACCCGCGCCCCAGCGGCAGCCGGGCCGGCGGTTCGTGGCCGGCCTCGATGCCCCAGGCAGCCGCGGTGACCAGCTGCTGGGAGTGTGCGTCGAGCAGGCAGACGGCGGCGGAGTCGGCGCCGAGCAGCCCGCCGGTGCGGGCCAGTGACTCGACCAGCAGCGCGTCAAAGCTCAGCCGGGACAGGGCAGGGTCGGTGATCGCCTCGATGCGTTTGAGGCGCTCGTCCGCGTTCCCACCCTCGACTGACACGAACGCAGCCTAGTCGAGCATCCGACTCATCCGGCACCGACGGACAGTGACGCCGTGTCGGACAGGCATCGAAAGCCGGTGCCTTGGCGGGTAATGACCGATTCGTCACCCGGTGGTGGCGACCCGGTCCGGCTCCGCCTCGTCGCGGGCGTCGACGATTGCGGCCACCAGGTCGTCCAGAGTGTCCATCCGCTGGCCGGGGCCGTCGAACTCCACCTCGACGCCGAACTCGGCCTCGACGGCATCGACCAGTCGGAGCAGGCCCAGCGAGTCGACTCCCAGCGCGATCAGCGATCCGCCGTCGGCCAGCTGGTCGACCGGCACCGTGCCGCCGGTCGCCTCGTCGACCAGCTCCATCACCCGCTGCCGCAGCGTCGTCGTGTCCACCGAATCCTCCTTCGTCTCCACCTTGTTCGGCGTCGTCCGCCCGGTCAGCACCGGCCGCCGGCCTCGCGGACCAGGTCGGCGATCTCGGCGATCGTCGGCGTGTCGAAGAACGCGTCCAGGGGCACCTCGACGCCGAGCCGACGGTGGATCCGGCTACTGATCCGGGTGATCGTCAACGAGTGCCCGCCCAGGTCGAAAAGGTCCTCGTCGATGCCGATCTCGGCGATTTGCAGCACGTCCTGCCAGATCGACCGGATCGCCTCGACGACCGGGTCCGCCTCGGCGGGGTCTGGGGCGCCGACGGGGTCTGGGGCGTCGACCGAGTCCGTACCGCCGGTCGTCGGTGCCGGGAGCGCGGCCCGGTCCAGTTTTCCGTTCGGGCTCACCGGTAGCCGATCGAGCAGCACCCAGTCGGTGGGCACCATCGCCGTGGGCAGCGTTTCGGTCAGGTGCCGGCGCAGCTCGGCGACGGTCGGCGCGGCGTTGCGGGGCACCAGGTAGGCGACGAGCCGCGGCGACGCGTCGTCCGAACCGCCCAGCAGTACGGCGGCCTGGGCGAGAGCCGGATGCTCCAGCAGCCGGCCGGTGATTTCACCCAGCTCCACCCGGTGGCCGCGGATCTTCACCTGGTCGTCCGCCCGGCCGAGGAACTCCAACCGGCCGTCGGGCAGCCAGCGACACAGGTCGCCGGTGCGGTACAGGCGGCCGGCATCGGTGGCGAACGGGTCGGGGACGAACCGCTCGGCGGTCAGTTCGGGGCGGGCGAGGTAGCCGTCGGCGACGCCCCGCCCGCCCAGGTACAGCTCGCCGGGCACCCCGATCGGCACCGGCCGCTGCTGCCCGTCCAGCAGGTACGCGGTGGTGTTCGGCACCGGCCGGCCGATGGTGACCTCGTCCGGCTCCGGCGGGATCTCTGCCATTGTCGCGTAGATCGTCGCCTCGGTCGGACCGTACCCGTTGACCAGCCGGGCGACCCGTGAGCGCAACTGGCGGGCCAGCGGGACCGGCAGCGCCTCGCCGCCGGTGACCGCCACCACCCGGTCGTCGAGCCCGGCCTCCAGCAGCACCCGCCAACCCGACGGGGTCGCCTGCACGTGTGTCACCCCGGTCTCGCGGACCAGCCGCAGCACCCCGGCGCCGTCGAGTGCGCTGACCCCGGATGCCACCATCACCTGTCCGCCGGTGGTCAGTGGCAGGTAGACCTCAGCTCCCGAGATGTCGAACGACGGCGAGGTCAGGTTGAGCCACCGGTCGGCTGGTCCACTGTCGAACAGGTCCCGCATGCCGAGCAGGAGGTTGGCCAGCGCGCCGTGCGGGACACGTACCCCCTTGGGTCGCCCGGTGGAACCCGAGGTGTAGAGCACGTACGCCAGGTCGTCAGGGCCGGGCAGGCCACCGGCCGCCGGGTCAGCCGTCCCCGGGGCAGCGGTCGTCAGGTCGAGCTGGTCGAGGGCGAGCACCGGTGACCCGGCGGGCAGAGCCGCCGCCGTACCGGTGGTGGTCAGGACCAGGGCCGGCGCGGCGTCGTCGAGGATCATCGCCTGCCGGGCCGGTGGGTAGTTGGGGTCGACGGGAACGTACGCGGCCCGGCTGCGCAGCACCGCGAGCAGCGCGACGACCGCCTGCCAGGAGCGGTCCAGCAGCACCGCGACCAGTGATCCCGCCCCGACGTCACGGGCACGCAGCAGCCCGGCGAGCCGGGCACTGGCCGCGTCGAGCTCGGCGTAGCCCAACCGACGTCCACCGTCGACGACCGCGACGGCGTCCGGTGTCCGCCGTACCGCCGCCGCGAACAGCAGCGGCACGGTCGCGTCGGCCGGGTAGTCGCGGTCGGTCGCGTTCCAGCTGCGGCAGACCAACTCGGACTCGGCAGTGGGCAGCACCGGCAGGTCAGCGACCGGCTGTTCCGGGTCGGTGGCCACGGCGGTCAGCAGGGTCCGCAGGTGGTCGCCGATCCGGGTGACGGCGTCGGCGGGTACGGCCGTCGGGCTGAACTGCAGGTTGATCTCCAGATGCTCCTGGCCGCTGTCCGTGGCCGGTCCGTCGACGACCTGGATGTGCAGGGCGTTGCGGGCCGCGCCGCTGAACATCGCCCAGTCGACGGTGGTCGGCACCGCGTCGAACACGGGTTCCGCCGCCCGGCGGCGGTAGCCGATCGACACCGGGGTGAGTGCGGGTGCCGGCCGCAGCCCGGTGACCACATGCGCCAGCGGGACGGCCCGGAACCGGTTCAGCGCCCGCGTCTCGTCGCGGACGGCATGCGCGAGGTCGCGGAAACCCGCGTCGTCGGGTACCGAACCGGTCACCGGCAGTTCGTTGACGAACAGTCCGACCTCGTCGGCGTCGTCGGCGGTACGGGTCGACACCCCGACCCCGACCGGGACCTGCTGGTTGCCGTACCTGTGCAGCAGCGCGTGCACGGCGGCCAGCAGCAGCTCGAACCGGGTGACCCCGAGCTTGCGCCGGGCCTGGTCGAGCCCGGCGACCAGACCCGGCTCCAACACCACCGGTACGGCGTGGCCGGGTTCGGCGTCGGTCGGCACCCGGGCGAGACCGGGCAGCACCAGCCCACGCGGGCCGGACCAGCGGGTGGCCCAGTGCTCTGCGGCCGCCGCCGACTCGGCCGCGACCCGGTCCCGTTCGGCGCCGGCTCGTCCCGCGTATCCGCCGGTCGGTGCCGCCGGTGGTTCGGCCGGGCGACCGGCGCGGGCGGCACCGTACGCCGCCGCCAGGTCCCGGACCAGCACGTCCTTGGACGTGCCGTCGAAGACCAGGTGGTGGGCGGTGATCAGCAGCAGGTGCCGGTCACCGTCGGCGGTGGGGATCAGGCTGAACCTGGCCAGCGGACCGGCACGCAGGTCGTGGCGGCGGGCGATCTCCGCCGCGATCAGCCGGTCGGCGTCCGCGCCACCGGCCGGCGGCGTCAGCCGCCGCAGCGTCGGGCGGTCGGCGGCCGGGGCGAGTCGCGGTACGCCGTCGCTGTCGTCGACCCGGGCGGCCAGGACCGGGTGCCGGTCGACGACGGCGGCGCACGCGGTGGCCAGCGCCGCCTGGTCCAGGCCGGCGGCGAACCACACTCCGACAGCCATGTGGTACGCCGTACCCGCCACCCTGGCCTGTTCGGTGAACCAGACGGCGTGCTGCGCGTACGTCGCTTCGGCGGTGCCCACGGGATCCTCCTGGTGCTGCTGCTGGTTGTCGATGTCGGACGGATCGGCCAGGTCGGGATATGCTCAGCCCGGCAGGGCCGGGCCGGGATGTGCTCAGCCCGGTGGGTCGAACAGCGCGGCCAGCGTCCGTTTGAGGACCTTGCCGGCTTCGTTGCGGGGCAGTGCCTCGGTGACCAGCACCCGGGCCGGCAGTTGGTAGTCGGCGAGCCGGTCGGCCAGGAAGGCGCGCACCGCGGGCAGGGTGAGTTCGTGCGGCGGGTGCCCGGCGCGGGGCACCAGCACCGCCCCGACCGCCGACCCGAGTACGGGGTGCGGGACGGCCACCACCGCCGCCTCGCCGACCGCCGGATGCTCGTGCAGCGCGGCCTCCACCTCCAGCGAGGAGATTTTGAAGGCACCGGATTTGATCATGTCCTGGTGCCGGTCGGCGAGGTACAGGTAGCCGTCGGCGTCCAGCCGGCCGAGATCGCCCATCCGGACCCAGCCCTGGCGGAACGTCGCCTCGGTGGCGGGCCCGTCGCGGTAGTACGAGCGCGAGTGCGGGCAGCGCAGCCAGACCTCGCCGACGGTGCCCGGCGGCAGCGGCCGGCCCTGTTCGTCGGCGATCATCAGCTGACCGTCGGCCGGACGGCCCACGGCGGCCCGCCGTGCCGGGTCGAAGATCATCACGGTCTGGGCGGGGGCGGCCTCGGTCGACGAGTAGTAGTTGACGATCGTCGCCGCCGGGAACGTCGCGGCCAGCCGGGTGGCCACCGCCGGTGCGAGCGCCGCCGCCGTCGACCCGATCAGCATGACGCCGGAGGTGTCCCGACCCTGGAGAGCACCGGAGTCGAGCAGTTCGATCGCCATCGACGGGACCAGGAAGACGGTGCCGGTGCCGGGGGCGGTCACCAGGCGGGCGAACCGTGCCGGGGTGAACCGGGGCAGGGTCAGCGCGGCCGGCTTCGCGGTCAACGCGTTGAACAGCATGGTCTGCCCGGCGTTGGTGCCGATCGGGAAGGCGTGCAGGAAGCGTTCCGAGTGGGCCAGGGCCAGCCGGCGCGGGTGGTTCGGGGCCCCGGCCACCAGGTTGGCGTGGCTGGCGCCGACGCCCTTGGGCCGTCCCGTGGTGCCCGAGGTGTAAAGGACCTGGGCCAGGTCACCGGGCCGTGATGGGGGAGTGGGCGCGCCGGTGCCGTCGGCGACCGGGCCGTCGGCGACCAGGTCGGCGACGGCCAGCGGCGCGACCCCGGTGGGTACGGCCGGCGCCGGTCCGGCCGGGCCGGTCAGCGGTCCGTGCAGCACCAGCCGGGCGGCGCAGTGCCGTACCGCGTACTCCAGTTGGGCCGGGGCGAGGCGGTCGGACAGCGGCACCGCGACCGCGCCGGCCCGCAACACCCCGCAGTACGCCACGGCGTACCCGGTCCACTCCCGCGCCGCGAACACCAGCGCGACCCGGTCACCCGGGGCCACACCGGCCCGCCGCAGCGCGGCGGCCACCGCCAGCGCCCCGGCCCGCCAGTCGGCGAAGGTGAGCTGGTCCACGCCGTGGACCTCGACGGCGACCCGGTCGGGGTGCAGCGCGCAGCGCCAGTCGAGCAGTTCGGGTACGGTCCGGGCGGCCGGCGCGGCGACCGGCCGCCGGGGGACACCGGGTGCTGAGCTCATGCGCCACCGCCGGGGGTCGCCGGTTGCTGGGCTCACTGGCCACCGCCGTGGGTCGCCGCCACCCGGGCCTGCCGGGTCTCGATGCCGACCAGGTCGTCCGGCGGAGCGTCCGGCACCTCGTCGTCGAACCGGGACAGCACCCGGGTGCGCATCGAGACGATCGCGGTCAGCGCGATGCAGACGCCGAAGGCGATGTAGAGCAGGGCGATGCCCCGGCCCGGACCGACCCCGATCACCTGCCCGACCGTGCCGGCCAGCGCCCCGTCCGGCATCAGCAGCGGCTCCATCAGGCTGGTGGCCAGCGGGGCGATCACCCCCCAGCCGAGTGGCATCGTCGACCAGGCGACCATCTGGTTGAGCGCGAACACCCGACCGTGGAACCGGGGCGGCACCTTGATCTGGATGATCGTGTTGTAGATGCCGTTGACCAGGCCGAGTGCGCAGTACATGCCGAACGCTCCGGCGCCGATGACCAGCAGGCTGGGGCGTAGCCCGGTCACCGCGCAGGCCACCGCAATGCCCAGCGTGCCGATCAGTACGGCCCGCATCCGGTAGCGGCGCGGACCGCCCCAGACCAGCATCACCAGCCCGCCGACGGCCGCGCCGACCCCGCCGGTCAGCGCGATCTGGGCCACCTCGGCCAGCTCGGCGAAGCCCAGCACCAGCGGGGAGAGCAGGAACAGCACCGGGAACAGGAACAGGTTGAGGGCGGCGAAGAAGGCGAGCATGCCGCGGAACTCCCGGCGGCGTAGCGAGTAGCGCAACCCACCGAGGATCTCCTGTCCCAGGCTCTCCCGCCGCTGCAGCGCCAGCGTGCGGGGGAACCGGATGGCGATCAGCACCGCGATGGCGAAGACGTACGCCACCACGTCGATGATCATGATGCCGCGCAGTCCGACCGCCTCCAGCAGCGCGACCGCCAGCAGCGGCACCATGAACTGGGTCAACCCGACCGCGGTCTGGGTCAGGCCGTTGGCGTGGCCGAGGAAGCGTTTCGGCACCAGCTGCGGCACCGCCGACACGAACGACAGCCGTTGGAACGCCAACGCCACCGACAGCCAGCCGACGAGCAGGTAGAAGTGCCAGATCTCGGCCCGGTCGGCGATCAGCAGCCCGGCCATCACCGCCTTGGCGCCACCAGCGGCGACGCTGGCGGCCAGCAGCACCCGGCGGCGACTCGTCCGGTCGATCAGCGCGCCGGCCAGCGGTGCGATCAGCAGCCCGGGAAGCAGACTGACGATAGAGAACAGGGCGAACCTGGCCAGCGAACCGGTCTCCAGGTAGATCCACAGTGGTACGGCGAAGTTGGTCAGCGCGGTGCCGGTGGTGGTGATGATCTGGCCGGCCGCGACCAGACCGAACCGGCGCAGGCTGGGCTGTGGCCCAGCTGCCCGGTCCGGTCCGGTCGCTGCCCGGTCCGGTGCCGACGGTCCGGACCGGGCCCCCGGCGGGTCGGCTGCCGGGCCTCGGGCGGAGATCGCGTGCAGCCGCCACGCCGGGTCGTCCACCCCCGCGCCGTCGGTGGGTGGCACGTCGGATTCGGCCGGTACGTCCAGCGGCGTCTCGCCCGCCGGCGGTGAGTCCAGCCGCAGATGGACGCCGGTGACGATCTCCGCCAACTCGCCGGCCCGGTACTTGAGGAAGTAGTGCCCCGCCTCGTCGATCACCGCCAGCGCGGTGCGGTCGGACAGGAAGTGCCACTCCTGGAAACGTTCCTCGTGGAAGTCGGTGCCCCGGTCGCGTTCCCCGACCACCGAGACCACCGGGGCGCGCAGCGGGGTCACCTGGTCGCGCATCAGCGCGGTGAAGTAGTCCTCGGAGACCCGGGCGTCGTGACGCATCGCCCGGATCAGGAACGCCGCCTCGTCCGGATCGAGAGAGCCGATCGAGGTGCCCTGCGCCTGCAGCCAGGTGCGGTAGATCCGGTCGCTGCGGACCCGCTCCACCAACCGCAGCCGCAGCAGCGGACCGAGCAACCCGCCGGTCGGCCGGCCGAACGGGAAGATCGCACCGAGGTAGACCGCGGTCAACTCCCGCCCGGCCGCCTCCAGCCGGCGGGCCACCTCGACGGCGAGCGCCCCGCCCGGCCCACAGTGGCCATAGAGGATCAGCGGTCCGTCTACCCGGTCCAGGATCTCCGCGACCACGCCCTCGGCGACCTCGTCGATCGGCGCCGGCTCGTCGGCCAGACCGATGTCGTGCCCGGGCATCGCCACCGACAGCAGCCGCCAGCCGGCCGGCAGCGCCTCGGCGAGCGGCTGGTAGACCACCGCGCTGCCGCCGCCGTACGGGACACAGACCAGGGTGGCGACCCGCTCGGCGGCGGAGGCCGGTGCGGTCAGTTCATGCAGCAGCCGACCCCGCTCGGCGTCACCGTCGGTCAGCAGGGCGGCGAGTTCGCGTACCGTCCGGTGCCGGAACAGGTCCATCACGCTGACCGCCGGGGGCGTGCCGTCGTAGGCGCGGACCGCCGGCAGTTCCCGGCGCAGCCGGGCGACCACCTGGGTGGCCAGCAGCGAATGTCCGCCCAGCTCGAAGAAGTCGTCGTCGGCGCCGACCCGGGGCACCTGCAGCACCGCCTGCCAGACGGCGGCGATCAGCGTCTGCACCGGACCGGCCGGCTCGACGTACGTCCGGGCGGGTTGATCGTCGCCCGGATCCGGCAGCGCCCGGCGGTCGATCTTGCCGTGCTCCTGCAGCGGCAGCCGGTCCAGCCAGCAGTACCGGCTGGGGATCATGTGGTCCGGCAATCGCTCGGCGAGCAGCCGGCGCAGCTCGGCCGGCTCCAGCGCGGATGCCGACGTGGCTGCCGGCCCGGGTGCCGTTTCCGGGGTCGGGCCCTGCGGGGAACGTTCCAGGTAGCCGACCAACCGGTCGTCACGCAGCAGTACGGCGGCCTGCCGTACCCCGGGAAGCTCGCGCAGCGCCGCCTCCACCTCACCCAGCTCCACCCGGTAGCCGCGAATCTTGACCTGGTGGTCGGTGCGGCCGAGGAAGAGCAGCTCGCCGTCGGCGCGCCACGCGCCGAGGTCACCGGTGCGGTACAGCCGGGAGCCGGGCGGGCCGAACGGGTCCGGGACGAAGCGCTGACTGGTCAGTCCGGGCCGGTTCAGGTAGCCGCGGGCCAGCCGGTCGCCGCCGAGGTACACCTCACCCGGTACGCCGACCGGCACCGGCCGTAGCCGGGCGTCGAGCACGTGCACCCGGGCGTACGGCAGCGGACGGCCGATCGGCACGCTGCCCGGCCCTCGCTCGTGTGCCGACACCCGGTACGTGGTCACCCCGACGGTGGCCTCGGTCGGTCCGTAGTGGTTGAACACCGGCACGCCGTGCCCGGCCAGGTCCGCCGCCCAGTCCAGGTCGGCCGCCTCGCCGCCGAGGATCAGCGCCCGCCGGGGCAGCAGCCGTGCGCTGTCCACCTCTGCGGCCAGCGCCCGCAGATGCGACGGCGTCATCTTCAGGTAGTCGATCCGCCCGGTGCGCAGCGCGTCGGCGAGCTCCTCGCCGGTGCACCGCCTCGGCACCAGATGGACGCAGCCGCCGGTCGCCAGCGCCAGGTAGAACACGGTGACGCTGAAGTCGAACGACAGCGACTGCAGCAGCGCGTACCGGCCGGCCGGCACGACGTCGAACCGTTCGGCGACCCCGTCCAGATAGTTCAGCGCCTGCCGGTGGGCGACCGCGACCCCCTTGGGCACGCCGGTCGAGCCGGACGTGTAGATGACGTAGGCCAGGTCGTCGCCGCGCGCCGCACCGGCCGGCGGTCCGGTCGGCCGCTGCGCGACGTCTGCGGTGATCCGGTCCAGGCAGGTCGCCTCGGCGAGGGCCGCCGGGGCGGCGTCGCCGCCCAGCTCGCCGCGGATCTCGCTGCTGGTCAGCACCACCGTCGGGGCGGCGTCGGCGAGCATCAGCCGCAGCCGGGCGGGTGGCTGCTCGGGGTCGAGCGGCAGGTAGGCCCCGCCGGCCCGCAGCACGGCGAGCAGCGCGACCGCCAACTGCACCGACTGGTCCAGGCAGACGCCGACCAGGTGGCCCGGCGCGATACCGTGCTCCCGCAGCTGGTGGGCCAGCTGGTTGGCGCGTCGGTCCAGCTCGGCGTAGCTGATCAGGTCGTCGCCGCAGACCACGGCGGGTGCCTGCGGGGTGGCCGTGGCGTGCCGGGTGACCAGATCGCCGAGGGTGGCCGCACCGGCGGTGGCCGGTCGCGGCCGGTCGGCGGCGGGCACCGGGCCGGTGCTGAACTCGGCCAGCTGCCGCTGCTGCGAGTCGTCGAGCAGCGGCAGGTCCACCACCGGCCGGTCCGGGTCGGCCACCGCGGCGCGCAGCAGCGCCCGGTAGTGCCCGGTGAGCCGTGCCACCGTGGCGGCGTCGAACAGGTCGGTGTTGTAGACCAGCATGGCCCGCAGCGCGTCATCGGTCTCGCTGACGTAGAGCGACAGGTCGAACCGGGCCGCCGCCGCGTCGCTGCCGAACGCCCCGGTGGTGATCCCGCGCGGCCAGCTGCTTCGCGCCCGCGAATAGTTCTGCAGGGTGAACAGCACCTGGAACACCGGTGCCCGGCTGACGTCGCGGGCGACGTTGAGCTCCTTGACCAGACGTTCGAACGGGACCTCCTGGTGGCTCAGCGCCCGTAGCACCCGCCCCCGGGTACGGCGCAGCAGCTCACCGAAGCTCGGCTCACCGCCGTCGCCGGCACTGCTGGCACCACCGCGATCGCCGGCACCGCCACCGCCGGCGCTGTTGGCCGGTGCCCGGGACAGGTCGGCCCGGATCGCCACCGTGTTGACGAACAGCCCGACGAGGTTCTCCACCTCCGGCACCACCCGGCCGGCGACCGGTGATCCGACGGCGAAGTCCCGCTGCCCGCTGTACCGGAACAACGTCGCCTGCCAGCCGGTGAGCAGCGTCATGTAGAGGGTGCTGCGGTGGGCCCGGCTCAGCCGGCGCAGCGCCGCGGTGAGCTCGGCATCGAAGCCGAACCGGTGCACGTCGCCGGCGTACGACTGCACGGCGGGTCGGGGCCGGTCGGTCGGCAGCTCCAGCGGCGGTACTCCGGCGAGCGCCCCGGTCCAGTAGGTGAGTTCCCGCTGGGCGGCCGGTCCGTCACCGCGTACCCGTTGCCAGGCGGCGTAGTCGGCGTAGTCGATGGCCGGTGCCGGCGGCACCGGCAGACCGTCGGTGAGCGCGCCGTAGAGGGCGGCGACCTCGGCCAGCAGCAGGTTCAGCGACCAGCCGTCGCTGACGATGTGGTGCATCCCGACGTGCAGTACCTGGTCGTCGTCGCCGAGCCGGACCAGGAGCACCCGCAGCAGCGGTGCGACGGCCAGGTCGAACGGGGTCCGCACGGCGGCGTCGACCAGCTCCCGGGCGTGTGTCTCGTCGTCGGCGTCGAGCACCGTGAACGGTACGGTGACCTGCGGTACCACCTCGACCCGCGGCTCGCCGTCGAGGTTCTCGGTGAACCGCATCCGCAGGCTGTCGTGGCGGGCCGCAGCGGTGTCCACTGCGGCGCGCAGCAGGTCGGCATCGAGCGGGCCACCCATCCGTACCGTGCTGTGCACGACGTAGCCGGCGGTGCCCGGCGTCAGCTGCTCGGTGAACCAGATCCGTTCCTGACCGAACGACAGTGCCGGACTTTCCCCATTTCGGCGCTGAATCACTTGTGATTGGATCGGGACATCCTGCGCTGGTACGTCGAGATTCGTCACCCGGGTTGCCTTTGATGTGTCTACATGAACCATCAGCCTGACTCCCGTCGTCGGCACAGCGGAATCAACTTTTGGTGCACTGTGGTGCAGACAAACGATCGATTCGATGCACGTCGTGCCGTCGTACCGTCAGGAATGCGATTCGCCGATGCCATCGTGCCCACCGAGTGGGCCATGGACGAGTTGATCCACGCGGAATTCCACGGTGGTCGGACCGAGAACGCGCCGTTGACCTGGGCGCAGCAGGTCATGTGGCGGGCCGCCACCCTGTCGAGGACCCAGCACCTGTTCCTCAACCTGCGCCGGGTGCTGGCGGTGCCCCGTCGGGCCCCGGCCGACCTGTCCAGCGTGGTGCGGGCGATCGGCACGCTGGTCGGCCGGCACGGCGGGCTGCGTACCCGGGTGTGCCGGACGGCGGACGGCACGTCGCGGCAGGAGACTGCGGCGGCCGGGCAGGTCCCGGTCCTGGTGGTTGCGGGCACCGGCGACGGCGCCGCGGCGGCGGCCGAGCTCACCCGCCGGCTGGGTGACGTCGCCTTCGACCACGGTCGGGAGTGGCCGGTGCGGTTCGCCGTGGTGCAGGTCGACGGCGTGGTACGCCAGCTGGTGCTGATCTTCAGTCACTCGACCGTGGACGCGTACGCGGTCGAGGTGGTGCTGCGAGACCTGCGGCTGATCCTGCTCCGTGGTGACCTGGGCACCCCGGCCGGGCTGCAGTCGGTGGACGTGGCCCGCCGCCAGCACGGGCCGGACCAGCGGCGCTCGGCCCGTACCGTGGCGTACTGGCTCCGGCAGTACCGGCGGCTCGCCGACGTCTCGCTCGACGAGCCGGCACCGCCGGCCACCCCACGGCTGCACCGGGGCACGCTGGTCTCGTCGGCTGCCGCCACCGCCGCCCGGATGGTCGCCGCCCGGCACCGGGTGAGCGTCTCGACGGTGCTGCTCGCCGCCACCACGGCACGGTCAGCCGGGGCGACCGGGCGTCAGGTCTGCGGATTGTTCAACATGTCGCACAACCGCTTCCGGCCCGAGTACGTCAATGCGATCGCCAACCTCGGTCAAATCGGCTTCGGCGTGCTGGACATCTCCGATCGACCGGGATTCTTCGAGCTTTTACCACGGATCTATCGGGTAGCGCTAGACGGCTATTTGCACGCCTACTACGACGCTGTCGCGATGCGGACGACGTTCGAGGAACTCGGCTACGACTACACCACCGCCTTCCTGCCGCACTACTATTTCAACGACGTCCGGCTGCCCGGCGGTGATCTGGTGGACGACGCGCCGCCGGTCGCCGAGCAGCGGTTGCGGGCGGCCGCCGACGGCAGCCACTTCTCCCGGACCGATGGCCTGGACGCCGCCTCCTGGCACCGCCTGCTGCACGTGGTGGACGAGCCGGACGCGCTCGGCCTCACCTACACGGTGGACACCCGGTTCCTGGCACCGGAGACGATTGAGCCGTACCTGCGCGACTTGGAGGCGCTGCTCGTCGAGGCCGCGTACCGGGACGTGCCCTGGCCGTGGCAGCCCGGCCGCACCGGTGGGCGGAGCTGAGCCGCCGGCCGGCCGGCCGGCGAGTTTGAACGGACCGGGCGAACAGATCTGCCCCGCCCTCGTCGTGTGAGGGCGGGGCGGATCGCGGTAGGCGTGGTTACCTACGAGCCCCAGCAGGTTAGCGACGCCCGTGGCGTGAGGCCCCGCCGCGCTGGGTGATGGTGAGCTGCGCCGCATCACCGGTTGGCAGCGCCTCGGTGGTACGGATGGGTCGGCCGATTCAGCGGGACGCGACGCCGGCGCGGCGCTTGCTCCACACGTCGAAGGCGACAGCGGCGAGCAGCACCGCACCCTTGACCAGCATGACGTTCTCGCTGGGGGCGCCGATCAGCGACATCCCGTTGTTGATCACGCCCATGATCAGGCCGCCGGTGACCGCGCCGACCACCTTGCCGACCCCGCCCTGCACGGCCGCGCCGCCGATGAACGCGGCGGCGATCGCGTCCAGCTCGAAGGTGTTGCCGGCGGTCGGGCCGGCCAGGTTCAGCCGGCCGGCGAAGATGATCCCGGCCAGCGCGGAGAGCACCCCCATGTTCACGAAGATCCAGAACACGACGGACTTGACCTTGACCCCGGAGAGCACCGCGGCCTGCAAATTGCCGCCGACCGCGTAGATCTGCCGACCGAACACCGACCGCTTGGTCAGCAGCGAGTAGCCGAGCACCAGGGCCGCCAGCAGCACCAGCACCCACGGCAGGTTCTTGAACCGGGCCAGCTGCACGATCACGAACAGCACCGCCGCCGAGGCGCCGACGATCTTGAACAGGAAGACCGGCATCGGCTCCACCGCCTGGTCGTAGCCGAGCCGGGCGACCCGGGCCCGCCATTGGCTGACCGCGATACCGCCGACCGCGACCAGACCGACCAGCAGGCTGACCAGATCGGCGCCGCCGAGCGGGCCCAACCCGATGTTGCCCAGATAGCCCTCGGTGAAGCCGTTGGCGAGGGTACGCACCGGATCCGGGAACGGCCCGATGCCCTGGTTGCCGAGCACACTCAGGGTGAGCGCCCGGAACAGCAGCATCCCGGCGAGGGTGACGATGAACGCCGGGATGCCGAAGTACGCGATCCAGAAGCCCTGCCAGGCGCCGATCGCGGCACCGGCGATCAGGGTGATCAGCAGGGCCAACGGCCAGGGCAGGTCGTGCTCGACCATCAGTACGGCGGCGATCGCCCCGGTCGCGCCGACCACCGAGCCGACCGACAGGTCGATGTGCCCGGCGATGATGACCAGGATCATGCCGATCGCCAGGATCAGCACGTACGAGTTCTGCACGATGATGTTGGACAGGTTCTGCGGCTGCAGCAGCGCCCCGTCGGTCAGCACCGCGAACAGCACGACGATCAGCCCGAACGCGATGTAGATGCCGCTCTCGCGGACGTTGATCCGGGCGACGCTCACCGGTCGGCCCCCGATCCCTGCTCCTGTCCCTGCACCATGTGCTGCATGAGTCGCTCCTGGGTGGCGTCGGCCCGCCGCACCTCGCCGGTGATCCGGCCGGCCGACAACGTGTAGATCCGGTCGCACAGCCCGATCAGCTCGGGCAGCTCAGAGGAGATGACCAGGACCGCCGTGCCGTTGTCGGCGATCTGGTTGATGATCGAGTAGATCTCGTACTTGGCGCCGACGTCGATGCCCCGGGTCGGCTCGTCCAGGATCAGCACGTCCGGCTCAGTGAAGATCCACTTGGACAGCACGACCTTCTGCTGGTTGCCGCCGCTGAGCTTGCCGACGATGCTCGCCACGCTCGGCGCCTTGATGTTCATGCTGCGGCGGAACTCCTGCGCCGTCCGGTGCTCGGCGCCCTCGTTGACCCAGCCGCGACGGGCCAGCCGGGTCAGCCCGGCCGCCGACACGTTGCGCTGGATGTCCTCGATCAGGTTCAGCCCGTACCGCTTGCGGTCCTCCGTGGCGTACGCGATGCCGTGGTCGATCGCCTCGCGGACCGAGCGCAGCTGGATCTGCCGGCCGTCCTTGTACACCCGGCCGCTGATGTCCCGGCCGTACGCCCGGCCGAAGACGCTCATCGCGAGCTCGGTGCGGCCGGCTCCCATCAGCCCGGCCAGCCCGACGACCTCCCCACGGTGCAGGGTGAGGTTGGCGTCGGCGACGACCACCCGGTCGCCGTCCGGGGACCGCACCGTCCACTCCTCGATCCGCAGCGCCTCGGCGCCGATTTTCGGGGTGCGCGGCGGGAACCGGTGCTCCATCGACCGGCCCACCATGCCGGAGATCAGCCGGTCCTCGGTGACGTCGTCGGTCGCCAGGTCGAGCGTCTCGATCAGTTCGCCGTCGCGCAGGATGCTGATCGTGTCGGCGATGGCGAGGATCTCGTTCAGCTTGTGCGAGATGATCACACAGGTGATGCCGGTGTCCCGCAGCCCGCGGAGCAGGTCGAGCAGGTGCGCGGAGTCCTCGTCGTTGAGCGCGGCGGTGGGCTCGTCCAGGATCAGCAGCTTCACCTGCTTGGACAGCGCCTTGGCGATCTCGACCAGCTGCTGCTTGCCCACCCCGATCTCGGCGACCAGGGTGGTCGGATTCTCCGTCAACCCGACCCGGCGCAGCAGCTCGGCCGCCTGGTGGTTGGTGTGGTTCCAGTCGATCAGCCCACGGCGGGTCTGTTCGTTGCCGAGGAAGATGTTCTCGGCGATCGTCAGCTGCGGGCAGAGCGCCAACTCCTGGTGGATGATCACGATGCCCCGGTGCTCGCTGTCCCGGATCCCGGCGAACCGGGCCGGCCGGCCGTCGAAGGTGGTCTCCCCGGCGTACGACCCGTGCGGGTAGACGCCGGAGAGCACCTTCATCAGGGTCGACTTGCCGGCGCCGTTCTCGCCGCAGATGGCGTGGATCTCGCCCCGGCGTACGGTCAGATTGACGTCGTGCAGGGCACGCACGCCGGGGAACGTCTTGGTGATGCCCCGCATCTGCAGGATGGCGTCGGTCGGCATGATCGTGGACTCAGCCCAGCTGCTCGGCCGAGTAGTAGCCGCTGTCGATCAGCACCTCGTAGTTGCTCTTGTCGATGATCACCGGCTCGAGCAGGTAGGACGGGACGATCTTCTCCCCG
Source organism: Micromonospora sp. LOL_021 (assembly GCF_048060215.1). NCBI lineage: Bacteria > Bacillati > Actinomycetota > Actinomycetes > Micromonosporales > Micromonosporaceae > Micromonospora > Micromonospora sp. LOL_021. The sequence goes on along the minus strand of NZ_JBHMIN010000003.1, from coordinate 4,152 downwards.
TTGTCGTAGTCGGTGGTGTTGTTGACCTCCGGCTCGTCGCCGCTGAGGATGGCGTGCGCCATCTCGACGGTCTTCTGCGCCAGCTCGCGGGTGTCCTTGAAGATCGTCGAGTACTGCTCGTCGGCCAGGATGGACTTGACCGAGGTCTCCTCGGCGTCCTGCCCGGTCACCACCGGGTAGGGCTGTCCGGCGGTGCCGTACCCGCTGCTCTTGAGCGCGGACAGGATGCCGATGGAGAGCCCGTCGTACGGCGAGAGCACCCCGTCTACGGTGACGCCGCCCTGGTAGGTGCGGGTGAGCAGGTCCTCCATCCGCCGCTGCGCGGTGGCCGGGTCCCAGCGCAGGATCGCGACGGTGTCGAAGTCGGTCTGGCCGCTGCGGACCACCAGCTTGCCCGAGTCGATGTGCGGCTGCAGCACCGACATCGCGCCGTCGAAGAAGAAGGTGGCGTTGTTGTCGTCCGGCGATCCGGCGAACAGCTCGATGTTGAACGGTCCGTCGGCCTCGCCGGCGGAGCCGTCCGCGTTGAGCACGCCGAGCCCGACCAGCAGCGACGTCGCCTGCTGTACGCCGACCTGGAAGTTGTCGAAGGTGGCGTAGTAGTCCACGTTGGGGCTGCCGAGGATCAGCCGGTCGTAGGAGATGACCGGAATGCCCTGGTCGGCGGCCTGCTGCAGCTGGGTGGTGAGCGCCTTACCGTCGATCGAGGCGACGATCAGCAGCCGGGCGCCCTGAGTGATCTGGTTCTCGATCTGGTTGACCTGGGTCGGGATGTCGTTCTCCGCGTACTGCAGGTCGACCTCGTAGCCGAGCTCCTCCAGCGCGGTCTGGACGTTGTCGCCGTCGCTGATCCAGCGTTCGGAGGACCTGGTGGGCATGGTGACGCCGATCAGGGCCCCCGCGTTGTCGCCGTCGGCGGTCTCCTGGTCGATGGTCTTCTCGCTGGAGCCGCAGGCGGCCAGGCTGGTTACCAGGGCAGCGGCTGCGCCGATCGTGGCCAGCCGTCGAATCATGGTGCTGGTGCGCAGTTGCACGGACGTCTCCCTCTTCTGGGATGGGCTGCGGGCGGTGGCGCCGCAGGCGGGAGGTTGTGGTGCCGCGGGCGATGAGGCGCCGGGCCGCTGGGCGGGGACCCGGGTACGGCGGACGGCCCGCTGGCCATGCGACCCCGTCACGCTGTCGGGTTGCTGCGACTATCGGTGGCAATGTGAGTCGCAGTGTTATCGCTCACAAGATCGCTGTCAAGGGCCCCTACGCGATCCTGGGGAAACCGATGCGAAACATCCGACCGGCTTGGCCGGCGACTCCACCAGGGCCACCCCGACTCCTCCGTCGGAGCACGTTCCCGCAGCTCACAGGCTTGACTCGAGGTGTTGCCCGCGCAGCCGGCGGGCCGGTTCGGCTGGGTGCGGCGGCACCGGTTCAGCTGGGCGCGGCGACGCTGCGCCGGTGTACCAGGGCCGGCTCGATGGTGTGCCGCTCGTCGCTGCGCGCGCCCGACTCGATCTGCCGCAGCAGCAGCGCCAGACTCGCCTTGGCCACCGCGTCGAAGTCCGGTCGGACGGTGGTCAGCGGCGGGGTGAAGTAGGCGGCTTCCGGCACGTCGTCGAAGCCGACGATGCTGACCTCGTCCGGCACCCGCCGACCCCGCTCGTTCAGTGCCCGCAGGATGCCCAGCGCGAGGTGGTCGTTGGCGGCGAAGATGGCGGTGACGTCGCGCATCCGAGCCAGCATCTGCCCGGCCCGGTAGCCGGACGCCGCGCTCCAGTCGGCCGGCACCAGCGGCGGGACCTCGGCACCGGCGTCCCGCAGGGTCTGCTCCCAGCCGTGGATCCGCCCGGCGCTGTCGAACCAGTCGCCCGGACCGGAGACGTGCCAGACGGTCGGGTGACCCGCGTCCAGCAGGCACCGGGTGGCGGCCCGGGCCCCGGCCGCCTGGTCGACGGTGACCAGCGCGGTGTTGCGCTGCGGGTCACCGTCGATGGTGACCAGCGGCACCCCGGCCGGCACCTGTTCCACGGCCTCGCCGGCGGAGACCACCGGTGCGATCACCACCAGGCCGGCGACCCGCTGGTCGAGGTGGCGGTCGACGACGCCGGCGATGGACTGCCGGTCCAGGCTGCGGACGCTGCCCACGTTGACCGCGAACCCGGCGGCCCCGGCGGCCTGCTCGAACGCGGCGAGCAGGGACGCCGGGCCGTAGAGCGTCGAGTTCTGTGCCACCACTCCGATCACCTGGGACTTGCCAGTGACCAGGGCGCGGGCCGCGCGGTTGGGCCGGTAGCCCAGCTCGGCGATGGCGGCCCGGACTCGCAGCCGGGTCTGTTCGCGTACGTTGGGGTGACCGTTGAGCACCCGGGACACCGTCTGGTGGCTCACCCCGGCCAGCCTGGCTACATCCGTCATCGCCGGTTCCCGGACGCTTCTGCTGCTCACCGCTGCCCACCTCAAGTCCGGCCGGGACGTGCCGGCACTGCCGATGACCTTCGGACCCGGCGTGGTGCCAGGGCCGCGGAGCTGGACCGGCCGGGTGGGCCGGGCTGTCTTCCGGTGCCCGTGCCAGCTCCGTCAACAGCGAGGTTAGCGGTCACCCGCCGCGACCCGCCATCGGCCGGCGGCGAGCCGAGGGGAGAACCTGGTTCCATCGATCCGGCAGCGGTTGCCCACTACGGGGACCTGACCGGATATCCTTGTCTGCGACCGTTGTCGATGTTATCGCTCATCTGATCGTCCAGCTCCACTCGGTGCTGCCGAGGAAAGTTGTCGCAACAGAGCGGTAACGGCCGCGATCCACCCCCTTGACGTGCTTGATGAGAACGGTAACACTCCTGAAACGCGGCGGTTGAGCCCCAGCCGTCGATGGCATCCCGACCAGTCTGGCCACCTGGGGAGGGTGTCAACAGGTTGGAAACTCGGCGCACGCCGGGTGTTTGACCAGGCCACAAAGTTAACGCTAACAATCGGTCCACCGCATCCGTGGGCCGTTTCGACCGCCGGTCGTCCGGCCAACCGGCGGACGACATCAGCCTCAGCGGGAGGTAGGCAGTGTTCAGACGTTTTTCCGCCGTCATGATCGCGGCGATGATGGTGGCGACCACCGCCGCCTGTGGTGACTCGGGCGCGGAGGGGGGTGGCGGCGGTGACGACCAGATCGTCCTCGGCTTCTCCCAGGTGGGCGCCGAGAGTGGCTGGCGTACCGCGAACACCAAGTCGATCCAGGAGTCCGCGGCCGAGGCCGGGATCGACCTGAAGTTCGCCGACGCCCAGCAGAAGCAGGAGAACCAGATCAAGGCGATCCGCAACTTCATCGCCCAGCGGGTCGACGTGATCGCCTTCTCCCCGGTCGTGGAGTCCGGCTGGGACACGGTGCTCAAGGAGGCCAAGGATGCCGAGATTCCGGTGATCCTGACCGACCGGGCGGTCGACTCGCAGGACGAGACGCTCTACGAGACCTTCATCGGCTCCGACTTCGTCCTCGAGGGTCGGCTCTCCGGGGAGTGGCTGGTCGAGGAGTTCGCCGACGAGGCGGGCCCGGTGCGGATCGTCGAGCTGCAGGGCACCACCGGCTCGGCCCCGGCCAACGACCGCAAGCAGGGCTTCGGTGAGGCGATCGCCGCCGACCCGAAGTTCGAGATCATCGCGTCGCAGACCGGTGAGTTCACCCGGGCCAAGGGCAAGGAGGTCATGGAGGCCTTCCTCCAGGCCCACGACGACATCGACGTGCTCTTCGCGCACAACGACGACATGGGTCTCGGCGCGATCGAGGCGATCGAGGCCGCCGGTCTGGTGCCCGGCCAGGACATCACGATCGTCACCATCGACGCGGTCCGCGACGGCATGCAGGCGCTCGCCGACGGCAAGATCAACTTCATCGCGGAGTGCAGCCCGCTGCTCGGGCCACAGCTGATGGAGCTGGTCGAGCAGGTGCACGCCGGCGAGTCGGTGCCCAAGCGGGTGGTCACCGAGGAGACCACCTTCACCCAGGAGCAGGCCAAGGAAGCACTGCCCACCCGGGAGTACTGAGCCGATCCGTCGTCTCGCCCGGCCACCGCGCCGGGCGGGACGACGGGGCAGGCGCCGGCCGCCGGCCCGGTCGGCGAAGTCGTCCCACCGCGAATACCTGCCGGCGAGTTCGTCCCGGCCGATGCCGAA